>NZ_AUGA01000058.1:0-43257 GCF_000426785.1 Bradyrhizobium sp. th-b2
CCCGCGAAATCGTCATAGCGCTTCTCCTAGGATTACCCCTAGGACCTGCAGCGCTCGCGTCCGTCAAACAAGGCGGCCCTCAATGGAGGGATACTGTAGAGCTGGTTGCGCGCCACGACGAACGTCGTCAGCCGTGTCGCCTCGTGCAGCTCGCGCGTGATGGCATCGAGCGTTGCGCCCGGCAGCCGCTCGCTCGTGAGCCAGCCGCCGAGCAGAGCGATGCGGACCGTCGGCCGGTAGGTGCGCGCCTGCCGGTCATGCTCGAGATAGCCGAGCTCGACCAGGCTCTTCAGCAGCGCCGACGTGCTCGACGGCGGGTAGTTCAGCCGCCGCGCGATCTCGGTCATCGCCGCCGGCCGCTCGATCTCGGCAAAATATTCGAAGATGCGGAGCACGCGGTGCGCCGACTTGACGACGGACGGATCCGCGCTGCCGTCGGCGGCGCGAAATAACTCGTCATGCCGGTTGGCCTCGATCACCGTCGCCGCGGGATCGTCGAGTTGCGCGCGCACCCGCTCGGCGACGATGCGCCTGCGGCCGCGCCGCGACGGGGACTGGCTGTCGGAGCGCGCTCCCTTCATCTGCTGCCGCTCATGTCCTTGCGCGCGCAGCGCCAACCGGGTGCGCTGCAACATTCGTGGTGTCGCCTTCTACTGTCGAATGTGCAGCGAAACCGGCGGAGGTCAATAGTGCGCGGTGCAGCATCGACCGCATGCGCGCCGCGCGCGGACGGCATTTCTTCCACGTATCTGAAATTATTCTCGCATGGGGGTCCGGAGGTGGACATCGCAACCACGGTTCTCGATGTTGCAGACAGACGGGGATGACATCCCGCACACCGGCAAGGCTGGTGCGACGCCATCCCGAACAAGGAGAGCCCCGATGCAGATGAGCGCGCTCGATCTTCGTAGCCCCGACGCTGCCGCCAATCCGGCCGATCCGGCCCGTCACATCTCGCATGATTGCGCAGGCCTCAATTTCTACGATCTCGACCGTGGCCTGCGCGGCCTGCTCAACCTCTATCTGTCGCGCGAGGATCGCGAGAAACTGGAGCCGCATTTCCACCGCCTTGGCGAGCTGGCGGGAGGCAGGCTCGACCAGCTGGCGCGGATCGCCGACAAGCACGGCCCGGTGCTCAATCCGCGGGACGCTTACGGCCGCGACGAGGACTGGATCGACTATCACCCCACGTATCGCGAGATGGAGGCGATCGCCTTCGCCGATTTCCAGTTTCACGCCATGAGCCATCGCGCCGGCGTGCTCGGCATGGACCGGCCGCTGCCGGCCGTGGCCAAGTACGTGTTTCAGTATCTGTTCGTGCAATCCGAGTTCGGGCTGATGTGCCCGATCAGCGTCACCGACACCTCGACACATCTGATCCGCAAATTCGGCTCCGACGAACTCAAGGCCTATCTGCTGCCAAAGATGCTGTCCGACGACATGGCGACCTTGTGGAAGGGCACGCAGTTCATGACCGAGCGCGCCGGCGGCTCCGATGTCGGTGCGGTCGAGACCGTCGCGCGCCGCGACGGCGAGGTCTGGCGCCTGACCGGCGACAAATGGTTCTGCTCCCACGCCGATGCCGACGTCGCGCTGATGCTGGCGCGGCCGGAAGGCGCGCCAGGTGGCACCAGGGGCCTGGCGCTGTTCGCGCTGCCGCGCCGCCTGAAGGACGGCAGGCGCAACAGCTACCGGATCGTCCGCCTCAAGGACAAGCTCGGCACCAAATCGATGGCGTCAGGCGAGATCCGTCTCGACAATGCGGTGGCCTATCTGGTCGGTGATCCCGAGCAGGGCCTCAAGCAGATGATGGAGCAGGTCAACCTCTCGCGCCTGTCGCACGGCGTGCGCGCCGCGGCCATGATGCGGCGTTGCCTCAACGAGGCCAAAGTCAGCGCCTCCTCGCGGGTGGCGTTCGGCCAGCGCGTGATCGATTTTCCGCTGCTGCGCCGGCAGCTGATGAAGTTGATCGTGCCGACCGAGGAGGCGCTGTCGATGATGCTGGTGGCCGCGCGCGCGATGGACGAAGCCAATGCCGGTTCGGCGCAGGCGAGGGACCTGCTGCGCATCCTGACGCCGCTCTTGAAGTACCGCGCCTGCCGCGACAACATTCCGGTCGCCACCGGTGCGATGGAGGTGCGCGGCGGCAACGGCTACATCGAGGAGTGGGTGCAGCCGCGGCTGGTGCGCGACGCCCACGTCGGCGTGCTCTGGGAAGGCACCAGCAACATCAACGCGCTCGACATCATCACGCGCGCCGTCGGCAAGAGCGGCGCGCAGCGGGCGCTGGCCGTGGCCCTGCATGCGCGGCTTGACGAGGCGAAGGCCTTGCCGGAGCCGTTTCGTAACCGCCTCCGCACAGCGCTCGACCGCGCGATCGGCTTTGCCGAGCAGGTGGCGGCCGATCGCGCGGCGGAACATGCGGCGCGGCTTGCGGCCAGTGCGCTCTACCATGCGGCGTCGGCGATCGTTCTGGCCTGGGAAGGCTGCCAGGCGGAGGTCGATGCACGACGGCTGTTGCTGTCGCGGTTCGTGCTGGAGCATCGCCTGACCGCGAAGGACCCGCTGGCGCCGGCCGACGATGCGTGGGAACGCGACGCCATCGCACTGGTGCTCGGCGACGACGCCGTTCCGCTTGCGCGGGCGGCAGCGTTGCTGGTTGCCTGATCGCGACACAAGCCGGGTCTTGGTGCGGATGCTCAGCCTGCCGGATTAGTGCCGCGCCAGTAGCACCACGACGATCACGGCCAGGATGGCGCACAGCACTTTCCAGAACGTCACGGGATCGCGGTCGTGCAGCGATTTCCGGGTCGTGACGGCGGGGCCGGCCCAGGTCGCGCCGTTCTCCAGCTCGTGCGCGAACTCGATGGCGTCGCCGAAGCGCTGCGCGGGCTCGACGCTGAGCGCCTTGCCGATCACCGCATCGAGCCAGGCCGGCAAATCGGGGCGGTAGCGCGACAGGGGCGCCGGCTTGCCGAAGCGCGGGCGCGAGAACGGCTCGATCTCGCCGAACGGATAATTCGCGGTGAACATCCGGTAGACGGTGACGCCGAGCGCGAACAGGTCGGACGCCTCATCGCCCGCCTTGCCGCCGAACAGCTCAGGCGCCATGTAGCTCGCGGTGCCCGGAATGTCCTCGGCCGGAAAATCCTCCAGCAGCGGCACGCGCGAGACCCCGAGATCGACCAGCCGCAAGCCGCCGTCCTTCAGCAGGATCACATTGTCGGGCTTGATGTCGCGATGGATGATGCCGGCGCGATGCAGCGCCGTCACCGCGCGCACCAGCTTGGTGGCAATCCCGATCCCTTCGGTCAGCGACAGCCGCGGCGCGCGATTGAGCCGCTGCTCCAGCGTCTCGCCGTCATAGAGCGGCATCGCCGAATAAAGCCTGGTCCGCCGTTCCGCCGGCACCTCGATGATCTCGCCGATCCACAGGCTGCGTACCCGCGCGGCGACCCATGCCTCGCGGACGAAGGCGAGACGATAGGAGCCCTCGCTGGCGACCCGCGGATGCGGGAATTTCAGCACGACCTCGCGGCCGGCGCGCTTGTCGACCGCCTTGAACAGGCGGCTGTAGCGTCCGTCGGACAGCACGTCGCCGAGCGCGAAATCGTCGACGATGTCGCCGCTTTCCGGCAGATCGCCGATCGGCAGCGTTGCGATCGAGTGGGTGAGCTCGTCACGATCCGCCGGCGGCAGGTCGACGACGTCGAGCACCAGCGCGGTGGTGTTGTCGCTGCTGCCGGCCGCGAGTGCGGCCTCGACGATGCTCTTGGCCGACTCCTCCGGCGGCGTGCGCTCCTCGAGCAAATGCAGCAGGCGGGAATCGCCGAGCGCGCCGTGCACCCCGTCGCTGCAGATCAGAAGGCGGTCATGTTGCCGCAGCCCGACCGAGGTGTAGTCGAAGCGGGCGAACTCCTCGAACCCGATGGCGCGGTTGAGCAGGTGCGCGAGATCGCCGCGGCCGGCGATATGATCTTGCGTCAGCCGTTCCAGGCGTCCATCGCTCAGGCGATAGACGCGGGTGTCGCCGATATGGATCACATGGCACTGCCGCCGCGACAGGATGACGGAGGAAAACGCGCACGCCATGCCGCTGCGTGCGGCATCGACGCGCCCCTGACCATAGATCCAGCTGTTGGTGGCTTCGAGCGCCCGCGCGGCGCGGCGGCGGACGCCGAGCGTCTCGGGCAGGCAATAATAGGCGTCGATGAAGCTGCGGACGGCAACCTCCGCGGCCTCGCGTCCGCCCTTGTGGCCACCGACGCCGTCGGCGACCGCCGCGACGACGTCGCGGTGCAGCGTGCCCGGCGTGCCGAAGCACGCCGCGACATAGTCCTCATTGGCGGCGCGCTTGCCGGTCTCGCTGGCGAAGCCGAGCCGCACTCCCAATTCCCGTTGCGAGCCGTTCGCCACGTCGGTGCCCCGTCGTCTCGCGGGGGCGGGCGGTCAGACGCGCGCTCCCGACGCCGCGCCCCAGGTGGTGCGCCAGCGGACCTTGACCATGGCAAGTCCGATGAAGCCAAGCAACGCCAGCACGCCGAAGAACAGGAAGCCCGCGCCGAAGCCGCCGGTCATGCCCTTGGCGGTGCCGAGCGTTTGCGCCAGGAAGAAGCCGCCGACGCCGCCGGCGCAGCCGACGAGCCCGGTCATCAGGCCGATCTCGTGCCGGAAGCGCAGCGGGATCAACTGGAACACCGCACCGTTGCCCATGCCGAGCGCCAGCACGCCGATCGAGAACAGCAGCACCGAGGTCCAGGCGATGCGCGGCAGCTCGGTCAGCGACCAGCCGGCCTGCGTTGGCGCGGTCGGCCCCTCCGGCATGAACGCGATCACGAGATAGGCCGCGACCACGACCCCAAACAGGATCGACAGCGAGCGGATGCCGCCGATGCGGTCGGCGATCATGCCGCCGACCGGACGGAAGCCGGAGCCGAACGCGACGATCAGCGCCACCAGCATGCCGGCGGCAACGCCCGAGACATGATATTGCACGGTGAAATACAGCGGCAACGCGTTGGCGAGGCCGACGAAGCCGCCGAAGGTGATGAAGTAGAAGAACATGAACCAGCGGCTGTCGGAATCCTTCAGCAGCGCGCCATAGGCCTTCAGCGAGATCGGCTTGCGCTCACCCGGCGCGTCCTTCGCCGCCACGATGTAATAGGCCAGCACCATCAGCATCGGAAGCAACAGGCAGCCGAACACGGCCTGCCAGCCCCAATGCTCTGCGATCGTGGGCGCGAGCAGGGTGTCGAGCACGACGCCCATATTGCCGGCGCCGGCGATCCCCATCACGACGCCCTGATATTGCGGCGGATACCAGCGGCTCGCCTGCGGCAGCGCCACGGCGAACGAGGCGCCGCCGACGCCGAGCGCCAGGCCGAACAGCTCGATCGCGGACTTGCTGTTCAGTCCGAACTGCCAGACCGACACGGTCGCGGCGATCACGACGAGCTGGGCAATGATGCCGGTGCGCTTGGCGCCGATGACGTCGGCGAGAATGCCCATCGGCACGCGCAACAATGCTCCGGCGAGCACGGGAATGGCGACCAGGGTGAACTTCTCGTTCACCGCCAGATTCATGTCGCGCGCGATGTAGACGATCAGCGGGCCGAGCGCGACCCACGCCATGAAACTGATGTCGAAGTACAGGAATGCAGCGAGCAGCGTCGGCCAGTGACCTGCCTTCTTGAATTCAGCGAACTTCATTGGCAACGACCTCGCAATGATGCGGCCGGAGCAGCCGCATTCTCGCGGTCAGTTCCGGCGCAAACAGTCATGATGTGAATGAAAAGGCGAGCGCACTCGTCGTTGAGACGCGCCTGGTTGACGAATGTTCAGCAATTACCGTGCCATCGAATCGCATGCGGACGCTTCGTCAGCGATCGCAAGGCGTTGCCGCTGTGTCGGCGAACGCGTGTGAAGGCTCAGCGTGCTGCCGCTGGCGGCAGATGCCGCCGCGCAAACGCGCAGGCTGGTGCTTTTTTGAGCGGCGCGCGTACTCACTTGCAAGGGCGCATCGATGCCGCGCGCATGATAACGCGCGGTGCGCGTGATGCTGTGCTGCACAAGAGATCATCGGCGTGGCTAAAAATGTGGCCGGAAAATCCACCCCAGGCGCTGGCTGGTGATTCGGGGGTGGTCTGGAAGGCTTTGATTTTGCTTCAAAATTCCCCGGCGGGAAGTTGGCACGCGTCTTGAATATCAGTCGGTAACGGAACATCGGTCGTCATCGAAGACGGTCTGCGCCCGCGGCTGGGCTTCCTACAACTCCAAACCTTTATCGGTGTCCATCAACGACGCACGCCGCGTCGCTGAGCAGCATCGTCGGAATTGAAAGGCAGACCATGCTCGACAAAGTGACAAAGCAAAAGCTCGTGGTGATCGGCAACGGCATGGCCGGCATCCGCACGGTGGAGGCGCTGCTCGAACGCGCGCCCGATCTCTACGACATCACCGTGTTCGGCTCCGAGCCCTACGGCAATTACAACCGCATCCTGCTCTCGCCGGTGCTCGCCGGCGAGAAGACCGTCGACGACATCATGCTCAACACCGTCGATTGGTACGAGGACAACAACATCACGCTGCGCAAGGGCGAGACGGTCACCATGATCGACCGCCGCACCTGTGAGGTCGTCACCGAGGCCGGCGCGCGCGTTCCTTACGACCGTCTGCTGATCGCGACCGGATCGAATCCGATCATGTTGCCGCTGCCCGGCAAGGAGCTGCCCGGCGTGATCGGCTTCCGCGACATCTACGACGTCGATCGCATGATCAAGGCCTCGACCGACTATCGCAACGCGGTCGTGATCGGCGGCGGCCTGTTGGGCCTCGAAGCCGCCAACGGGCTGATGAAGCGCGGCATGAACGTCACGGTCGTGCATCTGCTCGACACGCTGATGGAGCGCCAGCTCGATCCGGTGGCCGGCGGTCTGTTGCGCAAGTCGCTGGAAGAGCGCGGCATGGTGTTCAAGATGCCGGCGCAGACCCAGGCGATCCTGGGCGAGGACCGCGTCACCGGCGTGCGCTTCGGCGACGGCACCGAGCTGCCGGCCGATCTGGTCGTGATGGCGGTCGGCATCCGTCCAAACTTCGAGCTGGCGAAGAAGGCCGGGCTCTATTGCGAACGCGGCATCGTGGTCTCCGACACCATGCAGACCTATGACGGCCGCATCTACGCGGTCGGCGAATGCGTGCAGCACCGCCGCCAGACCTATGGCCTGGTCGCGCCGCTGTTCGACCAGGCCAAGGTCTGCGCCAACCACCTCGCGATGAAGGGCTTTGCCACCTATGACGGCTCGGTCACCTCGACCAAGCTGAAGGTCACCGGCATCGACCTGTTCTCCGCCGGCGACTTCGCGCCGGGCCCGGACAAGGAGGAGATCGTGCTGCAGGACGCCAATCGCGGCGTCTACAAGCGCATCATCCTGAAGGACAAGAAGATCGTCGGCGCCGTGCTCTATGGCGACACCATCGACGGGCCCTGGTACTTCCAGCATCTGCGCGACGGCACCGACGTCTCGCATATGCGCGAGCGCCTGGTGTTCGGCGCCGCCAATCTCGGCGATGGCGGCGTCAACGGCCAGAGCTCGGTCGCCGCGATGAGCGACGAGACCAAGATCTGCGGCTGCAATGGCGTCTGCAAGGGCGCGATCGTCAAGGCGATCAGCGAGAAGAAGCTGTTCACGCTCGACGACGTCCGCGCCCATACCAAGGCGTCGTCGTCCTGCGGCTCCTGCACCGGTCTGGTCGAGCAGGTGCTCGCCTTCACGCTTGGCGGCGACTATTCGGCGGCGCCGAAGGTCAAGCCGCTGTGCAAATGCACCGATCACAGCCATGACGACGTTCGCCGCGTCATCGTCGAGCAGCAGCTCAAGACGATTCCGGCCGTCATGCGCTTCATGGAGTGGAAGACGCAGAATGGCTGCCATTCCTGCCGCCCGGCGCTGAACTATTATCTGCTCGCGACCTGGCCCGGCGAATATCGCGACGACCAGCAGTCGCGCTTCATCAACGAGCGCGTCCACGCCAACATCCAGAAGGACGGCACCTATTCGGTGGTGCCGCGGATGTGGGGCGGCGTCACCACGCCGAGCGAGTTGCGCGCCATCGCCGACGTCGCCGAGAAGTTCAACATCCCGACGGTGAAGGTCACCGGCGGCCAGCGCATCGACCTGCTCGGCGTCAAGAAGGAAGACCTCCCGGCGGTGTGGGCCGATCTGAACGACGCCGGCATGGTGTCGGGCCACGCCTACGCCAAGGGGTTGCGCACGGTGAAGACCTGCGTCGGCTCGGAATGGTGCCGCTTCGGCACCCAGGATTCCACCGGTCTCGGCGTCAAGCTCGAGAAGTTCATGTGGGGCTCCTGGACGCCGGCCAAGGTCAAGCTCGGCGTTTCCGGCTGCCCGCGTAATTGCGCGGAGGCGACCTGCAAGGACGTCGGCGTGGTCTGCGTCGATTCCGGCTACGAGATCCATTTCGCCGGCGCCGCGGGACTGCACATCAAGGGCACCGAGTTCCTGACCAAGGTCGAGACCGAGGATGAGGCGCTCGAGGTGATCGTGGCGCTGACCCAGCTCTATCGCGAGGAGGGCTGGTATCTCGAGCGCATGTACAAATGGTGCGACCGCGTCAGTCTCGAGCAGATCAGGAAGCGGGTGGTCGACGACGTCACCAACCGCAAGGCGCTGTTTGCCCGCTTTGCCTATTCGCAGCAGTTCTCGCAGAGCGATCCTTGGGCGGAGCGCGCCAGCCAGGGCGTCGACCGCAACGAGTTCGCCCCGATTGCCGAATTGGAGCTCGCATGACCAGCTGGATTGAAATCGGCGCGCTTACCGACATTCCGCGTCTCGGTTCGCGGGTGGTCCGCACGCCCCATGGCAACATCGCGGTGTTCCGCACCGAGAGCGACGAGGTGTTCGCGCTCGACGACCGCTGCCCGCACAAGGGCGGGCCGCTGTCGCAGGGCATCGTGCACAACAAGCGCGTGACCTGTCCGCTGCATAACTTCGTCATCGAGTTGGCGAGCGGGCAGGCGGTCGCGCCCGACGAGGGTTGCACGCATACACATCCGGCCAAGGTCGAGAACGGCGTTGTCTGGCTGTCGGTGCGGCAGGCGGCGGCGGTGGGCTGAGGGGCCAGGCATGCCCGTCAAGACCACGTGTCCCTATTGCGGTGTCGGCTGTGGTGTCGTCGCGTCCAAGGACGCGGCGGGCACCATCCAGGTCGAAGGCGACAAGCAGCATCCGGCCAATTTCGGCCGGCTCTGCAGCAAGGGTTCGGCGCTCGCCGAGACCATCGATCTCGACGGGCGTCTGCTCGCGCCTGTCGTCGACGGCACGCCCGTTGCGTGGGACGACGCGCTTGATCGCGTCGCCGATGGCTTTGGCCGGATCATCAGGGAGTACGGGCCCGACGCGGTGGCGTTCTACGTCTCCGGCCAGCTCCTGACCGAGGACTATTACGTCGTCAACAAGCTCGCCAAGGGCTTTGTCGGCACCGCCAATATCGACACCAATTCGCGGCTGTGCATGGCCTCCAGCGTGGCCGGGCACAAGCGCGCCTTCGGCAGCGACACCGTGCCGGGCTGCTACGAGGATCTCGAGCAGGCGGATCTGTTGGTGCTGGTCGGCTCCAACGCCGCCTGGTGCCATCCGATCCTGCACCAGCGCATGCTGGCGGCGAAGGAGAAGAACCCGGCCTGCAAGATCGTCGTGATCGATCCGCGCCGCACCGCGACCTGCGAGGGCGCCGATCTGCACCTGCCGCTGCGCTCGGGCAGCGATTCCGTGCTGTTCAACGGGCTGTTTGCGTTCCTCGCCGGCAGCAATGCGGTCGATCGCAGCTTTGTTGGCAGTTCGACCACGGGCGTGGTCGACGCCCTCAAGCAGGTCGCCGGCCAGACCGTGGCGCAGACCGCGGCAACCTGCGGGCTGAGCGAAGGCGCGGTCGGGCTGTTCTTCGACTGGTTCACGAAGACCGAGCGTGTCGTCACGCTCTATTCGCAAGGCGTCAACCAGTCGTCGACCGGCGTCGACAAGGTCAATGCCATCATCAATTGCCATCTCCTGACCGGCCGGATCGGCCGTCCCGGCATGGGGCCGTTCTCGCTCACCGGTCAGCCCAACGCGATGGGCGGTCGCGAAGTCGGCGGGCTCGCCAACCAGCTCGCCGCGCATATGGAGCTCGAGAACCCGGCGCATCGAGATCTTGTGCAGCGGTTCTGGCGCGCGCCTGTGATGGCGGAGAAGGGCGGGCTGAAGGCGGTCGACATGTTTGACGCCATCGCCGACGGCCGCATCAAGGCGGTGTGGATCATGTCGACCAATCCGGTGGTGAGCCTGCCGGACGCCGACCGCGCGCGCGCTGCGCTCGATGCCTGCGAGCTCGTCGTGGTCACGGACTGCATGCGCGATACCGACACCACGCGCCATGCCGACGTGCTGCTGCCGGCGCTGGCGTGGGGCGAGAAGGACGGCACCGTCACCAATTCCGAGCGCCGGATTTCACGGCAACGGACGTTCTTGCCCGCGCCGGGGGAAGCGCGTGCGGACTGGCGCATCATCTGCGACGTTGCGCAACGCATGGGATATTCCGGCTTCGATTATCCTGACGTTGCCGCCGTGTTCCGCGAGCATGCCGAACTGTCCGGTTATGAGAACGACGGCCGGCGTGATTTCGACATCTCGGCGCTGTCGACGCTCGATGACCACGCCTATGAGGCGCTGGCGCCGGTGCAATGGCCGGTGACATCAGATCGTCCAGACGGCACGGCGCGGATGTTCGAGACGCCGAATTTCTTCACAGCCGACCGCAAGGCGCGCTTCATTCCGATTGCGCCCCGCGCAGCGCGCCATGCGACCAGCCGCGACTATCCGCTGGTGCTCAACACCGGTCGTATCAGAGACCAGTGGCACACCATGACCCGGACCGGGAAAACCGGGCGGCTGCTATCGCATATCTTCGAGCCCTATGCCGAATTCCATCCCGAGGATGCGCGGCTGGCCGGCTTGGAAAACGAAGGGCTGACGCGGCTGACCAGCAGCTGGGGCGAGATGATCGCGCGCGTCGTGGTCAGCGCCGACCAGCGCCGCGGCTGCGTGTTCGTGCCGATGCACTGGAATGAGGAATTTGCCGGCGAGGGCCGCGTCAACGCGCTGGTCAGTCCGGCCGTCGATCCGCTGTCCGGTCAGCCGGAATCCAAGCATACGCCGGTGAAGGCCGATCCCTACGCACCGAAATGGCACGCCTTCATCCTGAGCCGCAATCCGATCAAGCGTCCGCAAGCCGGCTACTGGGTTCACGGCAAGGCGGGCGACTGCTGGCGGTTGGAACTCGCGCTCGACGCCCGCCCGGAGAGCTGGCGCGACTGGGCGCGCGTGCAACTTGGCCTCGACGGCGTCGAGATCGAATGGGTCGCCTATCGCGATCCTGCCGTGGGACGGTTCCGCTACGCGGCGGTGCGCGACGGCCGGCTCGATGGCTGCGTGTTCATCGCGCCCGACCACACGCTGCCGTCGCGGGCGTGGCTGACCGGGTTGTTTGCGGAACAGCAGCTCTCGGCGAACGCGCGGATGGCGCTGCTCGCAGGACGGCCGTTCGGCGCGGGCGAAGATGTCGGTCCGATCGTCTGCTCCTGCTTCAGCGTCGGTCGGCACCAGATCACCGCCGAGATCAAGAAGGGCGCCAACAGCGTCGAGGCGATCGGCCGCTGCCTGAAGGCCGGCACCAATTGCGGCGGCTGCAAGCCAGAAATCGGCAAGCTGATCGGCGCAACCGCGCAGCCGCGGCAGGCGATCGCGTCGTAAGTTTCCGCGCGTCGCAGCCGCGCCAGGGCGAAACGCAAACACTGAAATTGGGGCGCTATCCGTCCAGAAGCGGACTCGTCATGCTCACCTTGAGTGCTTCGGGTCTTGACCCAACTGAGAGATGGCGCGGCTCAAGATTGTTGCGGCGCAAATTGACCATTGAACCCTATTTCTATGGTCGCAATTTCCTGATGTGATCTTCAGTATTGCAGGCCAATTTGCTGTCTTCTCGCTCAGATGGCGCGGTGTCGATCAGCATCATGTCGTGACAACAATAATAAGACAGGAAGGACATCACATGCCTTCACGCCGTGGTTTTCTGACCGGCACCGTCGCGACCGGTGTCGCGCTGTCAATGCAGCACGCCGCGGCAACAGTCGCGCAGCAAAAGCGAGTGATCGTCGATTCGCAGGTTCACCTGTGGCCGGCGAGCACCCCGGAAAGACCCTGGCTCCCCGGTGCCAAACCGCAGCTTCCGGAGCCCTTCACCATCGAGCGAATAATTCCACTGATGGACGAGGCTGGCGTCGATCGCGTCGTCATCGTTCCGCCGGTGTCGCTCGAAGGCGAGCGCATCGACTATGCCCAAGAGGCGGTCAAACGGTACCCGAGCCGCTTCGCCATCATGGCGCGTGTAGCCCTCGACAAGCCCGACCGCGCGGCACGGCTTGCGACTTGGCGCGACCAGCCCGGCGTGCTGGACGTGAGGTTGAACTTCGGCCCCGGCGAAGCGGCGTGGCTGACGGACGGAACCGCGGATTGGTTCTGGCCGGCGGCGGAGAAGGCCGGCCTGCCTGTGATGTTTCTCACGTCGGGCCAGACATCGCTGTTCGCCCGCATCGCTGAGCGACACCCCCAACTTACACTCATCATCGACCACATGGGGGTCGGCGCGGGCCTGCGCCCTCGTCCTGATTCATTGGCATCCGTGGGAAACAACACGGTCCCTGAAGCCATTGCACAGTCGGTGGCGCTCGCAAGATATGCGAATGTGTCGGTGAAGTTGTCGTCGGTACCGCTGATTTCGACTGAGCCTTATCCATTCCGTGACGTGACCCCGCATATCCACCGCCTATTCGACGCCTACGGCCCGGAGCGCTGCCACTGGGGAACCGATGTAACCAATTCATTCGCCCGGGCCACCTACCGGCAGCGCGTGACGGAATTCACAGAGGAGCTTCCGTTCCTCACCGAAAGCGACAAGGACTGGATCATGGGCCGCGCGATCCTGGCGCGGCTTCGCTGGACGTGAACCAAGCTTGCTGCGATGCATGAGTCCGCGTCTGGCCAATTTCGGCCTTATGCGATGTCCGCTCCAGCTTCAGCGTCGGTCGGCACCAGATCACCGCCGAGATCAAGGAGGGCGCCAACAGCGTCGAGGCAATCGGTCGCAGCCTGAAGGCCGGCACCAATTGCGGCGGCTGCAAGCCCGAGATCGGCAAGCTGATCGCCGCAACCGCGCAGCCGCGGCAGGCGATCGCGTCCTGAGTTTCCGCGCCTCGCAGCCGCGCCAAGGCGAAACGCAAACACTGAAATTGGGGCGCTATCCCCCAGAAGCGGGCTCGTCATGCTCACCTTGAGTGCTTCCGGTCTTGACCCGGCACGGACATTGGGCACCGTGGTTTTGCTTTCCCAAGCCGTTCATCAGTATTAAGTTTCACGGAAACCGTTCCGCCAACGGCGGTCGGAGGAAACTATCGCTGGATTGTCGGTTGAGGTTCCGGGAACAACGGAGGCTTCGGAAATGAACAAAGCAGCATTGGCGTTAGTGACCGCTGCCACCATCGGTGTCTCTGTCTTGGTGGCCCCATCACCAGCCCAAGCGTGGCGTGGTGGTGGCTGGGGTGCTGGACTCGCGGCCGGACTAATCGGAGCGGCGGTGGTTGGCGGCATAGCCTCCAGCGCCTACGCCTATGGCCCAGGTTACGGCTACTACGGCGGACCGGGTTATGGCTATTACGGGGGTTACGCCCCCGCGTATTACGGCGGCTATGCCCCGGCATACTACAACTACGGCTACGCCCCCGCATACTACGGCGGATACAGCTCTTACTATGCTCGTCCCGCGTACCGGCGCGTTATTCGCCCCGCATACGCCTACGGCCCTGGGTACTATCGCGGGTATGGCTATCGCGGGTATGGCTATCGCTGGTGATCGCCAGCGGCGCCGCCGAAGTCTGGGCAACGAACGGTCGCGGGACGGCCGCGGCCTGTTTCGTGCCCGCGGGTGCTTGAGTGTTCATAGCGAGCGGCGAGACGACCGTGAGCATTGACGTCGGCGGCAGACAAAGACCGATGGCCAGCGTGTCTCCTGTTGGCCCATTTCGGCCTTATGCGATGTCCGCTCCTGCGCCGCTGCCGGGGGGGGGGGAAGCGGACATCGCGAATTTGTCACTGCTCGCTCTAGCAGCCGTGGCAGATGCTCTTCAGCTTGCTGTTGAGCAGGCGGTCCTCCTCGTCGGAGGCCGCCTTGGTGTAGGGGTCGTTGCCACGGCGCTTGTCCTCGGCAAATCCGCCGCCGCGATTTGCGCCGCCGGTATGTATGCTGTGCAAGCCGCCGCCATGGCCGTGGCCGCCGCGCGCATCCGCCGGCGGAATTGCGATCGCAAGCAGGGTGAGCAGCGCGGCCGTCGTGATCGTCCGCATGGTGTCCTCCTCGTCGCGGCAAAATACCGCTGGCGCTGCGGCAAATCGGTGTCGGCCGTTTTCACAATTTCGCGTGGCGGCAATCGGGGCAGGGGCCGGCCGGTTCCGGCCGAATACCGCCAGTGAGCCGCACATAGGCCGCGGGCGGATGGCTTCATGCCGACAATGCAGTGCTCGCCGCACCAAAATGGTGTATCCGCAAGCCTTGGCATGCCCAGGACATGATCCGGCGGCGCCAGATAATCAAGATTTTGCAAGATATCGGAGGAATGCTTCATGTCGGCTTTGCCACTCTCGGGCATCAAGATTCTCGATTTGACGCGGGTGCTCGCGGGCCCGCTGTCGGCCCAGATGCTGGCGGATCTCGGCGCCGAAGTGATCAAGATCGAGCGGCCCGGCGGCGGCGACGACGCCCGCGCCTTTGGCCCGCCCTATCTCGCCGATCCCGAAGGCAAGCAGAACAACAACAACTCGTTCTACCTCTGCGCCAACCGCAACAAGAAGTCGGTCACGGTCAACATCGCCAAGCCTGAAGGCCAGGCGATCATCCGCGAGCTCGCCAAAACGGCCGACGTGATGATGGAGAACTACAAGGTCGGCGATCTCAAGCGCTACGGCCTCGACTACGAGACCATCAAGCAGCTCAACCCCGGCATCATCTATTGCTCGGTCACCGGCTTCGGCCAGACCGGACCTTACGCGCCGCGCGCCGGCTATGACGCGATCCTGCAGGCGATGGGCGGGCTGATGAGCGTCACCGGCCATATCGACGGCGAGCCCGGCGAGGGCCCGATGAAGGTCGGCCCCTCGATCGTCGACTACATGACCGGCATGAATACCTCGATCGGGATTCTCTCGGCGCTCTACCATCGCGACGCCAACAACGGCGAAGGGCAGCACATCGACGTTTGCCTGTTCGACACCGTGATCGCATCGCTGTCGCACTGGCTGCAGATCTACCTCGTCAACGGCAAGATGCCGCCGCGCCGCGGCACCTGGGGCAATGGCGGCATGCCGGCCGGCGTGTTCCGCTGCACCGACGGCGAATTGATGCTGGTGGTCGGCAATGACGGCCAGTTCCAGCGCACCTGCGCCGTGCTCGGCGAGCCCGAGCTCGCCAACGACAAGCGCTTCGTCAAGAACAACGACCGCGTCGTGCACGGCAAGGAGATCATGGCGATCTTCGCCGGCCTGTTCTTGCGCAAGCCGGTCGCGTACTGGCTCGAAAAGCTTGAGGAGGCCGGTGTGCCGTCGGGCCCGATCAACGATTTCGAGCAGGTGTTCAGCGATCCGCACGTGCAATCGCGCGGCATGCGGGTCAACGTCGACCATCCCTACGAGCCGAACCTGTCGCTGATCCGCAATGCGCTGACCTTCTCGGGCACGCCGATCACCGAATACCGCGCCCCGCCGCTGTTAGGGGCCGACACCAAGGACGTGCTGGCGACCATCGGCTATGACGACGCCAGGGTCGAAGGCCTGAAGGCACAGGGGATATTGTAGGCGCAAGTATTGAAGGCAAGCGCGGCCGCTTTTCCGTCATCCTGAGGAGCGGCCCCTTGGCCGCGTCTCGAAGGATGAACGGCCCGGCTGGTGGCCGTCGACCCTTCGAGACGGCCGCTGCGCGGCCTCCTCAGGATGACGGTCGGAGAGGGAGTCGGCTCCTAGTACACTTCGATATGTATCGAAGCATCATTGACACGAGCCTGCTAGTCTGGCGCCATCGATCCTCCGTCGAAGGCATCAAACATGAAACGGGAAGTCGTTCGCGTCGAACCGATCTCGAGCTGGCTCGAGCGCTGGAAGGCGCCGGCCTCGCCGGTCACCCGGGCCGGCAACATGATCTTCGTGTCCGGCCTGCCGCCGTTCGATCCCGCAACCGGCGAGTTCGCCGCCGGCGCCTCGATCGAGCGGCAGAGCGAGCTGGTCATGGCACAGCTCAAGCAGTGCCTCGAGGCTGCCGGCGCCACGCTCGACAATGTGATGAAGTGCAACGTGTTCTGCACGTCGGCCAAGCACTTCACCACGTTCAACGCGGTCTACGCAAAGTATTTCCCGCACGAACCGCCGGCGCGGATCTTCGTCTGCATCCCGGAATGGACCGGGCCGTTCGACGTCGAGGTCGACTGCATCGCGATGCTGTGAGGGCGCCGCGGTTCACAGATCCTGCCGCGTCAGCCGGCCGTGCACCACGACCGGCCGCGCCGCCGGCTTTGCCGGCATGTCGCCCATTGTCAGTGCCATCACCGAGACCGTGACGACGCGATCGATGATGGCGCGGACGTCGTCGAGGTCGCATTTGCCTTCCGACAGCCGCAGCAGGCGTTCCTTCTCGCGGATGGTGTGATGTGCCATCGCGAGCGCGAAGTGCAGGCCCCAATAGAGCTCGGTGTCGTCGCGACCGGGCATCGCGCGGCGCATCGCGGCGGCGAACTTGCGCAAATGATCGACCTCGCGATTCTTGATGCGGCGGATCGGCGGCACGGATTCGATCGAGGCGCGGATCATGAAGCGCGCCGCGGTCGAGCCTTCGCGATCCGGTCCGAGACAGCCGCGCAGGGGCGGGCCGACCAGGGCGCGCATGATGTCCTCGATCGAGGCGCGGCCGCCGCCTTTTTCCTCCGCGGCCTTCAATTCATTGAGGCGTTCGCGGTTGGTCTGGATGCTGCGGGTGACGAACAGCTCCGCGATCAACTCGTCCTTGGAACCGAAATGATAGTTCACCGCCGCGAGGTTGACGTTCGCCTCCGCGACGATGTCGCGCAGCGTGACGTCGCCGAAGCCGCGGTCGGCATAGAGCCGCTCGGCGGCGGCGAGAATGGCGGATCGGGTCTGATCGCTGGCCATGGCCTTGAGCCTTTCCGTTATTCCGCGGTGCGCCGGGGAATGACGAAGACGACAGGGAGTTGCATTTCAAACATTTGTATGAAACTATCGTTTGAACGGCCGGAAATGTCAATCCGCAACAATGTGGGCGGCATTCTGGCACACCACCACCGCCGTATCAGCGAATGCCCTTGCGGCCAGCGGATGCCGGGTGGACAGTGCGGCCCAAAGTCTAGGAAAAAACGAGGAGCGTCCCATGGATTTCACGATGTCGGCCAGGCAGAAGGAATGGCTCGAGCGCGTTCAGGCTTTCATGAAGGCGCATGTCCGGCCCGCGGTGCCGATCTATGACAAGCAGGACGCCGAAGGCCCGCGCTGGAAGGTGATCCCGATCCTCGAGGATCTGAAGAAGAAGGCGAAGGCCGAAGGCCTCTGGAACATGTTCATGCCGCCATCCTCGCACGAGGACGACGAATTCCACGGCGCGGGATTGAGCAACCTCGAATACGCGCTGCTGTCGGAAGAGATGGGCCGCATTTCCTGGGCGTCGGAAGTGTTCAACTGCTCCGCCCCCGATACCGGTAACATGGAAGTGTTCATCCGCTACGGCACCAAGGAGCAGAAGCGCAAATGGCTGCGCCCGCTGATGGACGGCGAGATCCGCTCCGCCTTCCTGATGACCGAGCCCGCGGTTGCCTCGTCTGACGCTACCAACATCGAGACCCGGATCGAGAAGGACGGCGATCACTACGTCATCAACGGCCGCAAATGGTGGTCGTCGGGCGTCGGCGATCCCCGCTGCAAGGTCGCGATCCTGATGGGCAAGACCGACTTCAACGCCGCCAAGCATCAGCAGCAGTCGCAGATCCTGGTGCCGCTCGACACCCCCGGCATCAAGGTCGAGAAGATGCTGCCGGTGTTCGGCTTCGACGATGCACCGCACGGCCACGCCCAGGTGCTGCTCGAGAACGTCCGCGTGCCGAAGGAAAACATCCTGCTCGGCGAGGGCCGCGGCTTCGAGATCGCGCAGGGCCGTCTCGGCCCCGGCCGCATCCATCACTGCATGCGCACCATCGGCAAGGCCGAGGAGGCGCTGGAGAAGATGGTGAAGCGGCTCGCCTCGCGCACCGCGTTCGGCAAGAAGATCATCGAGCATTCGGTCTGGGAGCAGCGCATCGGCGAGGCCCGCGCCGACATCGAGATGAATCGCCTGCTGTGCCTCAAGGCCGCCGACATGATGGACAAGGTCGGCAACAAGACCGCGCAGGCCGAGATCGCGATGATCAAGGTCACCGCACCGAACATGGCACTGAGGATCATCGACAACGCGATCCAGGCCTATGGCGGCGGCGGCGTCTCCGACGAAGCCGGGCTCGCCAAGGACTATGCCCATATCCGTACGCTGCGGCTGGCCGACGGTCCGGACGAGGTGCACAATCGCGCCATTGCCAGACTTGAACTTCGGAAGTATGCAAACACGTCGCACTGAGCATGATGCGGAACGCACGGCGTTCGCGCGGACATCGTGCTCAGAATGAAAAAAGCGATCAGGCTGGCGTACAGCCTGATCGAGGGAGCGCCCGACGGCGCTCCCGACAACGAAGTTGAGGGAGCGTCATCGTGGCGGACGGCGTCAGGAAAGACGAAGAATTTTCCGGCACAAGGGAAGTCGAGGAACGCCATCGCATCAACGAGGCGAACCTCGCGGCCTGGATGCAGGAGCACGTCGAGGGCTTTCAAGGACCTTTGACAGTCCTGCAGTTCAAGGGTGGCCAGTCCAACCCGACCTACAAGCTGGAGACCCCCGGCCGCAATTACGTGATGCGTCGCCGTCCGTTCGGTAAATTGTTGCCGTCGGCGCATGCGGTGGATCGCGAGTTCCGCGTCATCGCCGCACTCGGCAAGCAGAATTTCCCGGTCGCGAAAGCCTACGCGCTGTGCGCCGACGATGCGGTGATCGGCTCGGCCTTCTACATCATGTCGATGGAGGAGGGGCGGGTGTTCTGGGATCCGACGCTGCCGAGCCAGGAGCCTGATGCGCGCCGCAAGATCTTCGCCAGCAAGATCGAGACGCTGGCGAAGCTGCACATGCTCGATCCCGAAAAGATCGGCCTCGGCGATTTCGGCAAGCCCGGCAATTATTTTGCGCGCCAGGTCGACCGCTGGACCAAGCAGTATCGCGCCTCCGAGACGCAGCACATTCCCGAATTCGAGAAGCTCGCGGAGTGGCTGCCGAAGACGGTGCCGGAGCAGAAGCGCGTCTCGGTCGTGCATGGCGACTATCGCCTCGACAACATGATCTTCCACGCCACCGAGCCGCGGGTGCAGGCGGTGCTCGACTGGGAATTGTCGACGCTCGGCGATCCCATGGCCGACTTCACCTATCTGTTGATGCAGTGGACCATGCCGGGCCTCGCCAATGCCGACCTCAAGGCGTTGAACATTCCAAGCCAGGATGAGGCCGCCAAGATCTACTGCGACGTCACCGGCATGGCTGTGCCGGATCTGAACTGGTACTTCTCCTACAACCTGTTCCGCCTCGCCGGCATCACGCAGGGTATCGCGGGGCGAGTCCGCGACGGCACCGCTGCGAATGCCAAGGCCCTCGAGTCGGCCAAGCGCACCGTGCCGCTGTCGCAGGCGTCATGGGAATACGCGCAGAAGGCCGGCGCAACCTGATACGAAAGCGGCGCGATCCTTAAAGGCTCGCGTCGCTTCTGCGAACTGCGGCATGTTTCCGCATTGTAGCCATCTGTGACTTGAGTTCACCGCGCCGCTTTGGCAAGTCAGTCCGGTCAACGCTCCCGCCTTTTGTCCTGATCGGACACCCTCATCTTGCCCCTTTCTCCGAATCTTCGCGGCAGCCTGTTCATGGCGGCCGCCATGGCCAGCTTCACCGCCAATGACACCATCACCAAGGCGGTGGCGGCCGAGCTCAACATCGCGGAGATCCTGCTGGTCCGCGGCCTGGTCGCGATGGTGCTGGTCGCAGCGCTCGCCTGGTACCGCGACGCGCTGCGCAGTTTTGCCGCGCTGTTGATCTGGCCGGTCGGGTTGCGCGTCATGGGCGAGATCGGCGGCACGCTGACCTATCTCTCGGCGATCGCGCAGATCCCGCTCGCCAACGCGTCGGCGATCTTCCAGGCGCTGCCGCTGGTTATCACGCTTGGCGCGGCGCTGGTGTTCGGCGAGCCGGTCGGCTGGCGGCGCTGGCTTGCGATCGCAGCCGGCTTCATCGGCGTGCTGGTGATCGTCCGGCCCGGCGCGGAGGGCTTTAGCCAGGCCTCGCTGCTGGCATTGGCGTCGGTCGGCTTCTGCGCAGTGCGCGATCTCGCCACGCGCCGCATCCCGAAACAGCTGCCGACGGTGTTCATCACGCTGCTCACGACCGTGACGGTGACGACGGCGGGCGCCGTCGTGCTGGTGCCGCTCGGCGGCTGGCGGCCGCCGTCCGGCCACGCGCTCGGCCTGCTGGTGTTCGCCGCGGCGCTGATCCTGATCGGCTATCAATGCATCATCGTGTCGCTGCGCACGGGCGACATCTCGGCGGTGGCGCCGTTCCGCTACTCCGCGCTGCTGTGGGCGATGCTGCTTGGCTATCTCGCCTTCGGTCACAAGCCCGACGTTCAGATGCTCGCCGGCGCCGCGATCATCGTGGCGTCCGGCCTCTATGCTTTCTACCGCGAGCGCAAACGCGACAAGCTGCGCCCGGCCGCGACCGGACCAGGCCTGCCGCCGGACGGGCTATGATCCAACCGTAGACGCAGGGTGGGTTTCGCAAGAGCTCAACCCATCATGGGCAACTTGCGTGCTCGTTCTACCAGAGGTAGGACTTCACCATGCCAGACCTTGATTTGTCCAATGACCCTCGTTGGCGCCGCCTGTGGGAACGGCCCTGGCGCTGCAATTCATGCGGGGATGAGCACCATGGGATCTTTGATCTCGCATGCGGAAAGCCGGCGCAATTTCCCGGACCCGAGGAATTGGCCCCCAATAGCGCCCTCGATCTTGACGGTGATTTTCTCTCGGAGGACTTCTGCGTGCTCGAGGGTGAGCACTTCTTCGTGCGCTCCGTGCTGGAACTGCCGATCATCGGCAGTGACGACAAGCGGTTCGGCTTCGGCGTGTGGACGACGCTGTCGCGCGAGAATTTCGAGCGGTATGTCGCGAGCTTCGACAGTGGCGGGCAGGACGGCATGGGGCCGTGGTTCGGGTGGTTCTCGAACTGCCTGCACGGCTATCCCGAGACGCTGAATCTCAAATGCAGGGTACATCTCAAGAGCGGTCGCCAACGGCCACAGATCGCGTTGGAACCGACTGAACACCCATTGGCGGTCGAGCAAAGGCTCGGAGTCACCTTTGACCGGGTACTCGAGATTTACGCAATCAACGGACATGACATCCGTCGGTCGTTGACGGATTGACCGTTTCGTTTGTTACGACGTAGTCGTCCGTAGGATGGGTGGAGCCAATGGGTCCGCGCAAAGCGCGGCCCAATGATAAACTCCGCGATACCCATCATGGCGCCGCGGATAAGGTGATGGGTTTCGCTTCGCTCTACCCATCCTACGAATCTAACCCGAGACCGCACTGCAAAGTTTCCTTCCAGTCCGTAGCCCGGGTGAGCGATAGCGATACCCGGGGAACCTGCTCCCGCATGTCGCTTCGCTCATGCGGGTTACCGCAATTGGAAAGGCGTGCAAGGCGGATTCGCGTAGCGTGATCCGCCCTGTGGCCTGTCACAAATTCACCGCCCGATGTCCGGGCATGGCGAAAACAACCGCCTCAGTGAAGACCGCCCGTCACGTGCAACGTTTCGCCGGTGACGTAGGAGGCATCGTTCGAGGCGAAGAAAGCCACTGCCGCTGCGATCTCCTCGACCTTGCCGATCCGCGCCAGCGGCGTGATGGACTCGATCCATTTGCGCATGTCGCCCTCGGAAAGGCCGGCGGACACGACACCCTCGGTCGCGATCATGCCGGGGTTGACGGTATTGACGCGGATCTTGCGCGGCGCCAATTCCTTTGACAGCACCGAGGAGATCGCGTCCACCGAGGCCTTGGTCGCGGTATAGACAGCGGAGTTCGGCGGCGCGATCGTCGATACGCCGGAGCTGATATTGATGATGCTGCCGCCGACCGTATTGAAGTGCCGCGCGGCTTCCTGAGACACCAGCAGCAGGCCAAACACATTGAGATCGAAATGTTTGTGGAAGTGCTCGGCAGTGATGCCATCCAGCGGCGCGAACTCGTAGATGCCGGCATTGTTGACCAGGATATCGATCGGACCGAACGCCTTGACGGTCTCGGCCACCACCGACTTGACGTGGCCGGCGTCGGTGAGATTGCCATGCACAGCGACGGCTTTGCCGCCTTTGCCGGTGATCGCAGCCACCACGCGCTCGGCCGCCGGTTTGCTGGCGCTGTAGTTGACGGCAACCGCGGCACCCTCCGCGGCGAGGCGGATCGCGATCTCGGCGCCGATGCCCTTTGACGCGCCGGTTACCAGCGCCACTTTACCCTCGAGTCTTTTGCTCATCTTGTTCTCCATTGCCCGCGCGGATGCGCGAGTGGTTCAATAGTTCAGTAATAACGAACTATTGAAGTTGTTCAAGGGCAGCGCTATATATTTCGCCATGGTGCAATTCGTTCACCCGTCGCGTGAGGACATCACATTGGCCGGAGTGCTGGCAGCACTCGCGGACCCGATGCGGCTGAGGATTGTCAAAAGCCTGCTCGAGCAGGACGGTTGCATGTCGTGTACGGCGGCGGCGCCGTGTCCTGAGATGGCCAAATCGACTCTGTCGAACCATTTCCGCGTCCTGCGCGAAGCCGGTTTGATTCAAACCTCGAAAAAAGGCGTCGAGCATCGCAATGTGGTGCGCGAAGCCGATATCAATGCGCGCTTTCCCAAATTGCTCAAGACGATCTTGGGGTATCCGGAACAGAGCGCGTAGCTCGGGTGAGCGGCTTGTCCGCCGTAGCTCGTAGAGCGAAGGCGGAAGCGATAGCCGGGGAAACTGTTCCCGCATGTCGCTCCGCTCATGCGGGCTACACGACTACACACTGAACATCATCGGATGATCATGAACAGCCGGTTCCAGCGCAGCGAAGCGGGCCAACGCCACACTTGCCATGCAGGCGCCTCGTCGCCGATCGAGAAGAAGATCATCCTGGCTTGGCCGATCAGGTTCTCGAACGGCACGTAGCCGACGCCGCCGCGCGAGGGCGGCACGCGGCTGTCGGCCGAGTTGTCGCGGTTATCGCCCATCGCGAAAAAATGCCCGGGCGGCACGACATAGACCTGCGTGTTGTCATATTCGGACCGTTCGATGCGATCGAGCGTGAAGTAGCTGACCCCATTCGGCAGCGTCTCGCGCCAGCGCTTGACTTGGACCGGCCGCGGCCCCTCGTCGCGATCGACGTAATCATCGGCGCGCTCGCGCTTGACCGCGGTGCCGTTGATGTACAGCAACCCGTCGATCATCTGAATGCGATCGCCCGGCAGGCCGATCACGCGCTTGATGAAATCGATCGAGTCGTCGCTCGGCAGCCGGAACACCACGACGTCGCCGGGCTTGGGCTCCGAGCCGAAAATGCGGCCGGAGAACAGCGGCGGCGAGAAGGGCAGGGAGTAGTGCGTGTATCCGTAGCTGTACTTCGAGAGGAAAAGGTAGTCGCCGACCAGCAATGTCGATTCCATCGACGCTGACGGAATGTTGAAGGACTGGAACAGGAAGGTGCGGATGACGAGCGCGATGATCAGCGCATGGAAGACCACGCGGAAAGTTTCCGCTAATCCGCCGTGCTGACGTTGGTTCTCGGTCGACATGGTCCCGGGCTCCTGTTTCACCGGCTGGTCCGCACGCCCTACGTAGCAAAGTATCACTTCGCGCAACGCGACTGGCGCCGCGGCTTTGTAGGGCGGATTAGCGAAGCGTAATCCGCCGCTCGTTCAGCGTAACTGAAACGGTGGATTACGCCTTCGGCTAATCCACCCTAGGCATCGATGCGATGCAGCATCACTTCGCGCAATGCGTGATCAGCCGCGCGACGAAATCTCCGCAGGCCGCGAGCTGCGACATCTCGACGAACTCGTCCGGCGTATGCGCCTGCGCGATAGAGCCGGGGCCGACCACGACCGACGGAACGTCCGCCATGCTGACGAACAGGCTGGCCTCGGTGCCGAACGCGACCTTGGCGTGGTCGTTGCGGCCGGCCAGCTGCTTGGCGAGCGTGACGATGGCGGCGTCCGCCCCGGTGTCGAGCGCGGGGTAATCGAGGATCTCCTCGAACTCGATGCCGCAGTCCGGATGCCGCTTGCGCATCGCCGGCTCGATCTCGGCCTTGGCCCAGGCGACGATCGCATCCGTCACCTCCCGGGACTCGGTGATCCCGATGCCGCGGCATTCGAACTCCACCGCGCAATGGTCGGGCACGATATTGAGCGCGGCGCCGCCGTGGACGATGCTGGTGAGCAGGGTCGAGTGCGGGACGTCGTAGAGGCTGCCCTGTTCGGCGTCGGCCGTCAGCAGCGCGGCGCGGCGGCGGATTTCGGTGATCAGGTCGGCGGCGTATTCGATCGCGTTGACGCCGTCGGGCGCGATCGAGGAGTGGCGGGCGAGCCCGCGGAAGGTCGCGCGCACGCCATGCTTGCCCTTGTGCCCGATGATCACCTGCATCTGCGTGGGCTCGCCGACAAAGCAGCCGAGCGGCTTCACCACCTTGCGTGCGACCTCGCGCAGCATCGGCCGCACGCCGACGCAACCGATCTCCTCGTCATAGGAGATCGCCAGATGGATCGGTGTCTTCAGATCGGCCGCAACCATCTCGGGAACCATCGCGAGGCAGACCGCGACAAAGCCCTTCATGTCGGTCGTGCCGCGGCCGTAGAGCCGGCCGTCGCGCTCGACCAGCTCGAACGGGTTCTGGGTCCATTCCTGTCCGGCGACCGGCACGACGTCGGTATGCCCTGATAGAACCAGCCCGGCCTTGTCCTCCGGGCCGACCGTGACCCACAACGAGGCCTTCTGCCCGGTGTCATCGACAATGCGCTGTCCGGCGACGCCCTGCGAAGCGAGATATTTTTCGATGTAATCGATCAGCGGCAGGTTGGAACGGTCGCTCACGGTGTCGAACGCGACGAGGTCGGCCAATAGCTTGCGTATACGGTCGGGACGTTGATTTTGCATTGCCTGTTCGTTTGTGAGGATTGAGAGGGCGCCGGTGATCTGGCTTGCCCAGCATAACAGCTGGTTTGCCTGCTGGGGCAAAGCAATATTCGGGCCGTTGCATGACGGTATTGCGGTCCACTGCTGCCGCCCCATGTTCTTGAACGACCGGGGAGATGGCCATGATCCAGCGCGTAGGATGGGTAGAGCGAAGCGAAACCCAACAAGCATATCCGCGCGGTGAGATGATGGGTTTCGCTGCGCTCTACCCATCCTACGATGCACATCGTGATGCCGACCAGTGTTGCCCATTCGACACGACGGGCAACTCAGCAAAACGCGTCAAGCCCCCGCAGCAAAAATATTTCTGTTTATCGGAATTACAACTTAGTGTATGGTTCGCCCGTCTCACCCGATCGAGGGGCGCTTCGCGATCGTCACGAACGCGTGTGAGATGCGGTGGACGCCGAGCGTGTGACTGACGAGAGCACGCAAGGCGGACGGTGAAGTCGTGTGGTCCTGACGCCCTAGTGGCCGGTGTCCCCTTGTAGAACGCGCAGCGTTCTTACGAAGGCGGTGACAAACAAGCCTAGTCTCGCCGGGGAGAGCACGTATAAGCCGTAAGCCATCGCGCAGGGAAAGCCGGAGTGTTTCCGGTTACACCTGTGGTCCTACCCCCGTGCTTTCTACCTTTGCACGGGGCCCATGGGTGCGATCGGCACCCGGCTTTCCCTGCGCCCTCTGCGAGAGGGGGCGGAACGAACAGCAAAGCTCGGGCGATTCACGTCGCGAGAATGCGGATGTTTGACTCACAGGCCCTATAACAAATTCAGTGTCGTCCCGGGCAAGCGAAGCGCGACCCGGGACCAATAACCACCAACGCTAGTTATTCGCACGACACTGTGGCCACAGCGCGCTTCAACAACTCAATCCCGTGGTTATGGGTCCCTGCTTTCGTAGGGACGACAGTGGTGTATGCGTCGCTATCGCGGACGACGGCCTTGAAAGAGCCGTCGCTAAATCGGCTTGCCCGTATACGGCATCGACGCGGTGAGGCCGCCGTCGACCGGGATCGCCTGGCCATTGACGTAGGACGCCTCGTCGCTCGCCAAAAACAATCCCATCGCGGCGAGCTCGTGCGGCTGGCCGGGACGCTTCAGCGGATTGAGCTGGCCGATCTTGTCCTGGGTGCCGCGTTCCTTGGCGCGATCGAACACCGGTTTCGTCATGCCGGTTTCGATCAGGCCCGGGCACACCGCATTGATGCGCACGCCGGTGCCGGAGAGCGAGTAGGCGGTGGTCTGCACCAGGCTGATGACGCCGGCCTTGCTCGCGCCGTAGGGATGTCCGCTGGCGCCGGACTTCAGGCCCGCGACGGACGCGGTGCAGACGATCGAACCGGAGCCTTGCTTGGTCATGTACGGTATAGAATGCTTGATCGCGAGGAACGGGCCAATCAGATTGATCCGCAGCACTTCCTGCCAGTGCTCGACGGTCTGGTCGGCGAGCGGCACCAGTCCGCCGCTGACGCCGGCATTGGCCCAGATCGCATCGAGCTTGCCGTATTTGGCGACAGCCTTGTCGATGAAGGCCTTCACGTCGCTCTCCGAGCCGGCATCGGCGGTGACGGCTTCGACGGTGCCGCCGGCGTCGCGCACCAGCTTGGCGGTCTCGTTGACGCCATCGGTGCGATCGACCGCGATCAGCTTGGCGCCTTCCTTGGTGAACAGCAGCGAGGCCGCACGGCCGATACCGCTTCCAGCGCCGGTGATGATGACGGATTTGCCTTCGAGGCGGCCCATGAGGTTCTCCCTGTTCACATGGTCCGTGGCGCGTCTGCCGCGCGACGGAATTCAAACAAAATTTCAAACGTCCGAAGCACTTGAGACGATGTGCGGCGTGACGTACAGCGACGGGGGACACTATTGAAGGGCTCATCCGATGTCCAATCCAGAGAAGCCTAACGTGACGGTGACGCGGTGGTGGTGGGTTCGCCACGCGCCGGTGCGCAGCGACGGCGGCAACATCTACGGGCAGGAGGATATCGACTGCGACACCGGCGATGTCGAAGTGTTCGAGGCGGTCGCAAAGATGCTGCCGCGCAACGCCGTGTGGTATTCGAGCAATCTGAAGCGCACGCACAAGACCGCGGAAGCGATCTGGGCCGCAGGTTTTCCGAAGCCTGAAAGCATGACGCAGGAACGCGACTTCGCCGAGCTGCATCTTGGCCGGTGGCAGGGCATGAACCGCGCCGCGTTTCTCGCCAGCCGTCCGCCGGGCAACCTCTGGTTCGCCGACGTCAACGAGCCGGCACCCGGCGGCGAGAGTTTCATGGACCTCTACACCCGCGTCTGTCGCACGATCGTGCGGATCACGGCTGTGGAAGCGGGTAACGACATCATCGCGGTCGGCCATGGCGGCGTGATCAGGGCTGCGGTCGGTCTTGCGCTTGGCGGCCAGCCTGACAGGGGCCTGTCCTTCGACATCGACAACGTCTCGGTAACGCGGCTCGATCACATCGCGGCGCCCAACGTCTCCGTGTGGCGGTTGCCGATGGTGAACCAGCAGCCCTGGATCGCCGATCCACGCCACGCCGCGATGCATCAGCCGTCCGGGCCGGAGGTCCGGCCGGCGAGCAAGCTTGCGTGATTGCTGCTATCGCAACACCGGAACGCTGCCTAAGCTCAACGCAATTCAAACACTCAAGACTTCAACATCGTGGGAGAGAAACATGACCTTGTTCGACATGAAGGGAAAAGTCGCCGTCATCACCGGCTCGACGCGCGGCATCGGGCGCGCGATCGCCGAGCGCATGGCCGAGCACGGCGCCAAGGTCGTGATCTCCTCGCGCAAGGCCGATGTCTGCGAGCAGGTGGCGAAGGAAATCAACGACGCTTACGGCAAGGGCACCGCGGTTGCGATCGCGGCGAACATCTCGTCGAAGGAAAACCTGCAGAACCTGATCGACGAGAGCAACCGCGCCTTCGGCAAGATCGACGTGCTGGTCTGCAACGCGGCATCGAACCCGTATTACGGTCCGCTCGCCGGCATCTCCGACGATCAGTTCCGCAAGATCCTCGACAACAACATCGTCGCCAACAACTGGCTGATCTCGATGGTGGTGCCGCAGATGATCGAGCGCAAGGACGGCTCGATCATCATCGTCTCCTCGATCGGCGGATTGAAGGGCTCGACCATCCTCGGCGCCTACGCGATCTCGAAGGCCGCCGACATGCAGCTCGCGCGCAACCTCGCCTGCGAATACGGCAAGCACAATATCCGCGTGAACTGCATCGCGCCGGGCCTGATCAAGACCGACTTCGCCAAGGCGCTGTGGGACAATCCGGACAACCTGAAGGCCTCGACCGCGCGCTCGCCGCTGCTCCGCATCGGCGTGCCTGACGAGATCGCGGGCGCCGCGGTGTTCATGGGCTCGCGCGCCGGCGACTTCATGACCGGCCAGACCGTGGTGATCGACGGCGGCGCGACGATCAGCTGAGGATGTTCTCGTGTCCCGGACGCGGTGCGGCGCAGAGCGCCGCTCCGCAGCGCCGGGACCCAGGAGGACCTGCACGATTGGATGAGGTGGCCCCGGCTCAGCAACGCACCGCTTGCGCGCTGCGTTGCGTCCGGGGCACGAGACTTACTCCACCGCCGCATACACGCCGTTGCGCACCAGCGAGCGGGTATATTCGCGCTGGCCGGGGCCCTGCATCATGAAGACCGCGATCAGCTCTTCGCGCGGATCGATCCAGAAGAACGTGCCGGCCATGCCGCTCCAGAAATACTGGCCGACCGAGCCGGAGAACGGCGCGATGCCCTGCTGCATCCGCACGGCAAAGCCGAGGCCAAAACTGTGGCCGGGCGACACCAGCGTGCCCTGGATCTTGACGCCGGCGCCGAGGTGATCGGACGCCATGAATTCGAGCGTCTTGCGGCCGATGATCCGGGTGCCGTCGAGCGAGCCGCCATTGAGCAGCATCTGCGCGAAGCGCGCATAGTCCATCGTGGTCGACACCAGCCCGCCGCCGCCGGATTCCATCGCCGGCTTCTCCAGCATGTTGAACAGCTGCACCTTCTCGTTGGTCCAGGGGTCGTTGGCAAAGGCCTCGGCGAGCCGGCCGGCATTGGCTTCCCCGGTGTGGAAGGCGGTCTCGGTCATCTGCAGGGGAGAGAGGATGCGTTCGGTCAGGAACGCGCCGAGCGTCTTGCCGCTGACGACCTCGATGATGCGGCCGAGGATGTCGGTGGAGCGGCTGTAGTTCCACTCGGCGCCGGGCTGGCAGACCAGCGGCATGCCGGCGAGCATGGTGGCGTGCTCGGCATTGGTGATCTTGCGGCTGCGCAGCCGCGACTGCTGGTAGAGCTGCTGCACCGGCCCGTTGCCGGTGTGGTCATAGGTCAGGCCCGAGGTGTGGCGCAGCAGGTCCTGGATCGTCATCTGTCGCTGCACAGGCACCAGCTCGAGCTTGCCGTCACGCTCGACGCCGACCTTGGTCTCGGCGAATTCGGGGATGAACTTCGCGACGGGGTCGTTGAGCAGGAAGTGGCCGTCCTCCAGCAGCATCATGATGCCGATGGAGACGATCGGCTTGGTCATCGAGAAGATGCGGAAGATCGTGTCATGCGTCATCGGCGCCGAGGCCGCCGGGCTCTGCCGGCCGATCGCGTCGAACCAGCCGATCTGGCCGCGCCGCGCCACTAGCACCGTCACGCCGGGCACGGTTCCCTTGTCGACCTCGCGCTTGAAGGTGTTGGACAGCGCCTGCAGCCGCACGCTCGACAGTCCGATCGATTCGGGCTTGGCGAGGGGGAGGGATGGGGTGGTTTGGCTGGCGGCGTGCTTAGTGGCGGTCTGGACGTTCATAGTCTCTCCCTGGTTCTTGATTCTTGCGGCGGAGCGCCGACGCGGGGTGATCGCCTAAGTCTGGCGCAGAAGTTTTGCAATGAACAGAAGCTTCACCGCTTCGCCCTTGCAAACCGGCCATGCCCTGTGCTTGAAACGGCGCGAACCGGCGGCGACGCAGGTTCCCTGCAGGAGTGTAGCTCAATTGGTAGAGCACCGGTCTCCAAAACCGGGGGTCGCAGGTTCGAGCCCTGCCACTCCTGCCAGTTAAATCAATAGCTTAGACCCCATTTCTCTGAACATATTGGGTACACAGCGAGGCATTGGACCCAACTTGGACCCAAGCTCAGGTTGGACCCAGGATCGCCGTTCCTAAGGCGTTCACGACGTCGGACATTTGCGTGCTCTTTTTCTTGGTAAGCTGCGCATAAACCCGGAGCAGGGTCGCCGGATCATCGCCGATGCGCGCCGCGACCCGATGCACAGGCATGCCCTTGTCCAGAAGCATGGTACTGTGGGTATGCCGCATCATGTGGAAGGTGAAGCCGGTAAAGCCGAGCTTCTTGGCGCGGCCCCGGAAGGCCTTTGAGACGCCCCACGGATCTCGCGGCCGGGCCAAGTCCAAGGCTCTACCGCCTGCGGGAACCGCGGGAAACATCAGCGCGTCCGCGGGGAGTTTCACCAGCGACAGATTAACCTCGGCGGCATCGGGTACACCCGCCTTGATCCGCTGATACCGTTCCTTCTCGTGGAGTAGTAGGGCGAGGGTGCCGTCATCCAGATCAATGGTTCGCAAACCTCGGGCCGTCTTGGGCGGCTTCAGCGTCATGCCGTGCTTTTTTGTTGGCTCCCACGCCCTTTCGATCCGCAGCGTCTTTTTCTCAGCATCCAGATCGGTCCAGCGCAGGGCCAACACCTCGTTTCGGCGCATACCGGTGGAGGCCGTCAATGCCACAATACGAAACAGTGGGGACGACTTGAAACCGGTAACGAGTTTGGCAAGGTCCGTCTCGTCGAGCGCAATGCCGGGCCGCCCATCGCCTGTCTTCGGCTTCTTGGCCGTTTTGGTCATCGGATTGACCGATAGGAGGCCGGTGCGAACGGCCGTCGCGAGCGTCGCGCCTAGGACGACATGAACATGACGCTGTGTCCGCTGTGAAAGTGGGCGCTTCGTCCAGGGCGAAATCTTAGCCTTGAGTTCCGTGTACAGCCGGTCGATTTCGGTCGCCTGCAGTTTCTGCAAGGGTTGGTGGCCGAGGACAGGTTTGACGTGCTCGTTGACGAGTTGGGCGTAGCGTTCCTTGGTCCGCTCGGAGACCTCCTCCTGCTTGCGGCCCGGGGCGCCTATGCGGAGCCACTGATCGATCCACTGCCCGACAGTGAGTTTGCTTGGGTCGACGTGCTCGCCGGTGTCTCCCGCGCGGAGGAGGGCGCGCAACTCCTTGCGCGCCTCGCTCAGACTTCCGTGAAAGGTTTTGGTGAAGCGCTGCCCGTTGACGCGGTAGCGTAGTCGATAGACGTCTTCGCCTCGACGATCGATGCTTCCATCGCCATGCGACCTCCGCGATCCTTTCACAATTTGCTCTCCCTCGCTCTCGATGCAATTTCCTTGATCGCCAAAAAAGCGCCGTGAGGCAGCTCGGAACTCACTGACAACACATCAAACCTACGCTGATCGGTTTCACCGAACTCCGTGTGAACGGGCTCTTTCAGTCCCGGCCAAGCGAAGTATTCGATCCACGCCTTTGGTTCGAACCGTGACACGGAGATCTCGATGAGAGTGTCGGTGTCTCTCGAAACGGACACCTTGTCAGAGAGGAGGGCGGTTAGCGCGTCGTGGAAGTTCGTGGCGTCTGTTATCGGACACCGACTTGCTCGTTGCTTGCCAATGATCTTCGCCTGCGCGAGCCGACGCACCCGCCCGTCGATTTCAGAGAGGTTGTCGGTCGCCATGACCGCGATGATCAAAAGAGCAATATGAGCAGGCTCGGCCTGAGCTCCGCTTCTGCGTCCGCGTCCTTCTGCCGACGGTAGCAGCTCCAATCGGATCAATGCCCGGGCTCGCTCGTACAGGGCTTGAGACGTCAGCCCTAGGCTTGGAGCAAGTTCCGGCAAAACACTGGTGAGGCTGGGCAAAAGGGTTTTTTCCGCGGAAAGTTGGGTGAACGTACCAAAAAAAGCTTGAAAATGCAAACGGGGTAGCTTTAAGTTGGGTGAACCAACCAACTTTGGACGAAATTGTATGGTTCAGACTAGTCCGCTTCTTGGCTCTGACGCGGGAGCCGAAGTTCTTCCATCCGGAAATCGGAATGTCGAAAACCACCCTCAACTCGTAACGGGGGCGGCAAGTCAGGGCGGAGCTGGGTCGTCGCGCCTCACGTACGACCTCTGGCCGGAAGTCGGCCAAATGCTCGGACTGACGCGAAACGCCACCTATGCCGCCGCGAAGCGCGGTGACATCCCCGTGGTCCGGTTCGGCAAGCTCATGAAGGTGCCGAGGGCGGCTTTCGACAGAATGCTGAAAGAGGTCGGAGCCCTCTGAACAGTTAAGCCGCCGCCGAGCAGTCTCCGGCGCCGGTGCAGCGCTGCGAGCCGGACGTACGCTCGCAGCGCCATCGCGGTGCCGCCCGGGTTTAGCCCAGGACCTGGGCGGCACCCACAATTTCCACCGCGCTGCAATCACCCCAACAGCCACAGGAGATAGTTATGGGTGAAGTCATACAGTTTCGGCGCAACCTGCGAACCGCATGCGCGGTGACCGAGCCGAACCGGACAGGTGCGCCTGGCGGCTTCAGGCTGACCGACATCGAGGATCTGTTCTTCGATGTGCTGTGGACGCAACTTCACGAGGCTGGGCAGGAAGCTCCACGGGAATTGAACCTGCCTCCCGGAACGCGCGTCGTGCACCGTTCGCTAGTGAGCAAGGCCTATCGCATCAGTTCTGTTCGCGAAGATGGTTCGCAACCGATCTCGGAGAACACGATCAAGAGCCGATGGACGCGATCGACGCGCCGGCTGCTCACCGAAAACGTGATCGGCTTCCACGAACCTTACTTCTGGCACACGGGCAAGCCGGTACTCGGCAAGCCCGCCACGCAACAGCATCGACCTGGAGGCGCGGCATGAGCGCTCCGGTGAACATCAACGACGGCGCGCATGTGGACGCTGACAGCGCGGCGGCGGAAGAACTAGATGCCGGGCAGGATGCCGCCGCACTGTCGACCTCGGCCGACGAGATCGAATTCGACGGTGATGAATTCATTCCTTTCGACGATATTGACTTCTGTCGTCCCATCACACCGAAAAAGTGGATGGACACGGTGTCGGCTCCGCAGCGGTGGCTTGCAGAAGGTCGAGTGCCATCTGACGACGTGACTATCTTGGCGGGCGACGGCGGCAGCGGAAAAACCGAGATCGCTTGCCAACTGTTGATCTACGTCGCAGCCGGCATCGACGACTGGCTGGGCTCTGCAATCGAAAATGGGCCAGCTCTTTTCATTAGTTGCGAAGAACCCCAAGACAACATCCGCCGTCGCGTCGAGTGCATCTCGAAACATGTGAACATTGACGCGCACGGGCTCGACGATCTGCACATCCTTTTTCCCGACTTGGACGACACGTGGCTCGTTCATGCCGAAAGGGATGGTCGATTGAGCAAAACCTCGCTGTTGAAGGGGGTGGAGGCGTGGATCGCCGCGCATAGGCCCCGGTTGGTTGTGATCGATAGCGTTGCAGCTGTGTTCGACGCCGATGCAATCTCACGGCGCCAAGTCCGCACCTTCGTCGCGATGCTGCGGAAGGTCGCCAGGAAGCATGGCGTCGCGATCGTGTTGCTCGATCACCCCAGCGTTCGCGGCATGACCGACGGCACGGGCACCGCCAACAGCGTCGACTGGCGCAATTCAGTGCGCTCCATGATGCTGTTGTCTGAACCTGACAAGGAAGACGATCCGGACATGCGCGTCCTCAGGTTCACGAAAAATAATCGTGGCCGGAAAGACCAGAAACTTACTTTGCGCTGGGCTGGGCTGACATTCACGACCGAGGCGGAGGCGGCCGCTTCACCGCACCGCACCGCGCGGCTGCGGAGCGTGAGGTGGACATCCTCTTCCTGCGGCTGCTCGACAAGCGGCTCGCTCAAGGCCGTCCGGTGCACGCCAAGAGCGCCAAGGGCAGCGCGCCGGCCGAGTTTGCTCTCGATCCGGAAGCGAACGGCGTGACCGCGGACGCCTTCCGCGCGGCGATGGAGCGCTTGCTGACCGCGGGCAAGATCGTGGTAGTCGAGAGAGGACCACCTTCCAAGCGCCGTCAGCACATCGAGAGGGCGACCTGAGTGGCTTCCAACAGGGGTACCAACGCTACTTTTGGGCTTCCAACCCTACTGCCAACAACCCTCCCAACAGCGTTCCAACAGCTTCCAACAGGGGTACCAACAGGTGTTCTCCAACCCCCCATACCCCCCAGCGTTGGAAGCGCCGTTCCAACGACCGCTTCGCTGGAGCTACGCGGTGCGTTGAAACGTCCAACCGGACACGGGCGGCGCGCGCACAGCGCGCCGCCCATGCGTTCACTTATCAACGTCGAGATTGACAGCGGCGGGTCGAACACCGCCGCCAGCGATGCTCAGACCAGCGCTGCGCCCACGCCTGTACCGTGCGCTGGTGGCGGCTGTCCGCGAGCCCAGTCTTTTCGCTCGCTGACTGGCAAACCGCTCTGTACGCCGCTGCCAAGCCGTCCTAGCCCCACTATGCCGGGGAAAAAGGACAAGTATCTTTCAACACCGGGAAGCCATGCGAGTGCGACGCGCGCTTGGCTTCACCGTATTTGGGTCGGCGGAAAGCCGGGTTTAGTTTGCGAGGCGATGAGGCGCTGATGTCGGGCCAGTCTGCGCATCTGGGGTCCGCTTCCCAACCAAACCGCCGACTTCGATCGCGGATTGTGGCGATGCTCCGCGTGCACGATGGTCTGACGGCCTGGGAGATCGCTGCAAGCGCCTACGGCCGCCGCTTGATCGTTCGGCGTGGTTGTCACCGAACCGCTCCTACGGCTCGTCTCTGGGCGACGCGGCGGGCGCTGAGGCGCTTAGTCGAGAAAGGGCGGGTCGTGGTCGTCGGGCGTTACCGCCGGCGCAAGCTCTTTGCGATTGCCGGCCGACCGCCTTTCCCGCCGCTCGACCTAGGGCCGCCGGATGGCTCATGAAGTACACGATCTCGACCTGTTGCTGCCCGAGGGACTGCGAACCCTGCTCGAGCTGGAGCGTGCCCACGCGCGTGCTCCAGAGGGGTTTCTCCACCTTATCGAGTTGAAGGACGCTGCGTTCGTGGCCGACCGTTCGGAGGCTCATCTTCGCCGGCTAGCGCAGGCAAACCCCTACGGGATCGTTCCGGACGGCTACGGGTATCGAGAGGATGGCGAGCGTCCCTGGAAGATCGTCGTTCTTCCTTTCCTTCACACCCAGCCCCTCAACATGATTGGTCGGCTCCGGGCCACTTACTCATGGCGTCGGATTATGAAATCCGCCGAATAACGAGGTGTGTCCGTCATCGCGCATCGATGCGCGATGACGATCTTGCGACCACTCTGGCAAATCAGATCCAGTGCGCAAAGAGCGGGATCACGGGCACGGTCTCAAAATAGAAGCTGTGATCCGCGCTCGTCGGCTGCAGTGCTTCCGGGCAGCCCGACGCGCCGCCGGGTTTTTTGCGTCTTTGGCCCGGCGGCGCCCCTTTTCCGATCGACAGGAGATTTTGAATGCTTGACGTCATCCACGACCGACGAGCGCGCCTCGATCAGGCGCGCGCCGATCAGGCGGCCAACGACGCCGCACTCCAGGACCTTGAAGTCTCCAAGTCTGAGGCAAGCAAAGCCGGACGCGAAGCGTTTGCTGAGTGGAAGGAAGAATTCGATTGGCGAGCGACCGAGCGCGAGCGGTTGACCGTTGCGATCGAAGCTCTTCGAAGCGAGATCGTTGCTGAGGACAGCGTCGAGGCGGAGACCGCACTCCGCGATCGCCACCGGCGTCGGCACGAAGAAAACGCCAAGCTGGCTGACAGAATTAAGAGCGAACTGGCAGAATTGAATGCCAAAGCGACCGCGCTGCTTCGTGACGTCGCTCTCGCAGCGCTCGAAGATGCAGAGATCAATGCCAAGTTGCCGCCCGACCTTGAACCGCTTGTGTCGGCGAACACCTTGGCGCGAGCTTATCCCGGGTGTGCTCGAGAAGAGGTTGGAAGGGAACAAGTGTCGTTGTGGGTGCGCTCGGACAATGGTTCGTTGATCGGGGACCAGGCCGCTGTCACCGATCTCGGCATCGACAAGACCGGTAAGAACCGCGGCGGCGTCATCGAGATGCGATTTTCGGCGCCAGTTTATTGCAGAAGGATGCAATTTGAGCAGATCAGCTTCCATCCCGAAATCGCTCCCGAGCGTCCCGCTCCGCTGTGGCAGATGAGATTACTCGAAGCCGATAGTCCGGCCGCAGCCTTCGACGGGACGGAGCTGTCGCACGCACGTGAGGTGCTGAAGGCCTTAAATCGAGCAACTCGGTTCCAAGACCCTGGGCCTCGTCCCGTCCAGAAGGAGCTGCGTCCTCTAGAGCCCGTAGTTAAAAGGCAGTCCCACGATGAGTGGACGGATCATTGAGGCGAAAGCCGTCATCAGCGCTGCCGACAAGACCGGCAGCGTTTTCGACAAGATCGCTGCGAAGTTTAAGGGCGTCGAGAACAGCGCAAAGGCGTTCGAGGGATTAAGGCTCCGAAATTCAGCGGCGACTTGTTCGCCGAGCTGGAGCGGCTCAAACTGTCCGAGCGCCAGTTGCAGAACGTCCGAAAGGAATTCGCGGCGCGTGCGTCGCACTATCTGCGCGCCATCGACGATTGGAAGGGCAAGACCGTCAGTCATCGGCGCGAAGTGCGCGCCCCGTACCGAGGAGGCGGAGGCCGCCCGGAAGAAGTATTTCGATGGTGCGAAGGGTGCCGGCAAGTTCGGCATGCACGTAGCCGCGCACGCCGTCGGCATCGGCTCGATGGTCAACTGCGCCGGTCACGCCATTCGCAGCACCGCGGAGGCCGCCGGCGAGCGCGGCCGCGCGGTCGCGAAATACGAGATGATGGGTCTCTTCGACGACCAGCTCTCCGAGGGCAGGGAGATCGCCAGCGGGATCAGCTCCAAGTTCCCGTCCATCTCGCGCACCGAAGTTCTCGACTATCTCCGCACCAACGCGTCGGGGCTCGGCAGCTGGGACCGGTCGAAGGACGTCGCCGAAGCGTATCTGCGCGCGCTGATCGCGACCAAAATGTCAGGCGGCAGCGAGCATGAGATGGAGCAGACCGTCCGCGCCCTTGAAGGCATGGGCAAGCCGAACACGACGCAGCAGCTCTAGGAGGGCCTCAATGCCTTCGCCAGGGCGAAGGCGGCCAACCCGGATTACACCGGCGAGCAGTTCCGCTCCGACATCGCGGCAGCGAGCAGCTCGAAATACGCGCTCTCCAAAGTCCTTGCGTCGCACACCACCGGCTTCGGCAACAAGCTGGCTACCGGCCTCTCGAAGGACGCCGCGCTCGCCATGGGCAAGCTCGGCCCGGTGCTGGACCTGATGAACGAAGGGGAGCTGCCCACTGACAGCCCATTTGGTCGCTGGAGGGCCGCGCAACGCGATCACGGTTTCCTCGCGCCGGTCGAGCGCATCAACGAGGCGAACCGACGCGGCAACCTGGGTGCCCAAATTCGCGAGCTGGATGCGAAGATCGGTGATGACGGCGGGCCCGGATGGGGGCTCGACGCCAAGATCGCGGTCTACCTGCGGCTCAAGCGCCTCGATCGACAGATTGCTCTCGATCAGTCCGAGAACCTTCGGACGATGCCGCCGATCTTCACCGACAACTACGTTGCACGGTGGCAAGAGGACGCGGTTCGCGAGCAGGCGTCGAAGATTCCACTGCCACGTGTGCGGCGCGACTGCCCTTCGCAGATCAAATTAGGATCTCCGTTCGTGTCGAGATCCTCTCTCGTCGCGGAGGAAGCGGCTAGCAATCCTCTCGACCAACTCGGGTGGTTCACCAATCCGTGAACCGAGCTGCGTCAGAATGGCGCAGATTTTTCGGGGAAGCTTACCGAAGTTTAATTCCTCCGCCAGAGGTCAGCAAGGTTCCGGAACTCAGAGTTCCCGCGTACCGCCTGATCCGAGGGGACCTGCGAGGCGAGCCCAAACTCGATCGCTGCGAAATAATAACTTCGAACGATGTTGGAGGAAGAAATGAATAAGCGTGCGCTCACTTCCGTTAGCACCGTGGCGTTGGCCTGGTTGTTGCTCGTGAATGCGTCGTCCAACGCCGACGCTGATATTTTCAGCGAAACGATTGGCCACATTGCCAAGGAACTTGAGAAGGGCGTTCACAACATTGGAGATACTGGCGAGAAAGCACTCCACGACGTCGGCAACACGGGCGAGAAGGCCCTCCACGATGTCGGCGACACAGGCGAAAAGGCTCTTCACGATACTGGCAAGACTATCGAGAAGGCCGTTCAAGATACCGGGAAGGCCGGTGAGACTGTCTACAAGTTTGGGGTTCGGGAGATCGAAGGCATCGGCCAGATGGTGAGTGATGCCGATAGGCGCTTGAAGGAAGGAAAGATTGTCGATGCGGTGTGGCACTTCGCGACTGATCCCGTGAAGCACACCGAGGAGAATGCAGCGAAGGCCGCGCAGGAAAGCGAATTGGTCCGTGTCGCCGGACAGATCGCGGCAAGCGCCTACGGCGGTCCGGGCGGTGCGGCAGCGTATGCGGCTTGGCTAACTTACAAACAAACAAATGACGTAGGTCTTGCCCTGCGCGTCGGCGCCATCACGGGAGCGGCGGCATATGGGACGGGAAGCATCGGCAAAATTCCGAATGCGAATGCCGGTGTGATCGCTGAAAAAACGATCATGGCCGGTGCCATCGGAGGCGTCGCGGTCGCAGCCGCTGGCGGCGACCAGCAAGCCATTCAGGAAGGTTTTCTAAAAATGGGAGGCGCCGTGCTTGTGCAGTCTGTTTATGAAGTGCAGACGGAACACAAGCTCGATGCTCGGGTGTCGAAAGGGGACGCATATTGCATGGCTGCCGTCGATCCTTCGGCCCCGTGCGCCCCACCAGTGGAAGCCTACAAAGAGATCGGCCCCGACGGAAAAGCGGTCGTCGATAAAGACGGATTGCCGAAAGTCGATGTTCGAATGACCGAGCCTAGATCGCCTGTGCCGGAGCCGATGAGACCTCACGTAGGCACATGGGCAAAGCCCGGTGAAGCGCCGATCATCGGAACACAAGAGACAAGCACATTTATGGTGACTGTCTCGAAGTATCCCGGAATGAATGCGATGGCGATGCTACATGATCATCTGTCCTATTCGATGAAACTCGATCCGGTCACAAACGTCTGGACGATCGTGCCTGCGGCGGCGGTTACCTATTACGGCACGGAGGCTCCCGCGCAAGACGCGATCCGGAAAGCCGCGACAGACAACAGTCAACCTATACATTAGTTGTCGATTGAGGCGACCTTGAGCACCGACGGGAATAGCTCAGTGTCAATGGCGGCTCCGGTCTGCAGGCCCGCGCAACAGTTCCCCAGCTCAGCGAGTGCTCCTTAACCGGAGCACTCGAAAGTTGCTGACTTTCCTGTTGCCGGCCGGGCTTTCCGGTTGGCATTGCGAGATCAGCCGCTAATCTGCACTTGCAATGAAGATTATCAGCATTAGACAGCCCTGGGCCTCTCTAATCGTCACCGGCGGCAAGAATATCCAAACCGGAGCAATCGAGCTCAAGGACGTCGAGAACCGCACCTGGGCTACGACCTATCGCGGCCCTGTTCTCGTCCACGCGTCGCTTCGAGAGGACGCGATAACCTCTGACGAGATCGAGCGGCGCTTCGGCTTGCGCTTGTCAACCGATTTGCCGCTCGGTGGCGTGATCGGGATGACAGAGATCGTTGACTGCGTCCGGCCACACGCGAGCCGCTGGTACGCTCCGGGCTGTTACAGCTTCATTCTTGCGAACTCGCGCCCTCTGCCGTTCGTCCGTTGGAAGGGAGCGCTTTCGCTGCGCGCCGCACCGGCTGAGCTGCTACAACTCTGCGGACTGTTGAGCGCTCAAGACGGGTCGAGCGACGCCTTCACCGCGACCGCGGTTTAGAAACTCTCTAACGATCGCGAAACGTAGTTCATCTTACGTTTTGTAGAACGCGCGAATTCCTCGCCGTTCAAAGCGGATGTCTGCTTCGCGACACTTCGTAGCGAATTCACACCTATAAATCGTAACGAGCATTCTCCTTGGCATCGCAGGACGCGCCGCTACGCTTCTTCTCGCGAACAACAACGCGAGAGGAGAAACTACCTTTGACGAGTAAAGTGGAGGGAGATCAAGCCGGAGCCTAAGCTCGGGGCGGCGGGGAAAGCCGTCGTCCCGTTTCGTTGCGCGTCGCTGGAAAGGCCGTGGAATGCGCTGAATAGTTAAAGTCCGAAGCGGGCCGGTCACAGATGGGCATCTACGGTCCGACGGTGAGTTGCCTATAAGTCTTCACGTATCCCGCGGAAAAAGGGGTGCCGCACCTTTCCTGCAGCCGACTTCGCCCTGTATTCGATTTCGGCCATCACTTCGGGCTCAACCCAGATCGCTTTGTGTGCGACGCGCTTGGTATATGGCTGGGTCTTACGGATCAGAGGGGCAAGGCGCTTGCGCAGGTCAGCAATAGAAGCCTTATCGAAGCCGTGGTCGACCTTGCCGGCATAGATCAGATCGGCGCCTTCGCGCCGGCCGACATAGATGCCGTCCCATTCTTTGCCGTCCAGTACGAAGCCCGCAATCGTCAACGTCTCCCGTTGCGCACACGTCTTTTTGACCCAGTCGCGACTGCGCTTTCCGGTCGGGTAGACGCTATCCGCGACCTTCGACACCACGCCTTCGTAGCCGAGCTTGCATGCGTGGGAAAACATCTCACGGCCATCGACCTTAAAGCTCTCGCTGAACTGAATGTCCGTGTCGCAGACTAGCTTCTGCAGGACGGCCTTGCGTTCACGAAGAGGAAGCTTCCGCAGATCGCGGCCGTTGAGGTAGAGCAAGTCGAAGGCAATGAAGACGATCTTAGTCGATTTGCCGCGTAGTTCGTTCTGCAACACGGAAAAATCCGTGGTGCCATCGACCGCCGGAACGACAATCTCGCCGTCGATTATCGCCGAGGAAGCGGAGATGTGCCAAGCATCGTACGCGACTTTCTTGAAACGGTTCGTCCAATCGTGACCGCGGCGCGTAAAAATCGTCACCGTTTCATTGGCGAGGTGAACCTGGACCCGATAACCGTCGAACTTGATTTCGTGGACCCATCGCTCGCCGCGCGGCACCTGACCGATCGTTGACGCTAGCGCCGGTGCAATGAAGCCTGGAAAAAGTGCCTTGATGCCAATCGCTTCTGGCTTCTTCCGCTGCAAGGGCACTGCTCAGACCGATCGTAGGCTGAGTTGCTTTAGGTCGCGTCCATCGTGTCGGTCGACAAAAGTTTGGAGCTGGGAGGGGATGTCAGTCAATTGCAGATCGCAACGCTGCCGTACTTCCCGGGCGATGTCTTCGGAGACGTCCTGCGACCAACGTTCGGCCGTGTTAAAGGCCACGACACGGATCGGGTTGGAATATTCGCCGGAAAGCAAGTCTTGGACGACGGTTTCTAGGTCGGTTGCCTCGAGGTCGGCTTCGCGCCAAGCCCTTCCAATCCGACCGAAATCATCAGCGACAAGGTAGACGGTCTGATCGTCGTTGGGAACAATCGACGGCGTCCAATTCGATCGGCGCATCACAAACACTCCGCGCAACAAACTGTATTTCCTAAATCGCTATCGTCGACGTCCTAAAAGTACACCTATAAGAAAAGCCGTAGCGAGCATCTCAAGCGGAGCTTCACGGGTTGCCGCGCTGAGACGATCGATCCATATCGGGCGCGCGCGCTCGCTGGGAAGCCGCTCAGAAAACTCACGCAGCGTTTCTCTGACGCCTACATCTGTCTCTTCGATTGACATTGTCTAGCCTCCAGACGCAAAGAACGCTGAGCGGATCGCTTAGGTTCCAGAGACCGGGGGGTCGCAAGGGTGAGTGTGTATCCGCCATCACGGGCGGCGAGCCGGCGCTCAATTCGTATGAACGAGTGCAGCGATTAATCTACGGAGAGCTTTGTGCTCGGGTCCGTCCTTTCCGTGAGAAAGAAAGTCCGAAATCTCTATCCTCTTAAAGACGCCGCCCGAAGGTAGATTGGCCTCGTGCAACACAAATACGCGCCCGTCATCCTCGCTGCATAACGTCCAGCGATCTCCGTTAGAGCTATGGTAAAGTTCGCGTTGGCCGGACATGGGCAAACACAGCTCGGCGCGCCTAGAACGGGCGCGCCTATGGAGTTGATGCAGTCAGAACGGGACGCCGTAGTACTCATTCACTGATCGGCCGACCGTAGGGTCGTTCCAATTCCAGCCGGTCTCCTCGCGATACTTTGGCGCGCCCTGTAGCTGCTTCTCGGTGATGCCCGTGACGTAGCCTTCGAGATTGGTATCGTACTTCAGCGATTGCCAAGGCAAGGGGTAGTGATCGTCGCCGATGCCGAGAAAGCCACCAAAGCCGAGCACCGCATACGATACTTTGCCGCTTGTCTTGTCGATCATCAGCCGTTCGATGCTGCCGATCTTCTGGCTATCCGCCCCATAGACTGCAGTGCCTTCGACCTTGTCGCTGCCAATCAGATTGCCCGTCTCCTGAGTATCCAGTGCCATGATAGCCTCCGTGCGTTGTAGATAACTCCGGCAAGCACGAGAGCGCGCGAACGTTCCTATTCGCGGTATCCGCCGCGTCGAAGCGGACCTTGATCGGCTCCGATCGCCCGCTCTGACGTTACGCTGACCACCGATCCTGCTCTTCCCGGTCGGCTTGTTCGTTGAGCCGGTCAGCGAT
>NZ_AUGA01000059.1:0-41614 GCF_000426785.1 Bradyrhizobium sp. th-b2
CGTGGTCCTGACGCCCTAGCGGCCGGTGTCCCCTTGTAAGACGCAATTGCGTCTTGCGAAGGCGGTGACAAACAAGCCCAGTCTCGCCGGGGAGAGCGCGAAGTAAGCCGTAACCCATCGCGCAGGGAAAGCCGGAGTTTCCGGTTACACCTGTGGTCCTACCCCCGAGCTTTCTACCCATTGCTCGGGGCCCATGGGTGCGATCGGCACCCGGCTTTCCCTGCGCCCTCTGCGAGAGAGGGGGCGAAACGAAGAGCAAAGCTCGGACAATTCATGTCGCGAGAATGCGAAGCCGCGTCCCCACCACATCTGTCATCGCCCGGCTCGACCGGGCGATCCAGTACGCCGCGGCCCCTCGGTTCAAGCACCGGCGTCTCTGGAATACTGGATCACCCGCATGCGCGGGTGATGACACCGAACAAGCTGTTTGGCCGGTCGAATCGAAGACCATCTTCATCGTCGTCCTGGCGAAAGCCAGGACCCATTACCCCAAATGAGAATTGTTGTGCGATGTCGGGGGCAACGATCCCATTCATCACCAAGTGTGGTGGTTATGGGTCCTGGCTTTCGCCAGGACGACGCCGTTGGTGTGGTCATGATGGAGCCCGCCACCTCAACGCCGGGCAGCGTTGCGCCGCTGATTGCTTGGCAAGCCAAACCCACTTTGCCATAACAGGGGAAATAACATGTTGCGCGTGCGGGGCCGTTCGGAATCCGCCTGCAGCCCAAGAGCCGGGAGGATGCCATGGCCAATATCCGAGTTCTCGCCACTGATCTGGAGTTTCCCGAAGGCCCGGTCGTGATGCCCGACGGTTCGGTCGTGCTGGTCGAAATCCGCGGCCAGCGGCTGACGCGAGTCTATCCCGACGGGCGCAAGGAGATCGTCGCCAAGGTGCCGGGCGGCCCGAACGGTGCCGCGCTCGGTCCCGACGGCAAGATGTACATCTGCAACAATGGCGGCTTCTCCTGGATCCCGACCAAGCACATGATCATGCCGGGTCCGCAGCCCGAGGATTATCTCGGCGGCTCGATCCAGCGCGTCGATCTGCGATCCGGCAAGGTCGAGACCGTGGTGACGAAATGCGGCGAGCATGGGCTGCGCGGCCCGAACGATCTGGTGTTCGACAGGCAGGGCGGCCTGTGGTTCTCCGATCTCGGCAAGCGCCGCGCCCGCGACATGGATGTCGGCGCGTTCTACTATCTGAAGCCCGGCATGAACGAGATCGTCGAAGCCGTGCACGGCATCCTGCCGGCCAACGGTATCGGCCTGTCGCCGGACGAGGAGACCGTCTACATCGCGGAGACGCCGACTGCGCGGCTGTGGGCCTATGAGGTGTCCGAGCCCGGCACCGTCAAACCGCGCGACATCATCTATCGCGGCGAGCGCGGCAAGCCGATCGCGGGCCTCGGCGGCTACCAGATGTTCGACTCGCTCGCGGTGGAGGCATCAGGCAATATCTGTGTCGCGACGCTGGTCTCGGGCTGCATCTCGGTGATCGCGCCCGACGGCACCGTGGTCGAGCAGGTGCCGACCGGCGATCGCGTCACCACCAACATCGCCTTCGGCGGCCCCGAGCTGAAGACCGCGTACATCACGCTGTCGGGCAAGGGCGAGCTGATCGCGATGGACTGGCCGCGGCCGGGATTGCCGCTCAACTTCTTGAACAAATGATGCACTTGCCGTCATTGCGAGGAGCGCAGCGACGAAGCAATCCATCCCTCCACATGCGCGGATAGATGGATTGCTTCGCTTCGCTCGCAATGACGGGTTAAAGTGAGGTCCTGCTTCTACGTAGAGGATGTTCGAATGCCCTGGCTTGAACCTGTCACCCTTCGCGGCGCGCATGCGCGGCTTGAACCGCTGTCGCACGCTCACGTCGATGGACTGACGGAAGCCGTGAAAGACGGCGGTCTCTCGAACCTCTGGTACACCGCGATTCCGCAACCGGAGAACATGACGAAGGAGATCGACCGCCGGCTCGGCCTGCACACCGCGGGCACGATGCTGCCGTTCACGGTGTTCGATGCCGACGGCAAGATTTCCGGCATGACGACCTACATGAATGTCGACACGCCGAACCGCCGCGTCGAGATCGGCTCGACCTGGTACGCCAAGCGTGTGCAGCGCAGCGCGGTCAACACGCAGTGCAAGCTGCTGCTGCTGCAACATGCCTTCGAGAAGCTCGATTGCATCGCGGTCGAGTTCCGCACGCATTTCTTCAATCACCAGAGCCGGCGCGGCATCGAGCGTCTCGGCGCCAAGCAGGACGGCATCCTGCGCAGCCATCAGATCGCGCCCAACGGCACGTTGCGCGATACCGTGGTTTACAGCATCATCGCCAGCGAATGGCCGACGGTGAAGGCCCATCTCAACTATCAACTCAACGAAAAACCGCGCTGAGACCGCAGTCGGCGCCAGAAACGAGACGATGGAAACGTTCGATTATGTGATCATCGGCGCAGGTTCCGCCGGAAGCGTGCTGACCAACCGGTTGAGCGAAGATGCGGGCACGAGGGTCTGCGTGCTCGAGGCGGGGCCGAGCGACTGGCATCCCTACATCCATCTGCCGGCCGGCTTCATCAAGACCTTCCACATGAAGAGCGTGAACTGGGCCTACCAGCAGGAGGTGGGTCCCTACACCGGCGGGCGCAGCATCTATGCGCCGCGCGGCAAGACGCTCGGCGGCTCGTCGTCGATCAACGGCCACATCTACAACCGCGGCCAGCGCCAGGATTTCGACACCTGGGCGCAGCTCGGCAATCGCGGCTGGGGCTATCCCGACGTGCTGCCGTATTTCCGGCGCATGGAGCGAAGGATCGGCGAGGGCGACGATACCTATCGCGGCCGTGACGGCAATCTCACCGTCACCACGATGGACTGGCAGGACCCGCTCTGCGAGGCCTTCATGGCCGGCGCAGTCAGCCTCGGCATTCCGCGCAATCCCGACTACAACGGCCAGATCCAGGAGGGCGTGTCCTATTGCCAGCGTACCATCCTGAACGGCCTGCGCGTCAGTGCGGCGACCGCCTATCTGCATCCGGCGCGGCGGCGGCCGAATGTCGATGTGCGTACGCATGCCCATGTCACCGGGATCATCTTCGAGGGCAAGCGTGCGGTCGGCGTGCGCTACAACCGCGGCGGCAAATACGGCGACCCGCTCGAGATTCGCGCCACCAAGGAGGTCATCCTCTCCGGCGGCGCCTACAACTCGCCGCAGCTGTTGCAGCTCTCCGGGGTCGGTTCGCCTGAGCTGTTGCAGGCGCACGGCATCGAGGTGCGGCACGCACTGCCGGGTGTCGGCGAAGGCCTGCAGGATCACTACGCGCCGCGCTCGGTGGCGCGGGTCAAGAACATCCGGACCATCAACGAAATGCGCCGCGGTTTCAGCCTGTGGGGCGAAGCAATCAAATGGGCGACGACGCGGCGCGGTCTGCTGTCGCTGTCGCCGACCATGGTCTACTGCTTCTGGCATTCCGGCGAGACCACCGAGAGCTCCGATTTGCAGCTCACCTTCACGCCGGCGAGCTACAAGGAAGGCGTGCAGGGCCAGCTCGAGGACGAGCCCGGCATGACGGTGGCGTCATGGCAGCAGCGGCCGGAGAGCCGCGGCTATGTCCGGATCCGCTCCGCCGATCCGTTCGCGCCGCCGATCATCCAGACCAACTATCTCGCCGAGGAGATCGACCGCCGCGTCGTCGTCGCCGGCATGAAGCTGGCGCGCCGGCTGCTCGCCTCCGAGCCGCTCAAGCCGTACTACGCCTACGAGGATTTTCCGGGTCCGAAGGTGACGAGCGACGAGGAGCTGCTCGCCGCCGCGACCCAGCGCGGCACCACCACCTTCCATCCCGGCTGCACCTGCCGGATGGGACCGGCCGACGCGCCATGGGCCGTGGTCGACGACCAGCTCCGGGTCCATGGCATGCAGGGCCTGCGCGTGATCGACGCCTCGATCATGCCGCGGATGATCTCCGCCAACCTCAACGCCTCGACCTTGATGATCGCCGACAAGGCCTCCGACATGATCCGCGGCAAGACGCCCGAGGTGGCGGCGAAACTGCCGGAGTATGCGTGAGGAAGGACTTCGACATGCATTGGCTAGGGAGAACGAATGGACGAGCATCCGCTGCTGAGGGCGGTGGCGGGTTGGCCGGGTCGATGCCCGGCGCAGCTCGCATTTGAGGCGCTTGGGTTTTCGATCCACAGAGCTTGGCAAGAGGAAATCGGCGAATTCTGCGGAGAAAAGCATTCGGAGTTGCTCAATCGATACTGGGACGAAGTGGCTATTGAAACGATGCAGTCGCTCGGGCAAGGAAATTCAGACCAGCGCGCCTTCGTCATTGAGCCACAATATCGTTCTGTTTTCTTGGACGAACTGTTTGCCGCTAGACCGCCGATTGAACTGCCATATCGGAATCCACCGCTTCTCAGGTGTTTGCTCGACCACACCAAGAAGGTGTCGGAGGATCGGGAATTCCGAGAAAGCCGGATTACGCTCTACAGTGGATTGCAGAAGGCGGAAGGGGCGCGGCTGGGCCTCGACGTTGAGCGCAGATTGATCAAGAAGACGGATGTTGTCCCTTTCATCGATCAGTTCTGTGGCGCGTTGGGATTCGAGGCTCGTTCGCGCAACCGTTGGCGGAAGAAGGTGAGCGGCGGTCTTGTCTTTGAGGTTGGCGTGTGGCTCGGTGGTAATGTTTTTCGCATGTGGTCTCCACTCAAGTTTCGAATCTTCCACGTGGATGAACCAAAGTATGCGTTCGATACCGAGGGAACCCCCGTACTCGACCGGCTAGTTCCCGGGGCGGGCATGTACGGGCGATGGGGCAGTGACCTCGACTATGTTCTCGGCGTCAGAGCCCTAATTGAGTTGTTCAATGCAATTGCCGGTACACTGGTAGATGCGTAGCCACCGCCAATGTCAGTGCGAGCGAAACGATCCCTATCGCCGCGCAGCCGATAGATGGATTGCTTCGTCGCTATGCTCTTCGCAATGAGAAGTTGAAAGAGGGAGCTCAGCCGTAGACGAACGCCTTGTCCTCGAGATCGATCGCCGGGAATTCGTCCTTCTCGGCCCAGTAGTCCTGGTTGTGCTGCCACTCCGGCTTGTCGCCGCGCTTCGGCAACAGGTGCATGCCGCGCATCATGTAGCCGGGGTTGAAGTTCTCCGGATCGATCCACGGCTGCAGCGGCATGTTGTGGTCTTCGGGGCGGAGCGCCGGCGTCACCTTGTTCGCGCCGGTTGCCTTCATGTGCTGCAGCAGGCGGCAGACGAAGTCGGCGACCAGATCGACGCGCAAGGTCCAGCTGGCGCGGAAATAGCCGAACACCCAGACCAGGTTCGGCACGCCGGTGAACATCATGCCGCGATAGGTCACGGTGTCCTTGAACTCGAGCGGCTTGCCGTCGATCTCGAAGTCGATGCCGCCATTGGCGGAGAGGTGGAAGCCGGTCGCGGTGATGATGATGTCGGCCTCGAGCTCCTTGCCGGACTTGAGCAGGATGCCCCTCTCGGTGAAGCGGTCGATCTCATCGGTGACGACGGAGGCCTTGCCGCCCTTGATAGCCTGGAACAGGTCGCCGTCCGGAATGAAGGCGATGCGCTGCCGCCACGGCCGGTAGCGCGGCGTGAAGTGGGTGGCGATATCGTAGTCCTTGCCGAGATAGGCTTCCACCGCCGACAGCAGGTCCTTCTTGGCAGCCTCGGGCTCCGCAAAGGTCTTGCGGGTGAAGGTGTCCTGGTCGAGCAGGATCTTGCGGCGAGTGATCTCGTGGATCCAGCTCTCGTCGACCTGCAGCTTGCGCAGTTCCTCGGCGATCTCGATCGCGTTGCGGCCGGTGCGGAAGTAGGTCGGCGAACGCTGCAGCATGGTGACATGGCCGGCATCCTTGGCCATCGCCGGGATCAGCGTCGCGGCGGTGGCGCCGGAGCCGATCACGACCACGCGCTTGCCCTTGTAGTCGAGGTCATCGGGCCAGGTCTGGGGATGGATGATCGGACCCTTGAACTTCGCCATGTCGGTCCACTCGGGGGTGTAGCCCTCGGTGTGGCTGTAATAGCCCTGGCACATCCAGAAGAAGTTGGTGGTGAAGCGCAGCCTCTCGCCGGTGTCGATACGCGTCGCATCGACGGTCCAGAGGTTGGTCTCGTTCGACCACTTCGCCGCGGTGATGGTGTGGCGGTAGCGGATGTGGCGGGCGAGATCGTTCTCCTCGATCACCTCGCCCATGTATTTCAGGATTTCGGCCGCGCTGGCGATCGGCGCGCTGGTCCACGGCTTGAAGCGATAGCCGAAAGTGTGCAGGTCGCTGTCGGAGCGGATGCCGGGATAGCGGTGGGTGGACCAGGTGCCGCCAAAGGTCTTCTGCGTTTCCAGCACCACGAAGCTGGTGCCCTTGCATTGCGTGGTGAGGTGATAGGCGGCGCCGACGCCAGAGATGCCGGCGCCTGCGATCAGGACGTCGAAATGCTCGGTCGTGACAGGCTCGGCAGCGCGGATTTGGGTCTGGACGTTCATCTTCCCTGGTCTTCTTTTTGTTTGAGCTGTGGAAGCAAAACGCCGGAGCGAATGCCCCGGCGCCTGCCGATATCGGAACTAGACTTCGCGGCGGCTGAGGAACGCCAGCCGCTCGAACAAATGGACGTCCTGCTCGTTCTTGAGCAGCGCGCCGTGCAGCGGCGGGATCAGCTTGCGCGGGTCGCGCTCCCTCAGCATCTCCGGCGTGATGTCCTCGTTCAGCAGCAGCTTGAGCCAGTCGAGCAGCTCGGAGGTCGAGGGCTTCTTCTTCAGGCCCGGCACCTCGCGCACCTCGAAGAAGATCCGCAGCGCCTCTTCCACCAGCCGCTTCTTGATGTTGGGGAAGTGCACGTCGACGATCCTGCCCATGGTGTCGGCGTCGGGGAACTTGATGTAGTGGAAGAAGCAGCGGCGCAGGAAGGCGTCCGGCAGTTCCTTCTCGTTGTTCGACGTGATCATCACGATCGGGCGCAGCTTCGCCTTGATGGTCTCGCCGGTCTCGTAGACATGGAACTCCATCCGGTCGAGCTCGAGCAAGAGGTCGTTGGGGAATTCGATGTCGGCCTTGTCGATCTCGTCGATCAGGAGCACCGGGCGCTTCCCGTGGGTGAAGGCCTCCCACAATTTGCCGCGCTTGATGTAGTTCTTGATGTCGGACACGCGGGCGTCGCCGAGTTGGCTGTCGCGCAGGCGCGAGACGGCGTCGTATTCGTAGAGACCCTGCTGCGCCTTGGTGGTCGACTTGATGTGCCAGGTCAAAAGCGGCGCGTCGATCGCCTTGGCGACTTCCTCGGCCAGCACGGTCTTGCCGGTGCCGGGCTCGCCCTTCACCAGCAGCGGGCGCTCGAGCACGATGGCGGCATTGACGGCGACCTTGAGGTCATCGGTGGCGACGTAGTCCTTGGTACCCGTGAATTTCATCGATCTCTTTGCCTTGCTTGGTTCGTTGGCCGCATGGGCCGCCACTTGGGCCTCAACATGAAACGACCGCTCTCGCAGCGGCCGTTGGGAATGCAAATTTTCTGGTCACGCGCGTCTGATCAGCGACACGATCACCAGCACGACCACCGCGCCGATGGTCGCGTTGACGATGTCGCGGATCGCGCTGCCGCCGAGGCTGATGCCGAGTTGCGGCAACAGCCAGCTCGCCACCAGCGCGCCGATGATGCCGACAACGATGTTGCCGATCAGCCCGAAGCCCGCGCCGCGCACGATCAGCCCAGCGAGCCAGCCGGCAATCGCACCGATCACCAGTGCCGCAATGATGCCCATTCAAACGTCCTGCCCAATGTCTTGTCAGGCGCAATTGTAATTGAAAAAGCCGGACGGTCTAGGGCGGATTCCGCAGCGCAGCGGTACCCTGAACGGCACCGGGTGCATGGAATGTTGGGCATCATGTTTCCGCCCTGCGGAATGACTGCGGCACAGATGCGCGGGGGCGACGTCGCTGGGGTGGCCCCGGCAAAATATGGCTGCAGGGGGACAGATCAAAGCCGATCGCCGGCCCTGACATGGCTGTGCCCCTTGACGTCACCGGTCCAGCGGGCGATCTAGGTGGGTATGTTCCTGCAGTTCTTCACATCGCTGCGCGACGCCCAGGTCCCCGTGACGCTACGGGAATATCTGACCTTGATGGAAGCGCTCGACGCCGATCTCGCCGAACAGACGGTCGAGAACTTCTACTATTTGTCGCGCGCCGCCCTGGTGAAGGACGAGCGCAATCTCGACAAGTTCGACCGCGTGTTCGGCACCGTGTTCAAGGGGCTCGAGAGCCTACTCGACGCCATGGGCAAGGCGGAGATCCCCGAGGAGTGGCTGAAGAAGCTCGCGGAGAAATATCTCACCGAGGAAGAGAAGAAGCAGATCGAGGCCATGGGCTGGGACAAGCTCATGGAGACCTTGAAGAAGCGGCTCGAGGAACAGAAGGCCCGTCACCAGGGCGGCAGCAAGTGGATCGGCACCGCCGGCACCTCGCCGTTCGGTGCCCATGGCTACAATCCCGAAGGCGTCCGCATCGGGCAGGAGAAGAACCGCAACAACCGCGCCGTGAAGGTGTGGGACAAGCGCGAGTTCAAGGATCTCGACGGCAATGTCGAGCTCGGCATCCGCAACATCAAGGTGGCGCTGCGGCGGCTACGCAAGTTCGCCCGCACCGGCGCGCCCGATGAACTCGACCTCGACACCACGATCAAGGAGACCGCCAACCACGGTTATCTCGACGTGCATATGCGGCCCGAGCGGCGCAACGCGGTCAAGGTGCTGGTGTTCTTCGATATCGGCGGCTCGATGGATTCGCATATCGAGCAGGTCGAGGAGCTGTTCTCGGCCGCCAAGAGCGAATTCAAGCACATGGAATATTTCTACTTCCACAACTGCCTCTATGAAGGCGTCTGGAAGCAGAACAAGCGGCGCTTCACCGATCGCACGCCGACCTGGGACGTGCTGCATAAATATCCGCACGACTACAAGGTGGTGTTCGTCGGCGACGCCTCGATGTCGCCGTACGAGATCATGGTTCCCGGCGGTTCGGTCGAGCACGTCAACGAGGAGGCCGGTTCGGTCTGGCTCGACCGCATCACCCGCACCTATCCGCACGCGGTGTGGCTCAATCCGGTGGCGCAGAAGCACTGGGACTATTCGGAATCGACCACCATCATCCGCCGCCTGTTCTCCGAGCGCATGTATCCGATCACGATCGAGGGTCTGGAGCATGCGATGCGGGAGCTGGTGCGGTAAACGCGCAATGCGTCGCGCGCCTGTGGGCGCGCCAATAACGTCAGGGAGAGCGCCATGCCCCAGAACATCCACCGCGGCATCAAGGTGATGATCGACGAGGCCAATGCCGAGATCGAGACCATCAGCGCGGCCGATGCGATCACGCTGATCGGCAAGAACGACGTCGTGATTGTCGACATCCGCGATCCCCGCGAGATCGAACGCGACGGCAAGATCCCCGGCGCGTTCTCCTGCACCCGCGGCATGCTGGAGTTCTGGATCGATCCGAACAGCCCCTACGCCAAACCGATCTTCCAGGAAGACAAGAAGTTCATCTTCCACTGCGCCGGCGGCCTGCGCTCGGCGCTCGCCGCCAAGACCGCGAAAGACATGGGTCTGAATCCGGTCGCGCATATGGGCGGCGGCTTCGCCGCCTGGCGCGAAGCCGGCGGGCCGATCGAGGCGTGGGAGCCGAAGAAGAAGGGCTAGTGGATGTCACACGCGGGCCTGACCCGCGTGTCCATCGTTTCAAAAGGAAGATGGATTGCCGGATCAAGTCCGGCAATGACGATGGAGAGACATGCAAGATGACGGCCACCGACGATCCGCTCGTTTCGACCGAATGGCTGGCTGCGCATCTCGGTGACGCCAATGTGAAGGTGCTCGACGCGACCTTCAAGCTTCCGGGCGTGCTGCCGCTGCCGAAGGACGATTACCTCGCCGCGCATCTGCCGGGTGCTGTGTTCTTCGACGTCGACGCGGTGTCCGACCATTCAAATCCGCTGCCGCACATGTTTCCGAGCGCCGAGCAGTTCGGCCGCGACATCGGCGCGCTCGGTGTCAGTAATGCCGACACCGTCGTGATCTATGACGCCGGCGGTTGGGTCGCCGCGCCGCGCGCCTGGTGGATGTTCCTGTCCTATGGCCATCGCAACGTGCGCATTCTCAACGGCGGTCTGAAGAAATGGCGCGCCGAGGGCGGGGCGGTCGAGAGCGGTGAGGTGAAGCCGAAGCCTGCGACCTTCACGGCCAGCTATGATCCGAAGCGCGTGCGCAGCATCGAGCAGATGATCGCCAATGTCGAAAGCCGTGCCGAGCAGGTGATCGATGCGCGCGCCGCAGATCGGTTCGAGGGCCGCGCGCCGGAGCCGCGGCCGGGCATTCGCGCCGGTCACATCCCGGGCGCGCGCAACGTGCCCTACAACAATCTGTTCGATGCCGCGACCGGCGAGATGAAGCCGCTCGACGATCTGCGCAAGTCGTTCACCGGTGCCGGCGTGAAGCTCGATGCGCCTGTTGTCACGAGCTGCGGCTCGGGCGTCTCGGCCGGCGTGCTGACGCTCGCGCTCTACCGGATCGGCGTCACCGACACCGCGCTCTATGACGGCTCGTGGTCGGAATGGGGACAGGCCAGCGGCCCGCCGATCGCGACCGGACCTGCCTGATTGCCAATCCCTAGCGCCGGGTGAGCGGTATCGGCTGGCCGAACGGATCGAGCTGCTGAACGACCTGCCGCGCTGGCGGCGCGCGGACGATCCGACGCCGTTTCTTGCGGTGCTCGGGCTTGCTGGTCGCGCTGCGCTCCGGCCTCTTCGCCTCAACGGCCTTCGGCGCCGCCGGCTGTGCGACGACCACCTCCGGTCCGCCCAGCGTTGCGATCTTCGTCGCGGCCGCGATCGCCTCGGGTGAAGGCGGCGGTGCCGGCTCCGGCGCAGCCATTGCTGGTGCCGGTGCGGCAGGCGCGGGCTCGCTGCTTGCGGCGGGCGGATCGGCCACTGCGGCGACCTTGACCTCAGTGCTGGCCGGCGCCGCTTCGGTGGGTGCCGGTGCCGGCTGGGATGTCGGCGAGGGATCTGTGGCAGGGGCCTCCGAGGCAGTCTCGGCTGATTGCGCTGGCGCTGACGTTTCCACCGCCGCCGCTTCCGGCTTGGGCGGGCAGGGCGGGGACGGATCGTCGGCTTTCACGGCGGCGAGCTGCTCCGGCTCGGCCGGAGGCGCGGCCTCGGCGCGAGCGGAGGGCTCCGACACAGCCGGGGTCGCGGGGGACGCAATATCGGCCGTCACCTTGTCGGCGGCGGGCGGCTCGACGCGCACCATGGCGAGCACCGGTGATGGTTCCGGCTGCTGCGCGAACTGCGGCTCGGGCGGCGCCCGGCGAGCCGGAATGCTGGCGAATTCCTCATGTGCGGCGCGCAGCAGCGCGGCCGCGCCTAACCCGAACACCAGAAGCGACGTCGCCAGCACGATCGCAGCGAACAGGAAACGAAGGCCGGGGAGCATGGGCGCGGGTTCCCCCTTCTGCGGGAGGGTCTTTGATGTCGAGGGAACGCGGTGACCACACGAGAAAGCCGGTGTCGCGAGCGCGAATCAGGCCGATTCGAGGATATCGCAACGCCCGAAGACTGTTTGTTACAAAATGCGGGTGCTTGATGACTTTGGGCACGTGGACAAACATTCCCGACCCATGAGACATCTTTGCCGCAACGATAACGCGACATCACAAAAGGCCCGAAACAGCCCGGGTTTCGCGGATTTGTCTTGAATGCGCCGCTATCTTCCTGCATTGGGCCGTTAACGGTCCGGTGTGGCTTGGGGACTATACAAGAGCAATGATGATCAACCGCATTCTGACGATTTGCGCTGCCGCGGCTCTTGGCGTGGCAGGAACCTCGCTTGCGCATGCGCAGCAGGGTTATCCGGCGCCCCAGGGCCCGGCCTATTCGGCCGCGCCGCAGCCCTACTCGCAGGGCAGCATGCCGGACTTCGATGGGCTCGACGATGAAGACGAGCCGCGCAATTCGGCTGGGCTGCCGCCGCCCGGCCCGGTGATCTCGCCGGACAACCCGCGCTATGGCCGCCCGATGAACGCTCCGCCGGTTTATTCCGACCGTGGCGCACCGACCGGTCCGGTGATGTCGCCTGACGATCCACGCTACGGCCGTCCGATGAACGCCCCGGTCTATTCCGACCGTGGTGCGCCGACTGGCCCGGTGATGTCGCCCGATGATCCGCGCTATGGCCGGCCGATGGGACCGCCCCCGGTGATCTATGGCGATCGCTCGCCGGGCGCGCCGCCGCAGGGCTACCGGGACAATGGTGTTCCGGCCGCCGGCGTTGCCTATGGCGACGACCGCAACGGCATGCGTCCGCCCGAGGCGGTTGGCGCCGCCGGTGTCACCGGAACGGTGCCGCAGCAGCAGGCGCCGGTCGATGCCAATGGCAAGCCGCTGCAAATCGCGTCGCTGCCGGCGGACGAGCAGCCGGAAGACGGGCCGGCGCAACTGGCGCCGAACCTGCGTCGGCAGGAAGTGGCGTTCGCGACCAAGGAGCCGGCCGGCACCATCGTCGTCGATACGCCGAACACCTACCTCTATTACATCCTCGGCAATGGCCGGGCGATCCGTTACGGCGTCCGCGTCGGCCGCGACGGCTTCACCTGGACCGGCGTGCAGAAGATCACCCGCAAGGCCGAATGGCCGGATTGGCATCCGCCGACGGAGATGATCGAGCGTCAGCCCTATCTGCCGCGCTTCATGGCCGGTGGACCCGGCAATCCGCTCGGCGCTCGCGCGATGTATCTCGGCTCGACGGTGTATCGCATCCACGGCACCAACCAGCCGTCGACCATCGGCAAGTTCGTCTCGTCGGGCTGCATCGGCATGCTGAACGAGGACGTCTCGGATCTGTTCGAGCGCACCAAGGTCGGCACCCGCGTGGTTGTCCTGCCTGGCGGCGCTGCCCCGGGAACGGCGACGGCCTCCGCCGCGCCGATGCCCGCCAACCCGATGGCGCCGACCCAGGCTCAAGCCGCGCCGCTGCCCGGCACGCAGCCGACCACCGTCCAGCCGCTGCCCGCGCCGGTGACGGTGCGCTAGGCCGACCTGCAATTCATCATGAAAAAGGCGCGCGAACAGCGCGCCTTTTTTGTTGCTGATATACGCCTGGTCTCAGCCCAGTCGCCGCGGCGGCTCGGCGCCCTTGGTGAAGGCGTCGATGCATTCGACCATCTGCTGATAGTGAATCTGCAGGCTCTCGCGCGTCGCGTAGCCGAGATGCGGCGTGATCACGACGTTGTCGAGCTTGCGCAGCGGGTGATCTGACGGCAGCGGCTCGACCGAGAACACGTCGATGCCGGCGCCGGCGATCTTCTTCTCACGGAGAGCGACAAGGAGTGCGTCTTCGTCGACGATCGGCCCGCGCGCGGTGTTGACGAGAAAGGCCTGTGGCTTCATGCGCGCGAGATCGGCGGCGCCGACCAGTCCGCGCGAGCGCGGGCTCAGCACGACATGGATGGTGATGATGTCGGCGGTCGCGAACAACTCGTCCTTGCTGGCATAGCCGACGCCGGCCTCCTTGCACTTTTCCGGCGTGAGGTTGGGGCTCCAGGCGATGACGTTCATGCCGAACGCCTTGGCCATGCCGGCGACCTTGCTGCCGAGCTTGCCGAGGCCGATGACACCGAGCGTCTTGCCCTCGATCTCGGTGCCGGCAAAGGTCTGCCAGGGTTCGCCGGCGTGCATGCGCGCATTCTCGCGGCCGATGCCGCGCGTCAATTCCAGGATCAGGCCCATGGTCAGGGGCGCGGTGGGATCGCGGCTATATTGCGTGCCGCACAGCACGACCTTGCGGTCCTTGGCGGCCTCCATGTCGATTGCGGCGTTGCGCATGCCCGAGGTGATCAGGAGCTTGAGCTTGGGCAGCGCGTCGAGCAGGCTGCGCGGGAACGCCGTGCGCTCGCGCATCGCGCAGACGATCTCGAAATCCTTCAGCTTCGCTGCCGCATCCGCCTCGCTCGTGAACGGCTTGTCGAACACTGTCACGTCGACCCGGTCCTTGACCGCCGGCCAGTCGGCCAACGAAAGCGCGATGTCAAAATAGTCGTCGAGGATTGCACAGCGCAGCCGCGTCATCGGGAAGATCCATTCAGGGTGAGGGCGACGGCAAGGACATTAACCGCCGGGGATCCCTGATGGTCGCGCGCAATCGGCAGGCGCGCAAGCGGGTGCGGTTTCAAAAAGCGGCGATTGTCACACCGGCCGAGACGGCCTCTCGGCCTTGGTGGAGCGGATGTCGGCCAGCATCGTCCGGACCACCGGCGACAATGCCATCTGCTTGGCGCGGCAGGCCGGACCCGGACCACGCATATAGTGCAGTTCCGGCCGGTAGGGGTTGAAGGCCTTGGCGACGAAGGCGCGCAAAAAGGCGCGGAATTCGGCGAACGGCGTCGCCTCGCCCTTGATCGCCGGACGCGAAAGAGGTGCTGAAATGATGGTAGCCATGACGCGGCCTCTGCTGTCTTGCTCGCGGTTCTGCCGCGAAAAACGCCATTTTTCGGCGTTGAGAACGAGTTTTCGCCTGATTTATTAAAAGATGGTTTCAATTGTCATGATCGGGCGCACACATGGTGGCGAACCCGTAGTCACCCGTGGTGAACAGACGAAACGTGGTGAACGGACGGAAAACAGAGGACCCGCGGTTGCGCTTTCGGGGGCCGGCCGCTACATCGGCGGCAGCAAAATTTCCACAAATCGGATCAATTCCAGGGACAGCGGATGGCTCGCCAGTTCATCTATTTCATGCAGGGTCTGACCAAGGCATATCCGACCCGAAAAGTGCTCGATAACGTCCATCTGTCGTTCTACCCGGACGCCAAGATCGGCGTGCTCGGCGTCAACGGCTCGGGCAAGTCGACGCTGCTCAAGATCATGGCCGGCCTCGACAAGGAGTATAACGGCGAGGCCTGGGTCGCCGAGGGCGCCCGCGTCGGCTATCTCGAGCAGGAGCCGCACCTCGATCCCGCGCTCAACGTCCGTGAAAACGTCATGCTCGGCGTTGCCAAGCAGAAGGTGATCCTCGACCGCTACAACGAGCTCGCGGTCAATTATTCGGACGAGACCGCCGATGAGATGACCAAACTGCAGGACGAGATCGAGGCGCAGGGCCTGTGGGATCTCGACAGCAAGGTCGACCAGGCGATGGACGCGCTGCGCTGCCCGCCCGACGATGCCGACGTCACCAAGCTCTCGGGCGGCGAGCGCCGCCGCGTTGCGCTGTGCCGCCTGCTGCTCGACCAACCGGAATTGCTGCTGCTCGACGAACCGACCAACCATCTCGACGCCGAGTCGGTGTCGTGGCTGGAAGGCCATCTGCGCAACTATCCGGGCGCGATCCTGATCGTGACCCACGATCGCTACTTCCTCGACAACGTCACCGGCTGGATCCTCGAACTCGACCGCGGCCGCGGCATCCCCTACGAGGGCAACTATTCGTCCTGGCTGCAGCAGAAGCAGAAGCGGCTGGAGCAGGAAGGCCGCGAAGACGCCGCCCACCAGAAGACGCTGGCCCGCGAGCAGGAGTGGATCGCGTCCTCGCCAAAGGCGCGTCAGGCCAAGTCCAAGGCGCGCTACCAGCGCTACGAAGAGCTGCTGAAACAGGCCAGTGAAAAGCAGACCCAGACCGCGCAGATCACGATCCCGGTCGCCGAACGGCTGGGCCAGAACGTCGTCGACTTCGAAGGCCTCAGCAAGGGGTTTGGCGACCGCATGCTGATCGACGACCTTACCTTCAAGCTGCCGCCGGGCGGCATCGTCGGTGTGATCGGTGCCAACGGCGCCGGCAAGACCACGCTGTTCAGGATGATCACCAAGCAGGAAGAGCCGGACAAGGGCTCCATCACGGTCGGCGAAAGCGTTCATCTCGGCTATGTCGACCAGTCGCGCGACGCGCTCGACGGCAAGAAGACGGTGTGGGAGGAGATTTCAGGCAACAACGAGCTGATCCTGCTCGGCAAGAAGGAAGTCAACTCGCGCGGCTATTGCTCGTCGTTCAACTTCAAGGGCGCCGACCAGCAGAAGAAGGTCGGCGCGCTGTCCGGCGGTGAGCGCAACCGCGTGCATCTCGCCAAGATGCTGAAGTCGGGCGCCAACGTGCTGCTGCTCGACGAACCGACCAACGACCTCGACGTCGACACGCTGCGCGCGCTGGAAGAGGCGCTGGAGGATTTTGCCGGCTGCGCCGTCATCATCAGCCATGATCGCTGGTTCCTCGACCGCATCGCGACCCACATCCTGGCCTTCGAAGGCGACAGCCATGTCGAATGGTTCGAAGGCAATTTCCAGGATTACGAAAACGACAAGATGCGCCGGCTCGGCCAGGACAGCATCATTCCGCATCGCGTGAAATACAAGAAGCTGACGCGCTGATCGGTTCGAGCGGTCGAGCGCGGCCATCGCGCCGCGTTCGACCGCTCTTCGTTTGCAGGACGTGACGGCATCGCGGCGCAATCTGCGGCCAGTTGTCGCTTTTCAACGGCGCGGGATTGCGTAGATAAAGCGTTCCGCAAATCGAATCCCGCGAGCACTCCAATATGTCCGCTATTTCAGACGCGCGCGCGCCCGCGAAGGGCCGGTCGCTGCGTCCCGTTCCCATGCTGATCTTCGGATCGCGCTGGCTGCAATTGCCGCTCTATGTCGGCCTCATCATCGCCCAGGGCGTCTATGTCGTGCTGTTCCTGAAGGAACTCTGGCACCTGTTCGCCCACGCCTTCGACTTCAGCGAGCAGCAGATCATGCTGGCCGTGCTCGGCCTGATCGACGTCGTCATGATCTCGAACCTTCTGGTGATGGTGATCGTCGGCGGCTACGAGACCTTCGTGTCTCGGCTCAACCTGCAGGGACATCCCGACGAGCCGGAATGGCTCAGTCATGTCAACGCCAGCGTGCTGAAGATCAAGCTGGCGATGGCGATCATCGGCATCTCCTCGATCCATCTGCTGCGCACCTTCATCGAGGCCGGCGCGCTGTCGTCGGGCAAGGGCAACTACACCGAAACCGGCGTGATGTGGCAGACCATCATCCACTGCGTCTTCATCCTGTCGGCCATCGGCATCGCCATCGTTGACAAGCTGTCGAACGACTCGATCGAAGGTGCCAAGCAGCAGGTCACGCACTAGCTAACGGCGGCGCGGCGTCACCGCGCCGCGCGTGAGCCGAACAATGCCGGCGCGGATCTGCCGAGCCATTCGGGGATCTGCGCCGCGCCGCGCGGAAATCCGCGGGCCATGGCGAGGATGAACGCGGTCTGCCAGACGCCGAACAGCACCAGCCAACCCAGCAAGGTCGGCAGCCTGACGATCGCGCCGTAAATGATTCCGGCAGCGATGGCCGCGATCCATGTCACCACGACGCTGTCGATCCGCCTGAACGCCGGGTTGGTCAGCAGCACGCCGAGAATGGTGATGGCTCCGCCGACGGCGCCGCCGATGCCGCCGATCAGATAACCCATGTAGGGATTGTTGCCGAGCGTCTCGGTGATCTGCGCCGAGTTGGCGGCATTGCCGTCGATTGGGACGGTCCTCGCATACTGGCCGAGCGCCTGAAGCGTGACGGCGCTGGCATCGTAGGCCGCGATCCATGCCGCAGTCGTGATGGCGACCACCAGCGCCAGTTGAAGCCGGTCCCTGGCGCCAAACATGACGTTGCACGTTGCAACCGCCATGCCAAAGACCACGCCGGGCAGGATCGTGATCCCGCCGGCGTCGGAGACGACGAACGAATATTGCAGGACGTTGAGCGCATAGGTCGCGATCAGGCTGCAGATGACGGCGGATGCAAGCGCCAGCACGACGAAGGGCAAGCTGGCCCGGCCTCGCGACTGCGCGCTTTCGGCCGCCAGCATGCGGTCCACCGCGGCCCGCGTCTCGGCGGCGGCGCTGCCTTGCGGTTCGAGGATTGTGACCGCCTTGAGATAGGTCGGAACCTGGTCGAGCGGGGTCGGCGCCATCATCACCGGCAGCACGCGGTTGCTCGGGTTCGGCCATTTGGTCCGGGCAAAGGCGAGTTCGCTCAGCGTGTATCGCCCCTTGGTCACCGATTCCGGACTGATCAGGAACACCATAAAATCGCTGCTTTCGATGGCTTTTTCGACGCGCGCATCGAAACTGTCGCCCGGCGGAAGATCGTCGTGTGAAAAGAAAACGTCATGATCGCAATTGCGCAGCGACTGGGCGATGCTGTCAGCCTGCGATTCCAGTTCGGAGGGAAACGACAGAAATATGCGCATGGCAAAACCTACCACCCAGAATTGAATTCTGACAATTGCCGAGTTCACATTGCAATGCCTGTTTCCGCGGGATGAGATCGATCATGAAGTGGCCAGCAACCATTGCCGCATTCGCGCTGCTGCTGTGTGCGCCGTTGCAGCGGCCCGCGCACGCGGCCGATGCGGCGTTCACGCAGTTCATCGCCTCGCTCTGGCCGGAAGCCAGGGAGGCCGGCGTGTCGCGAGAAACCTTTGATCGCGAGACCCGCTCGCTCGAGCCCGATTACAAGCTGCCCGATCTGATCCTGCCCGGACGTCCGAAGACCGGCGCGCCGGCGCAGGCCGAGTTCGTGCAGGTGCCGGCCGATTACATCAAGGAAGCCTCGATCGCGCGGCTCGCGGCGGAGGGCCAGAGGCTGTTGCAGAAGTATCGTCCTTCGCTCGATGCGATCGAGAAGCGGTTCGGCGTTCCCTCGACCATCGTGCTGGCGATCTGGGGCCGCGAGACCGACTACGGCCGCTATTCGCTGCCCTACGACACGCTGCGCGTGGTGGCGACGCAGGCCTATGTCGGCCGCCGCAAGGATCAGTATCGCACCGAGTTCATCCTCGCGCTGAAGATCCTCGGCGAGGGCGCGGTGACGCGCAAGGAGCTGCGCTCATCCTGGGCGGGCGCGACCGGCTACACCCAGTTCCTGCCGTCGGAGTATTACAAGCACGGCGTCGATCTCGACGGCGACGGCCGGGTCGACATCTGGCACTCGGTGCCGGACGCGCTCGCTTCGGCCGCGCAGCAGCTTGTCAACAAGGGCTGGCAGCCCGGCGTGCGCTGGGCCTATGAGGTGACCCCGCCTGCCAATGTCGATTGCACGATGGGTGTGCCCGAAGTGACCAAGCCCATCAGCCAGTGGCTGCGGGCAGGCTTCGTGCCGGTACGCGGACAGAAGCTCAACGCCACCGAGCAGGCGCAATCGGCCTCGCTGCTGCAGCCCGAGGGCATCTACGGTCCCGCGTTCCTGACCACGCCGAACTACTTCGTGATCAAGGAGTACAATTTCTCCGATCTCTACGTGCTGTTCGTCGGCCATCTCGCCGACCGCATGACGAGCCCGCAGCCATTCGCGACGCCATGGGCGGCCTCCAAGCAGCTGCGCTCGGCCGATGTCGAGGCGATGCAGCAGCAACTGACGCGGATCGGTCTCTACAAGGACAAGCTCGACGGCAAGGCCGGGATGCAGACCCGCGCGGCGCTCGGCGCCTATCAGAAGCAGGCCGGGCTGAAGGTCGATTGCTGGCCGAGCGAGGCGGTGCTGCGCGCGATGAACGGGGCGCGCTGAGGCTCTAGCTTTTTGTTTTTGACGCGTTGTCTTCACGCGAACCGGTGTCCATCCCGCATCAAGTGCGGGACAGGCTTTGCTCGAAAACGCTCCAGAAAACAAAAACCCGGCCGCGAGGCCGGGTTTTCGAGGGTGATGCAGATAGCCCGATCGATCAGTCGCAAACCTGGATGCGACGGAAGCGCCAGCCGTAGCCGTCCCAGAACCGCTCGCGAACCCAGCGGCAGGGAGCTTCTTCGACGTAGGTCGGCGCCGGTGCAACATAGACCGGGGCCGGACGGGCGCCTGCAATCGCGCCGCCCAGCAGGGCGCCGCCGATCAGGCCGCCGGCAACGCCGGCCGCGACGGCGCCGCCGTCACCAGCCTTGGCAGCCGGAGCAACCGCCAGCGAACCGGCAATCGTGGTAACGGCAACGAGGGCAGCTAAAGTCTTCTTCATGTCTTTGGCTCTCCTGGAAAGGTGGTGGCGTCTTGGTTCGACGCCGGGCTTGGGTGACTCAGCACGCTGATCTCGAACTGCTGTCTTGCTAAACAGCGCAGAACAGTCAACCGAAAGTAAACGTCCGCAGGCTCATCGCGTAGAAAAGCGGTTTTTTCTGGCCTTCAACAGCGGATGTCCCGGAGAACAGTCGGTTTTCCGGGACATCTGGTTCGATTTAATCGAGATGAACGGCGATCAGTCGCAAACGCGGACCCTGCGCACGCGCCAGGAGTAGCCGTCCCAGAATCGCTGGCGCTGCCAGACACAATCGGCACCGTAACCGGGCTCGGCGACATAGGCCGGACCGGGTGCGTAGCCGGGCGCGTAGTAGCCGTTCTGCGATGCAATCGCGCCGCCGACGATGGCGCCACCGATCAATCCCGCGGCGACGCCGGCGGCGACACCGCGTTGTGCCTGGGCCGGGGCGGGCATCGCCACAGCTGAAATCGCCAGAGTGGCGGCGGCGCCGAGCGCCAGCAATGTCTTCTTCATGGCATGACCTTTCTCACGGGAGCCGAGGACAGCGTATGCAAGCAATCTGTCGAGCTCAAGGGTTCCATATTCTGCTTGAATGATCAATGAACGAGGCCGCCGCAATCGCGTCCAAATCCCTCCGGTCAGTTGCATATCTTGCACCGCACAAACCGAGCCAGGCGGTGGAGCGGGGAATTGAGCCACAAACCGCCCCGAATCCGCGGCGAACCCCGGTTTCGATTTAGACTCGTTCCAATATGAATCCCGCATCAGTTTGGAATTGCTACAAGAACTGCTTTTTCCTTTTGCATCCCGCCGGGGGCGACAATATCCATATTGCCAAGCATCACCGATGGACCCGCCTTTCTCCGATGATTGTCTGTTCCTGTAACGTCCTCAGCGACCACGATGTCCGCAATGCCGTGAGCGCCGGCGGGCCCGTGACACGAAATGCCAAGCAGGTCTATGGCTGCCTCGGCTGCAGTGCCGAATGCGGCCGCTGCGCGCGCACCATCAAGGCGATCATCGACGAGGCGCTCGGTCCCTGCGCCAAGGCCTGCTGCGCCGGCTGCCCCCACGCCGGCCATCCGCATGCTGCCAACGAGGACGACGCCGAGCCGGCCGAATTCGCGCTCGCGGCCTGTTAAGGCTGCCTTTTTTCGACGCTTTATTCTTCACGCGAACCGGCTTCCGCTTCGCGCGAAAACGCCCCGCAAATCCACCCGAATCCGGTTATCCAGGCGCCGTTTCTGCGCAGGGTTGCTCTTGCCGTGAATCTGATTTAGAAACATTCTAAATTCAAACCGGCCAGCGTTGGCCGCGACAGGTGGAGTGGATCATGCAAGGCGACCCGAAGGTCATTGATTATCTGAACAAGGGGCTGCGCAGCGAACTGACCGCCATCAATCAGTACTGGCTGCACTACCGGATGCTCAACAATTGGGGCCTTCTGGAGATGGCCAAGGTCTGGCGCAAGGAGTCCATCGAGGAGATGGAGCACGCCGACAAGTTCGTCGATCGCATCCTGTTCCTCGACGGCTTCCCGAACCTGCAGGTGCTCGATCCCCTGAAGATCGGCCAGGACGTCAAGGAGATCATCGAGTGCGATCTGGCCGCCGAGATCGGCGCCCGCACGCTCTATCAGGAGGCGGCGACCTACTGCCACGGCGTCAAGGACTACGTCAGCCGCGACCTGTTCGAGAAGCTGATGAAGGACGAGGAAGACCACATCGACTTCCTCGAGACCCAGCTCGACCTGATCAAGCGCATCGGTCTTGAACTCTATACCCAGAAGCACGTCGGTCATCTGAAGGGCGAGGAGTCCTGATCGGCTCCCTCGCTCGGAGAGCGGCTCCCAAACTGCGAGAGGCCGTCCTTGCCGGCGGCCTCTTCTGCTTTCGCGCTTCCGATTGCAGCGGCGCCGGTCAGTAGCACCTGATGATGTTGATGGTGCGGTCGCCACCGCGCCCGGGCACCGTGACGCTCTCCGTCGGGCAGCTCGACACATAGGGGCGATCCGACGGCACCACGGCCGGTGGATATCGATGCGCCCAATCCCAGGGCACGTCCTGGGTGTAGGTGTAGCGAACGTCGTTCGAGACCGGAGGGGGGACGTCGGCGGCGAAGGGCACGCCGGCGGCGCCGTCATAATATCCGCCCGCATCCGGCAGGACGATGCCGGGCACGCGCAGGTGATGGCGGAAGGCTGGATGGTGCGAGCTAAACGTGCCGCGTGGCGCCGTCCCGGATCTCGCATAGGTCTCGGTCGAGGAAGCAAGCAGCGCTGCAACGCCAAGGGACGCAATCAGCGCCCCATAAGTTCGATACGCCATTGTTCGATAAGCCATGGCACGCACCATTCGGTTACGGAGCATTGTGCGGACGCTAGGACGGGCCGCGTTGCGCCGGCAAACTCATCCTTAATTATTGGTTAAAAAGTAAGGTTAACAGGAGGTAAATGTTTCAAATTGGCGCGATCTGATCGCGCCGTCGCGCGGCGCAGCCGGCGGAGGCTGTCAGACCGCATCGGCAGGAACGAAGCAGCTGATGATGATGCCGCCGCGGTGATGCACGTACCACACCACGGCTTCGCCGACCGGATTGCCGCGATCGCGGATCACGGCGCGTTCCGGCACCATCATCCATTCGCCCTCGATCGGCACCCAATAGGCGCCGCCCCGAACGTCGTAACTGGTGCGATGGCCGTCGGAGATGTCGCAGCACGGCACGCCATTCGGTGCGATCACGCTCTTGAACCAGGCGCGGATATCCGGCGGCACGTTCTCGTATTGACCGTTGTCGAAAGCCAGCGCAGCGCCCGCCATCATGGCGAGCCACCCAAGCACCGCGATATGCGTGAGCCTTCGCATTGCCTTCCTCCGGCGAAAACTTCTGCGTCACCCGCGCGGGTCGTGCGCGAATCCGGTGTTTGCGCGATTAGGCACGAACCGCACGCGAGATGCATGCTCAAAGAATGAGCGAAGCAACGCGGCACGGCTTGATGCGGTGCGAGGTCGCTGCGCTCAGGATGCTGTCTTCGCGCGCGCCTTCTTCGCGGGCTTCACCGCGATATTGTCCCGGGCCATGCTGAGCGCGCTGCGCAGCGTGACCTGATCGGCTTTCGCGAGACGGACGTTGGTGCTGCCGTTCCTGCCCCAGCCGCCCGGCACCGGCCGGAAGATCTCCGGCTCGGCCTCGACCACCATCGCTTGTTGCTCCGGCGTCAGCTTCACCATGCCCCAATCCTGGTCGGGATAGCCGAGCGTTGCGAAGATGCGCTTGCCGATACGGAAATCGGCGTGGCCGTGATGCGCGCCTTCGACCACCTCGGGCAGGCTCAGCGCAACGCGACGGAAGCGATTTGCCGACATCGCCTGACCTCGATCGCTACGTCGCGTGTTGGGGCGCGGTCTGCAGCAATTCCTGCAATTGCCTGGAATAGAACCTGGCGTCGCCGGTCGTGAGGTGGCCGCGCGTCTCGGTGCTCGCCGGGATCAGATAGATCTTGCCGTTCCTGATCCGCTTCACCGCGGCTTCGGTGACGCCGGTCTCCGGTGGATTGCGTTCGTCGTCGGCAGCGTTGATCGCGAGCAGGTTGGCTTCGATCTTCTCCATCCCGGTGGACGGATCATAATCGTGCGAGGCCTCCCACTGGTAGATGTAGTCGTTGGCGTCAGCCGTGACCGGCAGGGCCAGCTGGTCATCGACCATCTTGTCGGCCTGCGGCGCCGATGGCGCCAGCGTCTGATAGCCGAGCGTGCCGCCGGCGCTCGCGAAGCGGTAGGCCGCGATGGCGTATTTCATCATCCGCGGCTGGCTGGTGTAGTTGCCGCCATTGTAGTCGGGGTCGTTACGGATTGTTTCCAGCATCGTTCGCCGCAGGATCCAGTTGCGCGCGCCCATCGCTGATGGCTGCGAGGCCATCGGTACCAAAATGTCCATCATCTGCGGATAGCGCACGCCCCAGATCCAGCTGTGCATGCCGCCCATCGAGTTGCCGATCACGAGCCGCAGATGCTTGATGCCGAGCCCCTCGGTGACGAGCCGGTACTGCGCATCGACCATGTCGTTGTAGTCGTATTTCGGGAAGCTCGTCCGCATTGCATCCGACGGCTTCGAGGACTTGCCGTGCCCGATGCCGTCCGGGATGATGATGTAGTATTTCGACGCGTCGAGCGGCTGGCCCGGGCCGAACAGCTGGCCGGCAAAGGTCGGCGTCAGCATGCTGGCGGCCGAGCCGCCGGAGCCGTGCAGCACCAGCACCGGCTGCCCGGTCGGCGGGCCGAGCGTGGTGTAGTGCAGCCGCAGTTCCGGCATCACCTCGCCGCTGTGAAACCCGAAGTCCTTCGCGATCCACTCGCCATCCTGCGGGGCGGGATAATCTGCAGCCATGGCCATTACCGACATCGAGACGAAAGCGGCCACAAGCGCCGCGCACCAACGGAACATCATGCTTCTTCCCACGCGCGGCACGTTTGTCCAGCCGCTTGGCCGCAAGCCTAACATGACGGAAAGCGATGTCCGAGAGCTGCGCGGCGCGGCTGACGGAGATGTGTCCTTCTAGCTAGCTCCCCTTCAGCACGTTAAGCGCATACCATCCCCAATAGACACGGTGACGCTGGATCAGGTCGTTCTCGATCTCCATGATCTCGACGAGATCCATCTGATCGCCGTCGGGCGATTGCCGCGGATATTCCCAGGTGAGGATCCGGCCGTCGCTGAAGAAGCCCTGCTTGAAGCGGCGGCGTTGTGGCGGGTTGGTGCGGAACACGCGCGTGATGAACTCGCGCAGCGCCTCGCGGCCGCGGGCGATCCCGTCCCTGGTTTGCATCAGGTGCTGAACCAACGGGCTCTCGATCGAGGCGTCGGATGCGTAGAGCGCCAGTGCCGCCTCGAGGTCCTTGTTGCCGAGGGCTTCGTCCCAGAGCTTGTAGATGCGTTCCGCGTCGGTGCTGTTGGCCGTCATGATTGTTCCCTTGGGCTTCGTTGAACGGCGCCGATCTGACCGGATCAGGCGGCCGCGACGTTTCAGGAAAATCTGAAATGAGTTTCGCGGCCTTGCGAATGCTTGTAGGACCTTCCGGTCCGATACGGAGGACGATGCGGTGGGATCATCCCAATCGGTGCAGACGGGATTTTCGCAGATCGCCGAGGCGTTGGGCGATCCGGTGCGCGAGGCTATGGTCAGTGCGCTGGCCGACGGCAAGGCGCTGCCGGCGGGCGAGCTTGCCGCGGTTGCCGGCATTTCACCGCAAGGCGCCAGCGCGCATCTGCAGAAGCTGGTGGATGCGCGCGTGCTGTCGGTGTGGGCGCAGGGCAGGTTCAGATATTACCGGATCAGGGACGACGATGTCGCGGCGCTGATCGAGGACCTCGTCGATCTCGCCGCAAAGAGCACGGGGCGCCGGCGTGCGATGCCGGCCGAGCAGCTCAGGCAATCTCGCACCTGCTACCATCACCTTGCGGGCCAGCTCGGGGTGCTGTTGTCCAATGCGCTGATCCGCCGTCGGCTTGTCGTCATCGACGGCCGCGATGGTCGCGTGACCGAGCAGGGGCTGGCCTGGTGCCGGGCCGAAGAGATCGATTTCGATCCTGCGCGGCAGCCGCATCTGCGGCTTTGCAACGACTGGACCGAGCGCGTACCGCATCTCGCCGGTCCCTTCGCCAATGCCGTGCTGGCGCGGCTGGTCGAGATGCGCGGCGTTGCGCCGCATCGGATTCCGCGGGCGTTGCGGATCACCGACCGGGGACGGGCGTTCTTCGATCGGCTTGGCGTGCAGGTTCCGTTCTGAGCCGCGGAAGCAAATTAGCGCCCGTCTTCAACCTCGGTCTCCGGGCGGTCGTTGCCGGCGGCGGTTTCGGTCAGCCATTTGCCGTCCGACGTCTCATACTGAATCGCCTCGGTGCGCCCGGGAACACGTTGCTCATTGGCGGCGCGCCGGGCCGCGGCAAGCGCCGCGGCGTGGGTTGGAAACGGTTCCGAGAACACCCCGTTGACGGTATAGGCCCAGCCGCCATCGTGCTGGACGACCTTGTAGATCACGTGGCTCATCCGGAACCTCGCTGCGCCGTGGGACGATGAGGCTGCCAGAATAGCCCACGATGTCGTATTTTGCAGCAGCCGATCGTCTTTGAGAGAGCCGCCCCGCTGCTGCGGGCGAGGGAGACCGACATGTGCCGCAATATCAAGACGCTGTTCAACTTCGAGCCGCCCGCCACCGAGGACGAAATCCACGCCTCCGCGCTGCAATTCGTGCGCAAGCTGTCCGGCTTTAACAGGCCGTCGCAGTCCAATGAGGCTGCCTTCAATCTTGCGGTGACCGAGGTCTCGGACGCCGCGCGCAAGCTCCTGATCTCGTTGCAGACCGCGGCGCCCACCCGCGATCGCGAGGTGGAGGCGGAGAAGGCGAGGGAGCGTTCGCGCCTGCGGTTCGGCTGAGGCCATCGCCAGTCCGTGATGCAGGTCACGGTACGGCGTCCACCCCCGGGGCATGATTTGCCGTTCATCCCGGCCCCGGAGCAACACGATGAAGCGTGCCGTCCTGCTCGCCCTCTGCTCAATCGCGTTCGCCATCCTGTGGACGAGCGGCATGCTGTGGTCGAGCGGGACGATCGACCTTGCCAACGTCATCATCCTGTCGGTCTGCGGGGCGTTCGCCGGCGTCGCCTGGTACTACGCGATGCGCTGGGCTTTCCAGTTCATGCACCTCGTCCGGCCCCCCGATCCCCCGGCCAATCCGGACCCGGAGCGATAAGCAGGGCGTCACACAGGGCGTCTCACCCTTGCAAACCGGCTGCAACGGGCGTTGTTTGTTGCGACCTGGGGGGCACCATGCGCATCATCATCGCGCTCGTCGTCGCGCTGACGTCGTCAGCTGCTTTTGCCGGCACGTCCGAAGGCTACGGCATGGGCGGCTGGATCGCGAAATTCCAGCCCGAGATCGATCGCGCCAACGCCTCCGGCGAACTGTTCCGCATCAAGGGGCATTGCCAGTCGAACTGCACGCTGTTTCTCGGGCTGCGCAACGTCTGTGTCGAGCGCAGCGCGACGCTGTTGTTTCATGCCGGCCATGACCGTCAGCGCAACATCAATGCGATGTCGACCCAGCGGATGCTGGACGCCTACAAGCCTGCGCTGCGGCAATACGTCCTCGCGCGCCACTACATGGACACGCTGGAATTCCACGCGATCCCGGGCGCAATGATCATCGACCGCTTCGGGTACAAGGAGTGCCCGCGCGGATAGAGCTTTTGTTTTGACGCGTTTTCTTCACGCGAACCGGCGGCCACTTCGCTCGAAAACGCTCTTGAGACAGGAACGGTTACTTCCTGTCCTTCTTGCGGTGCTTCTTCTTTTTCTTGTGGTCGTCGTCTTCGTCGTCATCTTCCGCGAAGTCGATCGCATCGACGTCAAGCGCGATCGCCTCCGCGGCGGCGCGCTCGGCGGCATCGCGCTCGGCGAGCTCAGCGGCTTCGCGCTCCCTGGTGCGCTTGTAGTCTTGCAGGCGTCGAAGATCATGTGCAGCCACGGCATCACCTGCTCGATCGACGGCAATTGTCCGGGCGGGCCGGCTTCACCACGCGGGCCGGCCGGACCCTGCGGCCCCTGAGGGCCGGCTTCGCCGCGCGGACCCTGCACACCCGCCTTGCCTTGCGCGCCCGGCTTGCCCTGGGGGCCTGGCTTTCCGACCGCTCCGGCCTTGCCCTGCGGACCCGGCTTGCCGCGCACACCTTCCGGCCCCGGCCGGCCCGGATGTCCTTGCGGACCGGGCCGTCCCGGCTCGCCCTGACGACCCTGCGGCCCCTGCGCTCCTCGTGACCCCTGGCGGGAAGTTGTTTCGTCAGCCACTGATATGCTCCGTCGCGATGTGAAGCCGCTTGTAACAGAGGTTGGAGGACGGCTTCAATTCTGCCCGTCCGCACGGATGCAAGCGATCAACAGTCATAATTCCATGTGCATATGACAACGGAGGGCGGGTTGCGGTTTCCGAACGACAGGCACGGCGAAGCCGCAGGGGAAGGACCGCAACCGCTCGACATTGTCGTGACGCGACGCGATGTGCTTGACGAAGCGAGCTTTCGCAGCACGGGCGTGCTCGATCTCTATGAGGAGCTGTTTCCCGCAAGTGAGCGCGACAGCGCTGACGACATCGTGCGCTGGCTGCTGTCGGATGATGTCGGCGAGCGGCGGCATTTCAGCGTCGGCGGCCGCGAGATGTCCTATCGGCTCGACTCGCGCTGCTTCATCCTGCGCGCCGCCGGGCGTGCGATCGGACTCGGCTTCTTCACCTATGATCATGCAAGCGATTTGATCTATTGCAACCATGTCGGCATCGGGACGGCGTGGCGCGGCGGCGGCCTGGCGCACGCGTTCTATCGCCAGATGGTCGGCATGCTCGATGCGCTGTTTCCGCGCAACATCGGCGTGGTGCTCGAAGTCGAGCCGTTCGATCGCGACCGCCTGGAAGCGATCATCGCCAGTCTCGAACGAACCGGCAGGCGGCAGCTCGAGGCGGACGAGCAAGCCGAGCTCCGCAAATTGCTCCGCGTCAGCTGGTACGACAGGCTCGGCTATTCCGTGTTCTGCGACGCGCGCACGATGCGGCCGCTTGCATGCTGCTCGCCGTGCCTCGATCCGTCCCTGCCGTCATCGGATTGGGCGAATGGAGAGGAGAGCTACTGGCTGATGCGGCAGGCACGGACCGGCGCGCCCTCTGCGGAGATGCGCGCAGCTCCGCTGTGGCACCAGGCCACGACCGCGATCTATGTCGAGATCCTCGCAAAATCCCTGGTCGCGGCGGACCCGATCGGCCGCCGCGACTATTGGGACTATGCGACCGCACTGGTCGCCCGAACGCTGCAACTGACAGCGACGACCGACGTGCATCTCGCACGCTGTCTCGGTGACGATGACCGCCAGCTGTTGTCGCGCTGGCGGCGCCTTGCGATCGACCTGATCTAAAGTCCACTCAGGCTGCGGCGTGCTCACTCAACGGCACGTCGATGCCTTCGGCGGAATATTCGCGGATCTTGTTCCGCAAGGTCCGGACCGACAGTCCGAGCACGCGTGCAGCGCGGGTGCGGTTGCCGTCGCAGCGCGCGAGCGTCTGCAGCACGAGTTCCCGCTCGACTTCATCGACGGTCGCGCCGATCAGAAGTGGAACGATTTCATTTGGAGCCAGCGACGGCAGCAGTGCTTCCGGCGACGGCACGGTGGACGCGTAGGACATGTACTCCTCCCGATCAACGCCCGCTTCGTCGGTGAAGCGAAGACATCGAGAAACAACTACCCCGTAGATCAACGGTGTGCCGGTTTGGTTAACAAGTCCTTAATATCCACCTAACTCCCTGCTCTGTAAGCAAAATACCCAGAAATCGCCATGATTGCGGTTCCATCCGTCACAATGTCCGGTAACCGCCATCGACCATCAGGATCGATCCCGAGACGTAGGCCGACAGGTCCGAGGCGAGGAAGATCGCGGGGCCGACGATGTCCTCCGGCTTGCCGGCGCGGCCGAGCGGGGTGTGGTCCATGAAGACCTTCACCAGGTCGGGATTGGTGGCGCGCACCTTCTCGTTCAGCGGCGTCTCGATGAAGCCGGGGCCGATCGCATTGACGCGCACGCCATCCTTGCCGAGCTCGGCGGCCAGCGCCTTGGTGAAGCCGAGCACGCCATGCTTGGAGGCGGTATAGGCCGGCGAACTCGGCGTGCGCAGATGCACGAAGGACTGGATCGAACCGATATTGACGATGCGTCCCTTGTTCTTGCGCAGCGGCGCGAGGAAGGAATGCGTCACGTTGAAGACGCCGGTGAGATTGATCGAGATGATGTCTTCCCAATCCTTGATCACGGCCTCCTCAGTGCCGAGCATGCCGTTGCGACGCGCGATGCCGGCGTTGTTGACCAGGATCGAGACGGCTCCGACCTTGTCGGCCACCTGCTTCGCCATCGCGACGCAGGCGTCGCGATCGGTCACGTCGAGCGTAAAGCTCTCCGCCTTGCCGCCGGCGCTGCGGATCTCCCTGGCCGCTTCCGTTGCCGCATCGCCGTTCATGTCGAGCAGCACGACACGCGCACCCTCGCGGCCGTAACCCAGCGCGATGGCGCGTCCGATGCCCGAGCCTGCACCGGTGATGACGGCGATGTGATTGTCGAGAAGGGCCATGGCGTTTCCTCGTTCTGATTTTTGAGCGTTGTCGACAACACTATTCAAAACTGCGCCAAGCGAAACGCCAAGCCGCGTTTGCGCGTTGCTGTTATCCGGATTCGGATGACAGGACGGACGGCGGACATGGACCCGCATATCAGACACTGGAAAGTTGCGATCGAGCACTTCTGCGCGGTGCCGGACCCCGACTATCGCGAGATGGCCAGGATGATCGCCGAGATCGCCGCGACCGACATCGACGAGACGCTGCGGCATGCGGCCGCACAGGTGCTGCCGATCCTGCGCCAGGCGGCGCTGAAATCGGCCGACCGCCGCACCAGGTCAATGGCGCTGCGCCGTCTCGGCATCGTCAACGATGCGCTGCATACGCTGTCTGCGCCGCGGTTCGGCCGGCGTGGCCTGACGCCGAGGGCGCTGACCCAGGAAGAGCGGTACCGGCAATTGCTCGGCCTGCCGCTTGGCCGCCACCTCGCGGCGACCGAAATCCATCAGGCCTTCAAGCGCGCCGCCAAGACGGTGCATCCCGACGGTGGCGGCAACGGCGCGGCGTTCCTCGAACTCACCGCCGCGCGCGACGCCTTGATCAAGCATCACTAGAGAAGGCTCTAGGCGTCAGGCGCTCACGGCGGAATGGATGGCGCGGCAATGCCGCACGATGTTGTCGTGGGCGACGACGAACTGCTTCAGCGGCGTCTCGATATCGTAGAAATAGATGTTGGCGATGAAACCATAGAGTCCGGCATCGATCGCGGTCGGCGTGTCGCCGTGCACATAGCCTTGCTGCGGGATCAGCGCCGCGATCGCGGCAAGATCTGCAAGGCCGCGCGCCATCGCCGCATCGGGATCGAAGCGGCCGATGCCCTGGTAGTAGTAGCGCTGGGCATTGTATTCTTTTGCCTTGAGCAGGCCCTCGTCCGTCAGCGCCGGGTGCTCTCGCCTCAACTCATCGCGGAACAAGTGCCAGTAGCGCTCGTCCTTCCAGCGCGAATACGACATCACCCAATAGAGGTCGTCGAGCATCCGTGTGATCAGCAAGTTCTGCGTGCGCTGTTGCGGCGTCAGCGCGGCATCAATCGAAAGGCGATATTTCCGGGTGAGCCAAGCGAGGATGGTCTCGCTGTCGCCGACCGTGTCGGCGCCGTCGACGATATAGGGCAGCTGGCCGCGCGGCGCCTTCGAGGCGTCGAAGATGTGCTCGTGACGGAACGGCACACCGGCGAGTCTCAGGAAGGCAAACACCTTCAAGCCGTAGCCGTTGTTGTCGGCGACGCCGAACAGCGGCGGGTAGGAATAGAGTGTGAGCATGTCGCACCGTCCCAAAGGTTGAACAGGGGGATCTACGACAGCATAACGCGGCGTGGGCAAATCGCCAGCGTGCCTACCATCTCACGTTCGAAACGAAATGGTGGGCATGGCGCGAGCGCGCCGTTGCCCACCCCACAGTTCGAATACGGCTCAGAACGCGCAGGTGCCGTTGTTCAGGAGGCCCGTCTTGTAGACGAACGCGGCATCGAAGGTCGGCAATTCCTCGCTGACGACCGAGAAGTTCGCCGGCCACGGCGTGGTCGGGATGCTCTGGTCCCAGATCTGGCAGAAGCCGGTGTCCTGCCAGCGGATCAGGTGATAGGGGTTGGCGCTGGCCGGGCTTGCCGCGGCAAGCACGGTGACGGCAATGGCGGCACAGGCGATCGCAAGACGACGCATGGGGAAATCTCCGGTGTGAAAAAATGCACGCTCCGCAAGGCAATTGTGGAGCCCTGGGGCCGATCGCCCCGGACATGCAGTGAGTGTTACAACCCCGGGAACAGGTTCAACGCCGATTGCGCGGAAATATCCGTCAGCAAACCGGTCGGCGCCGTGCCAAATTGCGCCGGGTGATGCGCTTGCTACAGTCGGCGCGTTGCGATTCGCACCCGCGTCGCGACGCGCGCAAATCGATGTGAGCAGATCGACTGAGTAAATCCTGGGGAGACCGTACATGAAACTTTCATCCACCCTTCGCGCCGCGCTGGTCGCGCTGATGGCGTTCACCGGCCTTGCCTTCTCTTCGGCGGCCCGTGCCGACAGCGGCTTCGTGACGCTGACGATCTACAAGGCGGGATGGATCATTGGCGGCTCCGGCGGCAGCGGTGTCCTGACCTTCCGCGGCCGCTCCTATGCGCTCTCCACCGGCGGTCTCGACTACGGCCTTGTGTTCGGCGGCTCCAAGACGGTGCTGCGCGGTCGCGTCAGCAACATCAACCGCCCGTCCGATGTTGCCGGCGTCTACGGTGCAGCGGGCGCGGGGCTTGCGGTCGGCCGCGGTGCCCGCGCGATCGTGCTGACCAATCAGAAAGGCGCGGTGCTCGAATTGACCGGCCACCAGGTCGGTCTGATGGCCAATGCCGATCTGAGCGGCCTTGCGATCACGATGCGGTAGAGCATTGAGTGCGCGCGCGATGCCGTCCCGGCAACAGGGCGGGACGGAGGGCGTTCACCTGAACAGATGCAGCGCCGCGTATTGCAGCAGCATAATGGTCTTGGCATCGACGATGCGGCCATCGCCGATCATGGCGAGTGCGTCGTCGATCGAGAGTTCGAGCACCTCGATGTCCTCGCCCTCGTCGGCGAGTCCGCCGCCTTCGCCAATGCGCATCGCGGCGTCGTATTCGGCAACGAAGAAATGCAGCTTCTCGGTCACCGCGCCCGGCGTCATGAAGGCTTCGAACACCTTCCGCACGTGGTCGAGCCGGTAGCCGATCTCTTCCTCCGCCTCGGCGCGAATGCGTGCCTCCGGCGCGGCGTCGTCGAGCATGCCGGCGGCGGCCTCGATCAGGAGATCGTCATAGCCGTTGGCGAAAGCGGGATAGCGGAACTGGCGCACCAGCACGACGCTGCGGGTCTTCAGATTGTAGGGCAATAGCACCGCGCCGTTGCCGCGGTCATAGCTTTCGCGGACCTGGGTCTGCCACTCGCCATTGCGGCGGCGGTAGTCGAACGTGGTGCTGGTGAGCAGGTAACGGGCCTTGGAGAGGACGCGGACGTCCTTGACGCGAACGCGGTCGGCGATGCTCATGCGTTACCCTTCAACTCCCTTACGGCGTCGCTTCGCGGCCGTCGAGCCATTTCGCCAGCATGACCGAGGTCGACTCCTCGTAGCCGAGCGTCTGGTAGAACGCGCTGGCTTTGGCGTTCTCGCGGCGGATCAGCAATTGCAACTTCGGCACGCCGGCCTGGCGCAGCCAGTCCTCGACCGCCTGCATCATGGTGCGGCCAAGCCCCTTGCCCTGGCAGCGAGGGTCGACCGCGACGTAATAGACCCAGCCGCGATGGCCGTCATGGCCGACCATCGCGGTTGCAACGATCGCGCCGGCGTCGCGGCCGACCAGCACGGCCGAATTCGGTCCGCGGCGCGCCAGCGCGATGTCGGCGGAGGGATCGTTCCACGGCCGCGTCAGGCCGCACGCCTGCCACAGTGCGACGACGTTGCTCACATCGGCATCGGCAATTGCAGCAATGGAAAGGGAGGGCATCGTCGCCTGCGCGGTCACAGCACCTTGCCCGGATTCATGATGCCGAGCGGATCGAGCATCGCCTTGACCTGCCGCATCAGCTGGATCGCGACCTTGTCCTTGACGTCGGGCAGTTCGTCGCGCTTAAGCACGCCGATGCCGTGCTCGGCCGAGATCGAGCCGCCCATCCGCAGCACGATCTCGAACACCACGGCGTTGACGTCATGCCAGCGCGCCAGGAAGTCAGCGGTATTGGCGCCGACCGGCTGGCTGACATTGTAGTGGATGTTGCCGTCGCCGAGATGGCCGAACGGCACCGGCCGCGCGCCCGGGATCAGCTTCACGACCGCCGCATTGGCCTCCTCGATGAAGGCGGGCACGGCCGCCACCGGCACCGAGATGTCGTGCTTGATCGAGCCGCCCTCCGGCTTCTGCGCCGCCGACATCTCGTCGCGCAGCTTCCAGAACGCCTGGCACTGGCTCAAATTGGCGGCGATCACGGCGTCATCGACGATGCCGTCCTCCATGCCCTGGGCGAGGATCGCCTCCAGCGTGTCGCGCGCGTCGTCGCGCGGCGACGACAATTCCATCAGCACGTACCAGGGGTGCTTGCTCTCAAGCGGATCGCGGATATCGATGCCGTGGCGGATCGAGAAATCCACCGCGATGTCGGCGAGCAGTTCGAAGGTCGTCAGGCTACCTGCCGCCTCGTTGCGCGAGATCGACAACAATTTGAGCGCCGCCGCCGGCGACTTCAGGCCGACATAGGCGGTCTCGATCGCGCGCGGCTGCGGAAACAGTTTGAGCGTCGCCGCGGTGATGATGCCGAGCGTGCCCTCGGCGCCGATGAACAGGTTGCGCAAATCGTAGCCGGTGTTGTCCTTCTTCAGCTTCGACAGCGCGTTCAGCACGCGGCCGTCGGCCAGCACGACTTCGAGCCCGAGCGCCATTTCACGGGCCACGCCATAGGCGAGCGCCGTGGTGCCGCCGGCATTGGTCGAGAGGTTGCCGCCGATGGTGCAACTGCCTTCCGCGCCGAGCGACAGCGGGAACAGGCGATCGACTTCGGCGGCCTTCTGCTGCGCGATTTGCAGCACCACGCCGGCCTCGCAGGTCATGGTGTTGGATTCGACGTCGATGTCGCGGATCTTGTCGAGGCGCCGCAGCGACACGACCACCTCGCCATTATGCGGTGTCTGGCCGCCGACCAGGCCGGTGTTGCCGCCCTGCGGCACCAGCGCGATCTTGTGTTCGGTCGCAAGCTTGCAGATCGCAGCGACCTCGGCGGTCGAGCCGGGGCGCAGCACCAGCGGTGAGCGGCCCTGGAACAGGTCGCGCTCCTCGGTGACGTAAGGCTTGATGTCGGCGGCGTCGGTCACCGCATATTTGTCGCCGACGATGGCGCGGAATTTTGCAAGCAATTCGGGCGGAAGCGGTGGCACCGCTGATTGGACGATGTTCATTTTTTCTTGGTCTTTCACGTGTGTCGGGATTTACCGCCCAACCGCTGCACGGCGCAGCCGGTCATTGATGGCTTCGCCCAGCCCGTCCTCGGGAATGGGCATCACCGCGATTGCGTCCGCGTTTCTCTTGTCGAGGGTGCGGAGGTAACCGAACAGATTGGCGGCGGCCTCGGCGAGATCGCCGCGCTCGGACAGGTTCATCTCCACCGAGGCGCATTCGCGCCGCGCGACCTTGGCCGGCCCGAACGCCAGCAGGGCTTCGCCGACATGAACGTCGCTGGCATTGAGCCGGACCGGCGTCCGCGGCGCGTAGTGCGAGGCGAGCATGCCGGGGGCGATCGGCTGAGCGTCGGTCTCGGCGTCCGGCGGCGGCGACTGCAACGGGTGGCCGAGCACGCGCTCGATCTCGGCGCGGGTCAGCCCGCCCGGCCGCAGCAGCACCGGATCGGAGAAGCAGCCGACGATGGTGGATTCGACGCCGACCTCGACCGGCCCGCCGTCGACGATCAGGTCGATGCGGCCCGCAAGATCGCCGTTCACATGGTCGGCGGTGGTTGGCGAGACATGGCCGGAGAGATTGGCCGACGGCGCTACCACGGCACCGCCGAACGCCTTGATGATGTCGCGCGCCACCTTGTGGGCCGGGATGCGAATCGCGACTGTATCGAGCCCGGCGGTCGCGAGTTCCGCGACCGGGCAGGAGAGGGCCTTCGGCAGCACCAGGGTCAGCGGACCGGGCCAGAACGCTTCCGCGAGCCGCAGGGCTTGGCCATCGAACAGGGCGATCCGGCGGGCGGCGCCGAGATCGGCGACATGGGCAATCAGCGGATTGAAGGCCGGCCGGCCCTTGGCCTCATACAGCCGGGCGATCGCGGCGGCGTTGCCGGCATCGGCGCCAAGGCCATAAACCGTCTCGGTCGGAAAGGCCACCAGACCGCCCTCGGCCAAAACCCCGGCAGCGGTTGCCGTGGCGGCTGCGCCAGCCGGCAGAACGTGTGTTTTCAGGCCTGTTTCCACTGTGACTAGATTCCTCAATTCGGTGCCTTGTCGTCCCTTGCGGTCCCTGAAGCCCGACGCTATAAGCCGGCCTCTTAGTCGGAGTGTGGCTCAGCCCGGTAGAGCACTGCGTTCGGGACGCAGGGGTCGCAGGTTCGAATCCTGCCACTCCGACCATTCTTCCAAGCACTTATAGTTTCTGTGTTTTTCGCGCGCAACGAAATGCGCAATGATTTGAGGCACGGCAGCCTTGTCCGTCGAGTTTCGGACCCACTCGAGGTCGGCCAATCGTGAGACAGAGCCGCTAGGATCTTGCGCTGCTCGGAACCAGACGCGGGGCAATTGGGTAGCGCAAGGGAAACGGGCCCTGTCGCGACGTTGCGCGGGACATCGCCAAGCACCACATGTCCTCCCTTTGCACCTTGGACATCAAAGCACGAATAGCTCGCGGCGAGTAGTCCTCAGCTCAGCGCCTGCCCCCGAACGCTTCCGCCGCCTCTACCTGAAAATCCGGGTGGTGGTGGCCGTAGTTGGCCTCTAATTGCTCAACCGTCATTCCGAGCCAGCCGGCAGCCTCCCACATGTCAACGCCCGCCTGCATCAGCCACGTCGCCGCTGTGTGACGCAATGAGTGCCGAACGACATCATCGCCCAGCCCCGCATCCTCCAGAATACCTTCCCAAGCCGACCTGATCTTTCCGGCAAGCGGCTGGCCGTCGTGCATGCGGCTCACGACGAACCGGATTTGCTCACCGTCTCTCATGACCCCTGAGGCGCGGAGTTCTGCAGACCGAGCTTGGTCGATCCTGTGCCAACGAACCAAGTGGGGACGCAGGCGGTTCGCGATCTTTGCTGGCGGTCGCCGCTTCTTGGTTGATCGCTCCAGTGCTCCCTTACCCTGGTAGACCATCGCGTCCAGGTTCATCCACGGATGGGTCGTTGATGGCAGCCACTGGGTGCGCCGGATGGTCTCTTCTCGACGAGCGCTGTAGAGGCCAATCAAGCAGAAGCGCACCGCGGGATAGCGACGACGAATGATCCACCGTTCTCGGCGCACGAGCGCGCCATCGTCTCTGCGCTTCCACCTCTCCTGCTCGGTATCCCAAACGTAGCCGATTGCCGCTCCGAGCAGGCGTGCGGCTTCGTTACGGGTCAACCAGCGGCGTCGTCCTTCAGCTTTAGGGGGAAGAGTGATCTTTGGAACGACGCTGAGCGTGTGTTCGGCGTGGTAGGCGTTCACCGCAGCGCGTAGATCTTCGAGCCGGCGCCGCGCGGTTTGATCGGAGACGGTCGCGTTGCGTGGCGAGATGCCGGCTCTCCTATTGTTGTCGTTCGCAGTGCCGGTAGACCAATCGACAAAGTCGCGACAAAGCTGCGCTTTGAGCTCACTGACGGTTCTATCGCCAAAAAAGTTATTGAGATCGAGCAGGCGAATGAGAAGCAGGTCATGTTGCGCCCACGGGCGTTCGTCCCCCTCGTCCTTGGGCCGCTTTGAAATTTCGTAGGCTGTGAGAACGTCGGCTATTGCGAGGACGTTCGGATCAGTGGCCCCGATAGTGCTGGTATGCCGCTCGCTAATGTGGGTCTCGAGCGCCTTCGCAGCTCCGTTAACGTCGTCGCGGCTGCAGCCTGTGCGGATTTGCCGGCCACGATCGAGGATGATCCAGGTGGCGTCGTCCTCTCTAAACCAGAGTCGTGGCGGCTTGGCTTTGCGGCCCGGCATGACGGCTTCACTAATTTGCGGATTGCGCGAGGTGTCGTGAGATCTTTGCCTGCCACTTTGGCGACTTCAAGAGCCCCTGAGGCCGCAGCCCTGCGCAACGATGATAATGTCAGCGGACCGTGCGGAAAAAACACGGCGCCGGCCTCGATAAGGGTCATTACTTCATCGTCGCCCCATTGGGTCGGATCGGGGCGAGCTTTTGCGCGGGCGAGCTTATCGATCTTGCGCTTCGGCATGTCTTGAACGCGGTGCTCGTTAGTTCGCACTGCCTTTGGATCAGGCGCTAGGGCTTACGTGTATACGAAATCTGCTCTTCGAGGGGCCCGCCGCAGCGTGGGTGGTGCAATCGGCGGCCTACGACTACGAAACGGACGATTTGCTTGGAGTCCCTGAAGCGCCAAGTTGCGCCCGGTGCTCCAGGAAACCGGATCAAGCCCAGATGGCAGTCCTAGGACCTGCTGCCCCTCGGTTAGCGGCCCTGTCGGAGTATCTCCAAATTGGGCTCCTTCCGCGATGCGTGCGCGGCGATTGCGATGGGCCCCTCCAACGTGATCGCGCGGGACTGGATCGGCAAGTCGCTGGTCAGCTGGAGTGTTCTACGAAGACGAAGAGTAAGGCCTCACGGCCTACACTCCAAAGAACAAAAGGCAGTTAGGGCGCTGTCAGCTATCGATTCGAAGCTATCCGACGAACCAAGTGCGCATTCGAGTCGGGCAATACTCCCCTTGGTAACCCAGCGCGACAATTTGGAAAGTCCGAGTTCGCAGACAGCCGCCCAGCGTGGTTTCTTGAGTTGGCCGCGAATGAACGTCGACTCCGTCGGTGCTTGCGGACCGCGAACCGCGAGCTTGTGCAAGCTTAGGAGCCTTTCAGAAGGCGTTGGCAGTCTTTGGCTCGCTCGATCAACTTGGCGGAAAGGCGCTCGATAATGGCGTTATCTAGCCCTTCCGCTTGCGCGGCAGCGCACACGTCGCTCACGTTGTCGGGGAGCAGTTCGGCCAGCGAGTTCAATCCGGCAATCACTTTTTCCGCATCGAAACGGGTCTCGCGGGCGAATTTCTGCCATTCGCGCGCACCTATCTGGGCTAGCCTGTATTCCCCGCCGACCTTCATAGCAAGCTTCATCTTCTGCAAGTCGACATCGTCGTAGGGAAGGATGCTGGCAACATCGTAGAGTGGCGCAAGTCGCACCGTGGGGCCGCTGGCTAGGAGTAGTGAGTAGTTCTTAGCGTGTGCATCGGTGCCTCCGATGAGCCAATTTAAGCCGAGGGCATCGATGAATGTATCGAGATCATCAACACTGTCGGTGGAGTAGGTGCGTAAAAGTTCGATAATATCCGCAGCGGACGGGCCGCCCTCGCTTTGATACTTCTTGGTTGGCATGATGCCGCGTGCCTGGCACGCGTCCTCTTGATGGACGCGAATGACGTCATTGCCACTGAACTGCCGATCGTAGCGTTCGACGACAATGGCGATCTCTTTCTCAAACCGCACGACTTTGGTTCCGGCGACGGGCAAGCCGAGATTGCGCGCGAGATTGAGGCAGATGTGCTCGTTCTCGGCATGGCCGTCGAAATGGCCGGTCGGCGGCTTAAGGATATGGGTTGTCGGAATGCGTCCAGACGGTATCCCCCATCGCCCCTTTTGCAGAAGCAGCGCGGTTTTCGGCTGGGCGCCGGCAAGACTGAATTGCCCCGTGTCACGCGGCAACCGCCACGCGGCATGATCTTCTCTCAATGCTTGCAGACGTTTTGCGACGGCGGTTTCGTCAAGCCACTCAACCTTGTCATTCGTACCGCTTCGCAATTCCTCCAAACGATCGCGCGTGACGAATTGAATGGCGCCGGCGCAATCTTCGCCGACATGGGAAATCAGGGCAAAGACGTTGCGAGCCGAGACCTGAAACTTCTTCGCCCAACGATCGAGAACGCGCTCATTGTCCGGGAGCAGTCCCCATAGAAAGGCCTGAACAGCGGCGGGACCGTGTTCCTCGGCCGCGAGTGGCATGGAGAGCGAAATGGGGTACGCGCCCCTCGTTTGACGCCAATCGCTGTCATAGACGAAGGTGAGGCGGCCACGAGCGTCGTTGTGCACGCGGCCGACTTCCCTGCCGTCCAGGAGCGCGACGAGTTCGCTGGTCATGGTCTGCTTCTTTTGGCTTTTGACACGATTGCATTGATATCGACGGCTGACTTTTCTGAACCGCGGCCATGTGGTTGTTCGCTGCCTGCGTCTAGATGGATGCCGAGAGCGTCAAGAGCGCGGAGTACGAGGCCGAGTTCGGCGCGCGCGTGGCCGCGCTCGACCTCGATGACCCACTGACGGCTGACGCCAATGCGCTTGGCGAGGCTGGACTGATCAAGCTTGTGCCGTTTGCGGGTATCCCGAATGATGGCCCCGAGATCGGCCGATGTGCGTATGAGCATGGCAATTCAAAATGTTGTCGTTCGCTTACATTACCATATGTCCGCGTTCGACGACAATTGAAAAATGTCAGCGAGCGCTGACTTCCACAAATGTCATCGCTCGTTAACATGCGTAAGGTCTCCTAATTGCGCTGCATGAACCCGCGACGGCTAAGAGCACCACGGACGTAATCGGGACGTTTTTGGTCTCCTGCCTTACCCAGCTGGCGTTTCTGCCTTACCAGCTCCGCGGGTTGTTTCGTTTCCTGCTCGATTTGCTCTAACAGAAACGCCGTGGCGAACTCATTGCAGGAGAACTCTTCCCTGTGTTTTTCGGTCGCGTCCGATCCATATGGAGCAGCGCCCGTTCCTTCACGCTGATGCCGGATATGGCGAACTTCGTGCAGCAGCGCCCAAGCAACCGCTATAGTCGCGAGCTCGCCAGCCGCGCGACTCTGGGGTTCCGTGCCGGCATCCGCGTAGCTGCCCGGCTCGGCAACGCCCGCAGGCAGGGCCTCCAATTCAGGCTGATCGCTAGAAATGGTTTTCTCAAAGGCTGCGATCAGGCTGGTAAAGCGATCTGCTGGAGTGTCTCAAGCGGTGTGCTTTCGGCAATCAGGCGGTAGCCCTCCCAAGCAGTGTATCCGGCGATCCAAAATGCGCGCAGGACGCGATGGTTGAAGCGGACATAACGATAAGCGCCCGCATCCATGATGATATTTTCGCCTTCATGGGTGTCTGGCGTCAGCTGGAATTTCGGGTCAAGGTCCACCCACATCTGCGACAGATCGGATTCTCGCTCGGGAGCACTTCCCAAAAAAATATTTCTCACCGCCGTCTGAACGGATGGTGCTGTCCTGCTTGGTCGGTGTTCTCGGTAGGACTACTGAGTCGGCAATCCAATGTTCTGCCCTTAGCAATTCTTATGGTCCGCCAACTGTTCTCCCTCCAGAGGAGAAGTGTTACCGGGGTTCTCCGTGGGTCAATGGAGTTCCGCGCTTTTTCTGCGCGGGGGCTTAAATACGGACAGCACCGAACGGATTGATCGTCGCGTATGTTGCCGGTTGGCATGGGATGGACTGCCCTTCGTTAGGCTTCGTTCAATGTTTTTTCGAGCTGCGCAACGAGGGCACTCCTCGCAGCGGAGCTCAGTTTTTCGAGATTAATCTGTTTCCACTTGATTGCGGGCAAATCGGCAGCGCCGGGAACGCCGAGCAGGTCCCAGTTAGCCCGTCTTATTCGTCAGAGGGCGATGAGAGGCTGGCGAGCGTGGTGTAAAGCGCTGATGCGGCGTAGGATTCGGTT
>NZ_AUGA01000060.1:0-41612 GCF_000426785.1 Bradyrhizobium sp. th-b2
CGAATGATCGGCGTCGTAGGCCGTATCAGCCATAACGACCTCGGCAGGCAATCCCTCGATCAGTTCGGCAGCTTGCGGCGCGTCGCCCTTCTGGCCTGCGGTCAGCGTGAACCGCACCGGGCATCCCAGGCCTCGGACGGCCAGATGTATCTTGGTGCTCAGGCCGCCGCGCGAGCGGCCGAGCGCTTGATCTTCAGACCCCCTTTTTTCGCTCCGGCGGCGTGCTGATGCGCCCGGACGATGGTGGAGTCGACGATCAGATATTCGAAGTCCGGATCGTCCGACATCGCCTCGAAAATCCGTGCCCAAACGTTCGGCGACTGGAACAGCGTGTTCCGGCGCTTTAGCCGGTGGATTTAATCAGAACCGAAAATGCTCTAACGCGGCATAACGGTGCCTCAGTTGGCGCGCCCGATTTCCGTTGACCTCGCGACAAGCCCGGGGCATCCCGCTGCCTTGCGTTGTCATCTTCCGCAGGATCTGCCCCTCTCGTGTGGAACGTCACGGCTTTCATCTGCATCTTGATCGGGGCGTCGATTCCCCTGGGTCTGCTCGACGCCTCGCTCGCCACCGGTCTCGTCGGCGCCGCAACGTCGCTTGGCCTGCTGGCAGGCCTGACCGCGATCCGTCCGGGTGAACTGTCCTTCCTGAAACAAATTGTCGGCCCTGCGGTTGCGGCGGCGCTGGTTCCGGCGGTCTGGATCATCCTGCAGATGCTTCCGCTATCGTTCTGGGCGCATCCGGTGTGGAAGTTCGCCGGCGAAACACTAGGCGTGCCGTTCAGCGGCAGCATCACGGTCGATACCGGCGCAAGCCTTGGCGCGCTGCTGCTCTGGCTGTCGCTGCTGTCGGTGATGATCGCCGCCGCCGCGATCGCGATCGATGCCCGCCGCGCCGATATGATGAGCCGCAGCATTGCGGCGACGGCCGTGGTCGCCGCACTGATCGTGCTGCTGCACAGCGATCCGCTCCAGGCCTGGCTTGGCGCTGCCGGAGCTGCGCGCGATGAGACAGCAAACGGATTTCTGATGCTCGTTCTCGTGGGCGCTCCGCTCGGCCTCGCGCGCGCGCTCGACATCGGCGGTCACGCTGATGGCCGCAGCGCGGCCCAGCTCGCGCAGCTGCGCGCGCTGTTCGCCGCGAGCGCGCTGTTCTGCGCCGCCAGCGCCTGCTGGTACGGGCATCGCGGCGCCGCGATCGCACTCGCTGCGGGCATCGGGCTCGTCCTGATGACCTTCGCCGCGCGAAAGCTTCATCTGCATCGCTGGAGCAGCGCCGGCGCGGCCACGGCGGTCGCGCTGATCGCGCTGGCGACGGCGGTCGCCAACCGTCATCCCGACCTGGCCTTTGCCGTCGCCTTCGCGGATGCCCCGGCCGACCTCGTGCAGTCGACCCACACTCTGCTCGCCGACCTGCCCGCGCTCGGCAGCGGCGCCGGTACCACCGCAACGCTGGCGTCGACCTATATGGACTGGCAAGGCGCAGCCACGCGCCCCGTGGTGGCGACCAGCGCGGCCGCCTTGATCGCCCAGTTCGGTTCCGCCATGTTCTGGACTTTACTCGCGGTTACGGTCACGTGCATCGCTGCCTTCACGGCCGGTGCGCGCAATCGCGGCCGCGACTGGTCCTATCCCGCATCCGCTGCAGCCGTCCTGCTGACGCTGCTGCTCGGCGCCTTCACCTTGCCGGAATTACCGGCGCTGCCCGGAGTGATCGTGTTGGGAGCCGTGATCGGAACAGGACTGGCACAGCGGATCAGCCGTTCACGGTTGCAGGCGGGCTAGACCAAAGATGCGCAGCCTCTTCCGGCGCCTTGTCGGCCAGCCCGGCGACCTCGAACATGAGGGCGACGAGACCTGCATCTACGCCATCGGCGACATCCACGGACACGCCGAGCTGCTGCACGATATCTGCGCGCGCATCGATGCCGATATCCGCAAGTTCCGGCCGGCACGGCCGATCCAGGTGTTCCTCGGCGACTACATCGATCGCGGACCGGATTCGCGCGATGTGATCGCGATGCTCGATCAACGCCGCCGAACCCACAGCGTGGTCTGCCTGCTCGGCAATCACGAGGCCTGCCTGCTGGAGTTTCTCGTCAATCCCGACATGCTCGCGCAATGGCGGCAGTTCGGCGGTCTGCAAACACTGATGTCCTACGGCCTGTCGCCCTCGCCCAATCCCGACGCCGCCGAACGCAGGGCGCTGGCGCAACAATTGATCCGTCAGATGCCGCCGGCGCATCTCGCCTTCCTGCGCGCGCTGCCGATCACCTTTTCCTACGGCCGTTACTTCTTCGTGCATGCCGGCGTCCGGCCCGGCATCGCGCTCAAGCAACAGCGCAAGGAGGACCTGCTGTGGATCCGCGACGATTTCCTGGTGTCGGAAGATGATTTCGGCAAGGTCGTCGTCCACGGCCATACGCCGGTGCGCGAGGCCGAGTTGCTGCGCAACCGCATCAATGTCGACACCGGCGCCTACGCCACCGGCCGCCTGACCTGCGTCAAGCTGGAGGGACCGCGGCGAACCCTGCTGATGACCGGCAACCGCGCAGCGCGCCATGGCTATAACGATGGCTAACACAATGGCTGACGCGGTCCGCCGGCACGCGCGACGCCTGTCGCCGGCTTTCCTGCCGGCCGCAGTGGCAATCGGTGCCGCGACGCTGGCGCTGTCGGCCTGGTGGCTCGTCGCCGATGCGTTGCGCGGCAAGCCTGGGCTCGCTGCCGAGGTCGGTATGGTCAGAAGCGAGCTGTGGCTCGCCGACGGCTGGAGCGAATTGCCGGCATCGCCAGAGGCGGCCGAAGCCGCCTTTACGCGCGCGCTTCGGCTCTCGCCGATGGACGCCGGCGCCTGGTTCGGCCTCGCCTCGGCGACCGGCCGGTTCGACTGGCTGAATCCGACCGCGTCGCGGGCGCTGAAGATGTCCTACTATACCGGCTTCAACCGCAGCGATCTGATTGCGCCACGCCTGATCCTGCTGGCGCAAGTCGACACGACGCGCGATGTCGAGCTGGTCGATCTGTTGCGGCGGCAGATCCGCCTGATCCTCACCCGCGCGCCGGAGCTCAAGGGCGCGATCGGCCAGGCCTATCGCGTGGCTGATGACGCCAACCGGCGCATCATCGAGCAGGAATTCAGGGACGCCAATCAAAGCATTCCGCAGTAGCGCGAGCAGCCGGCAGACGCCCAACCTTCGAACACCCAACTTTCAAACGCCCTTGTGCCGCAGCACTGCGCCGATCGTGCGCAACAGGATGCGCAGGTCCAGCATGAAGCTCCAGCTCTTGATGTAGACGAGGTCGTGGGCGACGCGCAGCTGCATGTCCTCGATCGCGGGCGTCGCGCCGCGCAAGCCCTGCACCTGCGCGAGACCGGTGATGCCCGGCTTGACGTGTTGGCGTTGCGCATAGCTCGCGATCAGCTTGGAATATTTGTCGTCATGCGCCAGTGCGTGCGGCCGCGGCCCGACCAGCGACATGTCGCCGCGCAGCACGTTCACCAGCTGCGGCAGCTCGTCGATGCTGCGGCGGCGCAGCGTCGCGCCGATCCCGGTCAGCCGCGGATCGTTCGGACGGGCCTGCGTGATGACATCGCCGTCCTCGAGCACATGCATGGAGCGGAATTTGAGGATGCGGAATTGCTTGCCGTCAAACCCGTTGCGGCGCTGCCGGAACAGCACCGGCCCGCGGGAGTCGAGCTTGATCGCAATCGCCGTCCCGATCAGCAGCGGCGCGAACAGCAGCAGCAGGCCGCTGGACGCCACGATGTCGAACAGCCGCTTGCCGGCGCGCTCGAACGAGGTGAGCGGCGAGCGCTGCATTTCCAGCGTCGGGATCGGGCCAGACGCCACCATCCGCAGCGCCAGGAACCGTTCAGCCGTCCGGTCGGGCAACAGCCGCACCGGCAGCGGCGACGCCCGCAGCAGGTCGCACACGAACTGGATGCGCGGCTCCTGCTGCCATGGCATCGCCAGGACGATCTCGTCGGCGCCGCACTCCCGCGCGGCGCGAATGGCTGACGCGACCGCCGCCCGGTCGCCGTCGTCGTCCGACGTGCCGGAAAGCTGCGCCCGTCGCACCTCGCTGAGACCGAAATCGCGCAGCAGGCTCGATTGCCGCACCCGGGACAATTCGTCCGCCATCCCGACCACGACGGCGCGGCGCGTCGCCAGCATGCCGCGGTCGATCGCGCGTTGCAGCGGCGCCTGCAGCAGCATCCGTCCGGTCACCAGCCCGAGGCCGCCGATCAGCCCGAACGACATCACCGAGCCGCGCGAGACGCCGGAACCCACCTTCAGGAGGAAGATGATCAGGGTCATCAGCAGGACGACCAGCAGCCACCCGCCGAGCAGGCTGCTCCAGCGCCGGTCGAGGCCGGCCAGCACCTGCGCATTGTAGAGGCCCTGCGACTTGGCGACGAACATGTGAAGGATCGCGGCGAGGACGCCGATCCCTAGAAAACCCTCGAAGCTGTTGCTATAAACCGTGTGGTAGTAAAACAGATGATAGGCCGCGCCGCCGATGATGCTGGACAGCACGACGATGATCATCTCGAAGGTGACGGCGAACGCCTCGAGAGAGGCGAAAGCGAATGAAAAGGCGCCGAAGCTAACCGGTGCCTTCGCTAATCGAGCGTCCGAAAGGTCGGTCATCGGGAATTAACATTCGTGTTAACAATTCATATCTCTCTTATCAGGCAGGTGATAAGCTCGCAAGACCTGCCGCACATATCGGGCAGAGAACGACGATGAGTTCGTCAGCTGGCGAAACCGAGGCCGCGCTGGTGGCCCTCCTCCATTTGATCCGCTTGATGGGCGCCGAGCTGGTCGCAGGCCAGCATCGCGACGATGTCGAGGTGCTGGTCAAGGCGATCGAAACAAAGCTGAGAGCGGCCCGATTCCCGGCAGAAATGCCGAATCAGGACATTGTCGGAGGTCTGGACCTGGCGCAGGCCAGACTACGTCCGATCTTCGAGGAGCTGCGCGCACGATCAGAGAAAGCGCATCTGAGCGACCAGCTGCTGCTGGCGCCCAGGCCCTCACGGATCCATTAACGGATCAGCTTACGTTAGCTCTGGACTTCACCACGGCGGGGCAAACCGCTGCCGCCGCTGGACCTGAGCGCAAGCTTCTCCTCAATCTTCATTTTCTCGAGGAGCAGGTCGGTTACGATCCGACGCAGCCGTTCATTTTCCAGCCGCAATTCGTCAATACGGTTGCGGACGGGGGGGCTCCCATCTCGATCATCGGTACGAGCGACGAGCTCAGTAACAGTACCATTCCCATGGTGACCGCGCGCGGCTTCCTGCTTGCGCCAGCGGTGAAACGTCATCACGCTCACGCCCAGCACCTTGCACGCTTGGGCCTGTGATTGCCCCCGCGCCATGAGTTCCTCGGCCTGTTTGACCTTGGAAGTGATCTCCTCAGTAGAATGACGCCTCATTGGTCATCTCGTTGCCCCCTAGATTAGCAATAATCGCATGGCCTATAAGCTATGTAAATGCAACAGGAAATTCAAATTGAGGATATCCCGGGGGGCCTTCGGGAGCCTCGAACTTGCCGTCGGCAGCGACGCATTGTGCGAAGAAACGCCGAAGCTGCAAGGTATTTACCCGGAATATGTACGCAATATTCCCCCGCAAATGGTATCAGGGAGAAAAAGTTATACGACTTTCTACGTATGAGAATTTGATCTGGATAACTGGCGCACCGTTTGCATTCCCAAGTGAGAAGCAAATGAGAAATACCCAATCGGTCCCTCGACAGATTGTGAGTGCACCATGCCCCTCTGTGATATCCGCGCAGCCAGTCAAGCAAGACTTTCACAAAATCCTAACAAATTAATCTCTCGACCTTCGCGTCCGGCGGCTTGCGGGCGCGCATGCGCAGCGGTACGTACGAAGACATTGGGTGTCATGAGGGTTTCAACATATTTGAGGATTATTTTCACGAAACCTAACGTTGATCGCTCGACCCACAAATTAACGATTAAGCGCTTTCCCACCCTTGGCGATCAGGCGGAACCACGACCGCCTGAGAGTCTGCGAACTATTCTGTGCTGACGCTTGTCAGAGCCCGTCTCTGATCAACATTTTTGCGAGGATCGACACTATGGCGCGTCTCAAGGTCTTCGAGGGGAACCAGTCCGCTTCCAGCGATGCGACCGACGCCCTGGAACGGCTCGTCGCGGAGAATTTCGAACTCCGACATACCGCCGTCGAGCTGGTCTTGCAGACTTGGATCCTGCGCGAGCGTCTGTCCGATGTCGGGGCGCACAAGTCCGTGCCGCAAGAGCACTGATCGCTCCAGCTGCCCTCCCTCATACGCGGACTTGCCGGGAAAAGCCGTCAGGGGCCCCGGCCGCATTGCGGAGAGGGCCGAATACTCTTCAACTCTGGATTGAATCACCCGCAACCACATGCGAGCCGGCGGCCTTCGCTAGCGCCGGCGCAGACTAGACACAACTGCTCAGGGAGGAATTCGCGGACGAATGTCAGCGATGAACCCGGCGCAGCGCGACGCGCGGGCGGGTCTGCTCACAGGATGCACCGAACGAACGAGACGCAACCGGGCCTTCGTGCAGCTCACGCAACTCAGCGATATCCAGCATCAGCGCAACGACCTCGTCGCGCAGCGATCGATTGGTCGCGAGCAACGCCTCTTCGATCGGCCGATGCAAATGTTGAATCTTGTGCTGCTTCATGGCGCGCCCTCGCTCTGCGGTTACGGGTATGAGCGATGTGATTGAAGTTTGAATGACAGAGCTGATCACGCACATGGAAGGAAATTAATGGGGCAGGTTTGCGACCAACATGGCTCTGACAGAAATTTTCCCATTCGGGTTCCACAACCAGATCGCGAAACATTTAATCGATGACCGTATTGTGTCGTCGCGATGGGAAGTCAGCGGCAGCTATGAGATGCGCGCCGAAACGGCGCAGGTCGCGCCGAGCGTTGAACGCGACCAAGCGCATGAAATCATTCGGCGATCGTTGATTGAAGCGATCGCTATTGAAACCGGAGGCGCGCGTTCGAGCGATCAAAATGCCGCCGCGTCAAAGGCTCGCGCGTTGAAGAGGAGTTCCGACGCCGAACCAGATATTCCACCAAAGGCAGCGCGCACACACTAAATCTGCTGCTGCCGATCGATCGGACTCGCTCTGCGCATAACAGGTTGAACCGAGCAGCATGGATGTGGGCAGCGAACGCCGCCATCTGCACGGATCGCAGAATGTTTCGATCCATTACGGATAGTGAGACATCCTCTGATTTGATCCGTTCCGATCGGCTCTGACGATGCAGCGGAAGCTTTCAACGCGCGACGTCCGGCCACGCACAATATTCGCCTCGAACCGGAGCCGAACGCGACAATGCTATTCCAATTCGAGAGATGGCATCGATGCGCTTTCGGCCTGGACGGATGGGCCGAACGCCTTCGCGCTTCGTCCCCGCATTGGCGCATGGCGCAATCATCGCGACGAGCGGCAATTCGTGCGCCAACTGCCATAAGCATCGCTAATTCGCAACGCGTCGCGATCGCACGCTATTTCGATTTGGCAGCGGCGGCGTCGTCCATCTTGCCGCCATTGGCGACGCACTTGTTGAAGTAGTCGCGCTGGACCTTCGCATTGCCGTTCGCGCTGCTGGATGCCGGATTGCCCGGCTGCCGGGGCGGAAATGCCTTCGCCACCAGCGCATCGCAGGCGCGTGCCACCTTGACGTCGATCGCGCGCGCCGGAACGATTGCGCTGGAGACGATGGTCACGGCCGAAACGACGGCAAAACCGATGATAACTCTCATTGTGAAACTCCGTTCCACGCCGAACCAGCTTTTCTGGCGCCCGGATTCGCAAGCAGCGCACTACGTCCGATCGACGTTGTGATAGGCCCGATACCAATCGACAAATCTGGCGATGCCGTCCTCGATCCGCGTCTGCGGCCGAAAGCCGATTTCGCGCTCGAGATCGGAGACATCGGCTGCCGTCTCCAGAACATCCCCAGGTTGCATCGGCAGCAACTGCTTTTCGGCCTGCCGGCCGAAGCCCTGCTCCAGCAGCCCCACCACATGCATCAGTTCTTCTGGCCTGGAGTTGCCGATATTGTAGACCCGCCAGGGCGCCCTGCTCGAGCCCGGATCGGGATGCGCGCCCGACCAGTTGGCATCGCCCTCGGGCGCGCGGCCGATCAGGCGCACCATCGCCTCGACCACGTCATCGACATAGGTGAAGTCGCGCCGCATCTGGCCGTTGTTGAACAATTGGATCGGCTTCCCCTTGGTGATCGCGTCCGCGAAGGCATAGAGCGCCATGTCCGGCCGATACCACGTCCCGTACACGGTGAAGAAGCGCAGCCCGGTCGTCGGGACGCGATAGAGGTGGCTATAGGAATGGGCGAGCAGTTCGTTGGCCTTCTTGGTCGCGGCGTACAGGCTGACCGGATGATCGACATTGTCGTGGATCGAAAACGGCAGCTTGGTATTGGCGCCGTAGACCGACGATGAGGAGGCAAACAGCAGGTGCCGGCACGCGGTATGCCGGCAGCCCTCCAGCACGTTGATAAACCCCTCCAGATTGGAATCCGCGTAGGCATGGGGGTTTTGCAGCGAGTAGCGCACGCCGGCCTGGGCGGCGAGATGTACCACGACCTCGAAGCGATAGCGCTCGAACAGCGCCTTCATCCCGGCGCGGTCGGCGAGGTCGAGTTGCTGGAAGGTGAAGCCACGGTGCTGCTTGAGCAGGTCGAGCCGCGCGCGCTTCAGCGCCGGGTCATAGTAATCGTTCAGATTGTCGATGCCGATGACCGGCTGCCCCGCCCGCAGCAGGTGCTCTGCCAGATGGAAGCCGATAAAGCCGGCGCAGCCCGTGACGAGTAGATTGCCTGCGATCACCACGTCCTGCCTGTGCCTTTCGCCTTGCGCCGAAGCCGGCCGGATACCGCCCTCAAACGCGGCCGCAGCGACTGGCTGTGCGTTCCGGGCCGCAAGGCGCCTCGGTTGACGCGTCAGTTGCTGGCGGCCGGAGCCTTGTAGTCCGGAAAGCGGCTCAGGACTGCGGCCTTCACGAACTTGAAGTGCGCAATCTCGGTCGCCAATTCCTTCAGCCGGCGCTGGCCGTTCAAGATCTCGGCGTCAAACAGGTCTTGATGATGGTTGTCAAGCGCCTCGCGTTCCAGATATTCGTCGGTGCCGTTGCCAAGCGTCACCGCGGCGCGGGCCAGCACATCATCGACACGGCGGCCAAGGCCGGATTGCTCGCTTTCGGCGGCCTGCAGCGCGGCGTCGATGGCGGCGATGATCGATCCGATCCGGGCGCGATCGGTCTCGGCATCCCGCTCGGCCGAGCGTGCCTTGAAGCCTTCCTCGCCACGCCGCGACCGGGACAGGTCATGCGCGCGAGCCCGCAGAAACAGCTGAAACATCTGTCAGTATCCGGTTCGGGCCCATTCAGGCGGCATAGATCAAAATCGCCCGGTCTTAGTTAAAAAAGGGTGAATTGACCTGCTGCCCGGCCCTCAGGTCGGCCTTCCACTTGATCCAGGCCTTGTCGTGCTTGTCATAGAGCTCGAGCCACCGTCCCTCGACGGCCGATGCACCCTGCTCGCCCCGGTCCGGCAGTTGCGGGAGGGAAGTGTCCAGCCCCTCGAATTCCGACGTCTCTTCGAGCGTAAGACCGACCAGCACGCGCCGGCCACTGACATCGACGACATACCGCCTCGGCGAATGACCCCTGAGATCACTCATGCTGTGCAAGTTCCCTCACGATGCGCAGGGCCAACGGCACGCGAACCGAGCCCGGCTGCCGCAACGAAGACAGGATGACCGATTGCATGTCGCCCGCCAACCCCAACTCACCACAACGTCGCGCTACCTCGATCGAACTAGCCCGTTTCGCTTGTTTGAGCATGATCCCCGCGCAAACGCTTCGCGTTTGTCGCGAGGGAAAACCGCTCCGCACTTTTCCGGATCATGCTTTAGAACGCGCGACGCATGTGGCCGAACGCGGTGACCGGCTGTTTCGGTCTCGACGATCTGGCGGCTGACGGCGCCACATACGGCGCATAGATCCGATACCGCGCGCGGCGCCTGTGCGATCGCCACGAACGCGCGGCGAAACCGGCGAAAAAGCCTGCGACGAACACCGCCGCGAGAATAACAACAGAAGAAAGCATCACGATCGTCCACATCAGCCCCGATGTTATTAACATTCCGAGTTGTGACGACATCATGATTGGGCGCGCCGAAAAATTGTTCAGCGGCCGAAATTTTTGTGCAACCGAACGGCGCGACAATAATCAGGCGCCGACGTCAGGTGTTCTCGCGCGGCAGGTGTTGGCGAGAGAGAAGTGTTCTCGAGAGAGAAGCGTTCTCGACAGCGACGTCTCAGGAAAACCACCAGAGCATGAATTTCAGGAACATCGAGCTGAGAAGATAGATCCATCCCGCCATCGCCAGAACCGTCAATCCGACGAACGCGCCTGAAACGCTTTTCTCCTTGAAGCGCGCCAGCAGCGAGGTTTTTTCTTCCTGTTGATAGAACATCTCAAGCTCGAGGCAGATCTGATTCAAATCAGCTAGCAGTCAATTTCGATGATCTCGTGACGCGGCGCGAGGCAGCTATTCGCCCCGCGCATCACTGATCGTCATCGCAGAATTTTGTGAGGCCGAGAGGCGCGAGCCGTCGCTCAAGAAAAAATGTTTGGCTCAAGAAAATTCTACTCGACATGATCCGCAGTTGGACTGCGGCAACCGTGATCGATTGCGCGCCTCCGCGCAGCTATCTTTTGCGCTCAGGCGATTTTCAGAGGACCAGGCGCGCGTGTTGCGGGTAGAGCGTTGCGCCGCGCCTCGTTTAACAATGAGGCCTCGCATGCGCCGTAACCGATAAGGGCTTCAGACGCGGAAGAAGGCGAACCAGACGATGCCGAGGATCAGGACCGCGAGCCCTGTCGAGGCCGTGAGAAGCGCGAGAACCGAAGGTCCGGGCTCGGCCTGGCGCACCGCGGTCGGGGTTTCAACGATCTGACCGTGCCGTTCCGTTGCCATGGCGACGTCTGTGCTTAAGTGCTTGTAATTCCGGCGGTTGCCGCTCCCCTTCGAAAAGCCAACGCCAGATCGGGGGCGATGTTCCGGGCCTTCTGTGCGCGGCCGGCCGGCGATACCGCCGCGGACCGCGTCAAACCGGCGCAGGCTCGAGGCCACGGTTAACGCCGTTGCGAGATTCACCGGCCCGTGTTGTTTCAAACTGGGGTTCCCGGTGTTATCCTTGACCGTTCCGTCGGTTGCGTTATCGGAGTTTTGCCTATGGCCCCCCGCGCCAACTGGAAGGGCTTTTTGCGCCTTTCGCTCGTGACCTGCCCGGTTGCCCTGTACCCGGCGACCTCGGATACCGAAAAGGTCTCCTTCAACCAGATCAACCGCAAGACCGGCCACCGGATCAAATACGCCAAGGTCGACGCGGAGACCGGCGAGGAAGTGGCCACCGACGACATCATGAAGGGCTACAAGGTCGACACCGACACCTATATCGAGGTCACCAAGGAAGAGCTCGACGATATCGCGCTGGATTCGACCCGCACCATCGAGATCGACGAATTCGTGCCGCGCACAGAGATCGACAGCCGCTATCTGATCCGCCCCTACTACCTCGTTCCCGACGGCAAGGTCGGCCACGACGCCTTTGCGGTGATCCGCGAGACCATCCGCAGCCTGAACAAGGTCGCGATCGGCCGCGTGGTGCTGACCAATCGCGAGCACATCATCGCGCTCGAGCCGCTCGACAACGGGCTGATGGGAACGCTGCTGCGCTACCCCTATGAGGTGCGCAGCGAGAAGGAGTATTTCGACGACATCCAGGATGTGAAGATCACCAAGGACATGCTCGATCTCGCCAAGCATATCGTCGAGCAGAAGTCCGCCGAGTTCGATCCGGAGGATTTCGAGGACCGGTACGAGCAGGCGCTGATCGACCTGATCAACCAGAAGCGCAACGGCATCAAGATCACCAAGCCCGCGGCGAAGACCAGCGGCAACGTCATCAACCTGATGGACGCGCTGAAGAAGAGCCTCGCCAACGAGAAGCAGGCAGCTCCCGCCAAGGCTGAGGCGAAGGCGGCGAAGGGCAAGAAGCCGAAGAAGCGCATCGAGGGCCAGCGCGAGATGCTGCTGCCGATCTCGGGCAGCGGCAAGCGCGAGCCCAAGGAGGCGGTCAAGCCCGAGCCGAAGAAGGCCGAGAAGCCGGCGCGCGCGCAAGGCACCACGGCGCGCAAGAAGGCGGGCTGAGCGGGCGTCACCCGGCGATAGCAACAGGCCGCCGGCTACATCATGAGATTATTGGAAGACGCCCGGCGGGAGGCACGCTGGCAGATCGCTCGAGCATCCGATCAACACGGCGCAATAACGGGCTGGCTGATGTTTGCGCACATCGCGATGTTGCGCGCGTTGAACGGGGACGATTGAATCCGGAAGAATGCGAAGCGTTTCCGACCCCGCTTACTTGAAGGCCGAACTGACGGCGTTGAATTGACCGCTCACGCTGGTGCCGATGCCCCTGACGCCGGCGACGATCACGATGCTGATGCCGCCCGCGATGATGGCGTATTCAATCGCCGTCGCGCCGACCTCATCACCCAGAAATCTTGCAAGCAACGCGCGCATGAAAAGCTCCTGTCCGACGCTCGCGGCTTTTTCGCCCGCGCCGTAGCAATATGCCAGCAAAACTAGGTCACATTGGTTGACGGCCCGTTGAGGGACAGGATGAACGGTCGCTTAAAGGTTGCACAGAAACTGGATGCTAGTTCTGCCTGCGGCTTCCCGCCAGCCGGCAAGGCGCCAAGCCGCGATTGGGCGTAAACGCCTATCAGGACTACCTGATCCGGCCTCGGCCGCGCTTTACCGGTCGATGGAATCCTGTTCCTTTATCGGACAGGACGACAACGAGGCCGGACCAAACCGGCCGCATCCAAAGGGAGTGACCGTCATGAAGCTCGGCACCGCGATCGCGGAAATCATGAAGCGCGAGGGGATCGAGATCCTCACGGGCTACCCGGTCAACCACCTGATCGAATACGCCGCCAGTGCCGACATCCGCCCGGTGATGGTGCGCCAGGAGCGCATCGGCGTGCACATGGCGGACGCCATCTCCCGCGTCACCTCGGGTGAGAAGATCGGCGCCTTCTGCATGCAGCACGGCCCGGGCGCCGAGAACGCGATGGGCGGCGTCGCGCAGTGCCATGGCGAATCCGTGCCGGTGCTGGTGCTGCCGATGGGTTATGCGCGCAGGCTTGCCAACATCGATCCGAACTTCAATTCCAGCCAGGCGATGAAGGCGTTCTCGAAGTCGTCCGAGCCGATCAACATCGCCTCGGAGGTCTGCAACATCTTCCGCCGCGCCTTCACCAAATTGAAGAACGGCCGCGGCGGGCCCGTGATCGTCGAAATCCCCGCCGACATGTGGAACGAGGAGGTGCCGGAGCCCTTGAACTACACGCCGGTGCTGCGTACCCGCTACGGCGCCGACCCCGTCCATGTGAAGGAGGCGGCCGCCCTGCTCGTCAACGCCAAGCGTCCGGTGATCTATGCCGGCCAGGGCGTGCACTACGCAAAGGCCTGGCCGCAGCTGAAGCGCCTCGCCGAGCGGCTCGCGATCCCGGTCACCACAAGCCTCGGCGGCAAGTCGTCCTTCCCGGAGACCCATCCGCTCTCGCTCGGCTCCGGCGGCCTGGCGGTGCCGCGCGCGGTGCCGAAATTCCTGGCCGAAGCTGACGTGATCTTCGGCATCGGCTGCTCATTCACCGAGACGTCGTTCGGCATCGCGATGCCGAAGGGCAAGACCATCATCCATTCGACGCTCGATCCGAACCACATCAACAAGGATGTCGAGGCCAGGATTGGCCTGGTCGGCGATGCCGGCCTCGTGCTCGACGCGCTGCTGGAGCAGATCGGCAAGACCGTGCCCGCGGATCGCAGCGCGAGCGCCGTCGCCGAGGAGATCGCCGCGTCCCACAAGGAGTGGCTCGCCAAATGGATGCCGAAGCTGACGCACAACGACGCGCCGCTCAATCCCTACCGCGTGCTGTGGGACCTGCAGCACACCGTCGACATCCACAACACCATCATCACCCACGACGCCGGCAGCCCGCGCGACCAGCTCTCGCCGTTCTGGAAGTCGGTCGAGCCGCTGTCGTATATCGGCTGGGGCAAGACCACGCAGCTCGGCTACGGCCTCGGCCTCGCGATGGGCGCCAAACTGGCAAAACCGGACAAGCTCTGCATCAATGTCTGGGGCGATGCCGCGATTGGCTTTACTGGGATGGACTTCGAGACCGCGGTGCGCGAGCGGATTCCGATCATGTCGATCCTGCTCAACAATTTCTCGATGGCGATCGAACTGAAGGTGATGCCGATCTCGACCGAGAAATACCGCTCGACCGATATCTCCGGCGATTACGCCGCGATGGCCCGCGCCTTCGGCGGCTACGGCGAGCGGGTGACCAGGCCCGAGGACATCATCGCCGCGATCAAGCGCGGCATCCAGAAAACCAAAGAAGGCGTGCCGGTGCTGCTGGAGTTCATCACCAGCAAGGAAACCGAGGTGTCGCGGCCGGGGACGTGAGCAGCATCAGAATGTGACCCACCTTCATGGCCGGGCATAGCCGTCCGAAGGACGGCGTCGCTTCCGCTCGCCTATGTCCCGGCCATCCACGTCTTTCTTGACTGACTGAAGCAAAGACGTGGATGCCCGGCACGAGGCCGGGCATGACGAGTTTCAAATGTCCAATTTCACAGCCCACTTGATTTGACCTCGCATGCGCGGGCAAGCTCCCTCCGACAGAAGATCGGAGGGAGAGATGGCGCGCATCCTGGTGCTGGGAGCCGGCTTTGCCGGGCTGTGGGCTGCGCTTGGTGCTGCCCGCAAGCGCGACGAGATCGGCGCGCGGGCGGCGGACACCGAGATTCTCGTCGTCGATCGCAACGCCTATCACAACATCCGGGTGCGCAATTACGAGGTCGATCTCGGCGATGTCGCGCTGCCGCTCAAGGAATTGCTCGATCCGGTCGGCGTCAAGCACATCGTGGCCGATGTCGCGGCGATCGATCCGGCGAAGCGTGAGGTCACGGTCAGAACGAGCGCAGGCACCGAGCACCTCGGCTATGACCGGCTGGTGCTGACGACCGGCAGCGAGCTGGTGCGCCCCGCGATATCAGGCCTTGCCGCCCATGGCTTCGACGTCGACACCTATGAAGCCGCCATCAAGCTCGACGCGCATCTTTCGGCACTCGGCAAGCAGCCGCCGTCGCAGGCCCGCGCGACGGTCGTGGTGGTCGGTGCCGGCTTCACCGGGATCGAGGTCGCGGCCGAGATGCCGGCCAAGCTCGCGCACGCCGGCATCACGGGCGACCGCCGCATCATTCTCGTCGATCCCAATCCCGTGGTCGGCGCAACCTTCGGCGCGCATGGCCGTCCCGTCATCAACGAGGCGCTGTCCGCGCTCGGCGTCGAGACGCGGCTGAATGTCAGGGTCAACGCCGTCGATGCCACGAGCATCACACTAAGCTCGGGCGAGATCATTCCGACGGAGACCGTAGTGTGGTGCGGCGGCATGCGCGCCAGCCACCTCGCCGCAACGCTGCCGGTCAAGCGCGACGGGCTCGGCCGCCTTACGGTGGATGATTATATGCGCGCCGAGGGCCTTGCTGATGTCTTCGCCGCCGGCGATGTCGCCGCCTGCCTGATCGACGGCGAGCATCCGACCGTGATGTCCTGCCAGTTCGCGCGGCCGATGGGCCGCTTCGCCGGCCACAATGTGGTGGCGGATCTGTTCGGTGAAAAGCTGCTGCCGCTCAATATCGACTGGTATGTGACGGTTCTCGATCTCGGCGCCTGGGGCGCGCTCTACACGACCGGCTGGGACCGCGAGGTGCACACCACCGGCGCCGCCGCAAAGCTCACCAAGCAGACCATCAACCAGCAGCGCATCTATCCGCCGCGCAACGGCGATCGCGCCGCACTGCTCGCCGCGGCGGCGCCGACCACCCAGGCGGCACCGCCGACGCGCAAGTAAGAAGGGCGGCCACCGTGTGACCGCCCCTCTCTAGACGTGACGGCTCGCTCCCTTACTGCGACAGCTTCACAAAATTCGGAAACTTCAGCTGGCCCTCAGCGATCGCCTTCGGCCAGACCGTGATCTGCTTGCCGCTTTGCCACTGGAACACGAGGCCGGTGACCGCGCCGGGACCGGACTTGATGCCGTGGGTGAACTCGTCGTTCTTGCCGTAGAACTGGATCTTGCCGATGGTGCCGTCGAAGTCGGTCTTCTCGAGCTCGGTGACCATCTTGTCCGGATCGGTCGAGCCGGCGCGCTGGATCGCCTCCGCGATGATATAGACCTCGTCATAGGCGGTGTAGCCGGTATAGGCCGGCGGCGTGCCGAACTTGGCCTTGAAGGCGGCCGCGAACGGCTTTGTCTTCGGCGTCACCGCGACGTCGGGCGTCGCCACCGCGAGCGATGGCACACCTTCCGCCGCGCCGTTGGTATCGCCCCAGAACGACGGGCTCAGCGCCTGCGCGCTGATGCCGAACATCGGGATCGGCACCTGCTGGTTCTTCCACTGCACGGTCGGCTGCACGCCGACATGGGAGATGCCGGTGACGATCACGTCGGGTTTTGCGCTCTCCATCTTGTTGAAGATCGGCGTGAAGTCGGTGGTGTCGGGCGAGAAGCGGATGTGCTCGACCACCTTCAGCCCGGCCTTCGGCAGGCAGGCCTCGTAGCCGACGTCGAGCGGCTTGGTCCAGGCCGCGTCCTCGCTCATGATCGCAACGGTCTTCATCTTGAGCTGGTCGACCAGCAGCTCCTTGGCAGCGTCGCAGACCAGCTGCGCCTGCGCCGCCGAGGTCAGATAGCCGTGGAACGTGTACTTGTTCTTCTCATAGTCGTTATGAACAGCCTTGGTGATCTCGTTCGAGGCGGCGCCCGGCGTGATCAGCGGCATCTTCAGCCGCGAGGCCCACGGCTCCAGCGCGAGCACGACCTCGCTGATGTAGCTTGCGATCACGGCGGAAACCTTGTCCTCGCTCACCGCGCGCTGGAAGGCGCGCACCGAGTCCGCCGACGAGCTCTTGTTGTCGTAGGTCACGATCTCGATCTTGCGGCCCATCACGCCGCCCTTGGCGTTGATCTCGTCGGCCGCGATCTGCGCGCCGCCCGGCGTCGCCGCACCCGCGATCGACTGCACCTCGGCGATGACGCCGATCTTGATCGGGTCGTTGGATTGCGCATAGGCCGGCGCCGCGAGGCATAGCGCGAGCGCGGAGGCCAAAAAGCTCACGCGGGTGGCGGTCGAATATCCTGGCATCATGATCTCCCTTGCTTTGCTTTCTTGTTGTTGATGGTCGAACGTCAGAGAAAGTCTTTGCCGGCCTCCGCCGCGAACCGGCCGGGGTCGCCCTCCCACACGATCCGCGCGTGCTCCAGCACATAGACGCGGTCGGCATGCGGAAGCGCAAACGTCACGTTCTGCTCGCCAAGCAGCACCGTGATCCTGGTGGTCTGGCGCAGCTTCTCCAGCGCCTTCGACAGCAGTTCGAGGATGACCGGCGCAAGTCCAAGCGTCGGCTCGTCCAGGATCAGGATCTGCGGTTGCATCATCAGCGCGCGGCCGATCGCCAGCATCTGCTGCTCGCCGCCGGACAGCGTCTGCGCCATCTGGCCCTGACGTTCTTTCAGGATCGGGAACAGCTCGAACAGCCAGGCAAGTTGCTTGGCCCGCGCCGCGTCGTCGAGATGCTGGCCGCCGAGATCGAGGTTTTCCCGCACCGTCATTTCGCCGAACAGTTCGCGCGATTCCGGGCACTGCACGAGGCCCGAGCGGGCAATCTTCGCCGGCCCCGTGCCGTGCAATTTCTCGCCGCCGCGCAGGATCTCGCCGGTATAGGGCAGGAAGCCCGAGATGGTGTTGAACAGCGTGGTCTTGCCGGCGCCGTTGAGGCCAACGATGGAGACGAACTCGCCCTCATGGACGTGGATCGAGACGTTCTCCAGCGCCTGCGCCTTGCCGTAATGCACGCTGACATTCTGGACCTGCAGCAGCGGCACCTTGTCCTTGAACGAGGTCTCGGGCCGCGCATGGGTTTCGATCGCGCCGCCGAGATAGACCCGACGCACGGTCTCGTTCTTCATCACCTCGTCGGCGCGGCCGGTCGTGATCTCCTCGCCGAGATACATCGCGAGCACGCGGTCGACCAGCGCTGCGACGCTCTTGACGTTGTGGTCGACCAGCATCACCGCGCGGCCCTCATCGCGGAAGCTGCGGATCAATTGCGAGAACGTTCCGACCTCGGTGCTGGTGAGGCCCGCGAAGGGCTCGTCGACCAGCACGACTTTTGGATCGCGCGCGATCGCTTTGGCGAGTTCCAGCCGACGCAGATCCGCGAATGGCAGCGTCGGTGGACGACGGTTCATCACCGCGCCAAGGCCAACGCGCTCGGCGATCCACTTGGCGCGCTCGGTCAGCGCCTTGTCGGGAAACAGCATGAACAGGCTGTCGGGCAGCAGCGCGACCATGATGTTTTCGAGCACAGTCTGCCGGTTCAGCGGCCGCGAGTGCTGGAACACCATGCCAAAGCCCTTGCGCGCGATCTTGTGCGCAGGCAGCCCGGCGACGTTCTCGCCCTCGAACAGCACCTCGCCCGCGGTCGGGCGCTCGATGCCCATCACGCTCTTCATCGCGGTCGACTTGCCGGAGCCGTTCGGCCCGATCAGGCCGAGGATCTCGCCGGGGCGCAGCTCGAAGCTTAGATTCTTCACCGCGGTGAGGCCGCCGAACCGCTTGGTCAGGCCGCGCACCGCGAGCGTCGGGGTGGTGATCACAGTCTGGTCCATCAGGAGCGCGCCTCGCGTGACAGGGCCGCTCCGAGGAAACCGCCGGGGAAGAACAGGACGACGAGCAGCGCCACCGCCGAGACGATGAAGGTCGCAAGCTCGCCGGTCGGGCGCAGGAATTCGCCGGCGACGATCAGGAAGATCGCACCGAGCGCAGCACCCAGCACGGTGCGCCGGCCGCCGAGCACGGCAGACACGATGACGTTCACGCCGACCGCGACGTCGACCACGGTGCCGACCGAGGCGGTGCCGAAGTAGAACACCAGCAGCGCCCCCGACAGGCCCGAGAAGAAGGCGCTGACGATGAACGCCGCGAGCTTGTGCTTGACGATGTTGAAGCCGAGCGCGCCGGCCTGCACCGGGTCCTGCCCGCTCGCCTGCAGCACCAGGCCGACAGGCGATTGCGACAGCCCGTAGAGGATAGCCGCGCTGATGGTCATGAAACCGAGCGCGATCCAGTAATTGGCGCCGGCATTGATGGTGATGACATCGGGAATGGTGAGCCCGATCTCGCCGCCGGTCAGGTCAGCGAACACCACGATGAAATTCTGCAGCATCAAGACAGCAACCAGTGTGGTCAGGCCGAAATACGGCCCCCTCACCCGCAGCGCCGGCAGCGCCAGCACGAAGCCCGCGACGACCGACGCCAGCGCGCCGAGCAGGATGCAGAGATAGACCGACCAGCCGAACTGGTTGTTGAGGATGCCCGCGGTGTAGGCGCCGGTGCCGATCAGGAAGGTCGGGCCGAAATTGACCTCGCCGGCGAAGCCGAACAAGAGGTCCCAGGCCATCGCGAACACGCCGAAATAGAACGCAACGGTGAGGAGGCCAAGGATGTAGCCCGAGACGTAGAACGGCAGCGTTGCGGCAAGCACCACGCAGACCAGAGAAATGAAGAACAGGCGCGACGTGAAGAAATTGGCCATGTCAGCGCCTCCCGAGCAGGCCCTGGGGCCGGATATACATCACGAACACCAAGAGCAGCAGCGCTGGAATGGTGCGGTAGGCCGGCGAGATCATGTAGGCCGTGATGGTCTCGAGATAGCCGACGACGAAGGCCGCGATCAGCGAGCCCGAGACGCTGCCGAGGCCGCCGAGCACCACGATCGAGAACGCGCTCGCGGTCAGCGGCCCGACGCTGTAGGAGCTGACGCCGAGGAACATGCCGAGCAGCACGCCGGCGATGCCGGCGAGAATGCCGTAGATGGCCCACACCACGATATAGATCTGCGTGAGTTCGAGGCCGAGCAAGGTGACGCCGCGCGGGTTCATCGAGGCCGCCAGCACTGCTTTGCCGGTGCGGGTGCGGTTCACCAAAAGCCAGAGCAGGCCGATCACGAGGCAGCACACCAGCGCGGTGAAGATGTTGTTGCGCGGCGTGCGGTTGCCGAAGATATCGACGACGCCCTCGACGATCGGCAGCACCGTCTTGGCGTTGTTGGTGAAGAAATAGGCGATCAGTTCCTGGATCATGATGCCCCACAGCAAGGTGCCGGTGAGGACGAAGATTTCCTTCTCCTCGTTGGGGATTCGCCTGGAATTCTGGATCGGCTTGACGACCGCGAAATAGGTCGCGAACGACACGATCAGCGCCACGCCGACACCGAACAGCGCGCCGGTGTAGATGTCGAGGTGCAACACGCTGGCCGCGGCCCAAGCCGCGACCGCTGCGGCCACCATGATGGCACCGTGGGAGAGGTTGAGAACGCCGGAGACACCGAAGATCAGGGTGAAGCCGGTCGCGCCGAGCGCATAGAGCGCACTGATGGCAAAGCCATCGATCAGGATTTGTAAGGCGAGCATCTCAGATTGGCCGCGGCAGCAAGGCTGCCTGTTGTGGAGGACGCGAAACCGAAACGGATGCTCCCGGGAGGGACTCGGGAGCATGCTGATCGGTCAGTTCGTGGGGACCTTGACGAAGCTCGGGAACTTGAGATCGCTCTTGGCGACCTCCTTCGGCCAGACCGCGACCTGCTTGCCGCCCTGCCACTGCAGCATCAGTCCGGTGATCAGACCCTTGCCGTACTTGATCGAATGGGTGAACGGATCGTCCTTGCCGTAGAACTGGACGCGCCCGATGGTGCCTTCCCAATCGGTCTTCTCCAGCGCATCGACCATCTTGTCGGCCTCGACCGAGCCGGCGCGCTTCACCGCATCGGCGATGTAGTAGACCTCGTCATAGGCGGTGTAGCCGGCGTAGGACGGATAGTTGCCGTAGCGCTTCTTGAAGTCCTCCGCGAACGGCACCGACTTCGGCGTCACCGCGACGTTCGGGCCCGACACGCCCTGATACAGCACGCCTTCCGCCGCATCGTTGGTGTCCTTGCCGAAGGTCTCGTTGGTCGCCTGCGAGGAAATGCCGAACATCGGGATCGGCACCTGCTGGTTTTTCCACTGCACCGTCGGCTGCACGCCGACATGCGAGATGCCGCTGATGATCACGTCGGGCTTCGCGGCTTCGACCTTGTTGAAGATCGGCGTGAAGTCGGTGGTATCGGGCGAGAAGCGGATATGGTCGACGACCTTGAGCCCGATCTTCGGCAGGCATTCTTCATAGCCGACATCGAGCGGCTTGGTCCACGCCGCGTCCTCGCTCATGATGACCGCGGTCTTCATGTGCTTCTGATCGACCAAAAGATCCTTGGCGGCATCGCAGACCGACAGCGCCAGCGCCGCCGAGGTCAGATAGCCGTGGAAGGTGTACTTGTTCTTCTCATAGTCGGCGTGAACGCTCTTGCTGATCTCGTTGGAGGCGGCGCCGGGCGTGACGAACGGCGTCTTCAGGCGCGAGGCCCACGGCTCAAGCGCCAGCACCACTTCGCTGATATAGCTCGAGATGACGACGTTGACCTTGTCCTCGTTGACCGCGCGCTGGAATGCGCGCACCGAATCCGCCGAGGATGAGTGATTGTCGTAAGAGACGATCTCGATCTTGCGGCCGTCGATGCCGCCCTTGGCGTTGATCTCGTCGGCGGCCAGCTGCGCCGCCTGCGGGATCGACGCCCCCGCGATCGCCTGCGCTTCGGCGATCACGCCGATCTTGAGGGTATCGGCGGCCAGCGCTCCGCTCGGCGCCGCGGCCAGCAGGCCCAACACGGCCGCTCCGGTAAGTTGCTGCATCGCATGAAAAGGCAGTCGCGATGTTGTTTTCACCCTGTTTCACTCCTCTTGTTCTTCTTCGGCCGCTTCGAGCTCTTGGGGCGGGACTATAGCTGCGACAAAATGCGCAGCAAGTGAAACTGCGCGCAGATCGCCATGCATCGACGGCAACTAAAGTAGTGGGTCGGCGCTTTCGGGCTGAACAAAGATGAGGCAGTGGGGTCTCGGCGCCGTGATCTTCCGTGAAGCAGGACGCGGAATGGCTGACGACTCCTTTCAGTCCGACGAACGCCGATCTCTCTTCTCGTCATTCCCCGGTGCGCAATTGCGCATCTGGGGGTGAGCGAAGCGAGAGACCGGAATCCATCGAGCAGCATGCATTGGGTGACATGGATTCCTGCTCGTCGCATCGCGATGTCGCGGAATGACAGCGAGGTGAGCACGCCGATTGGGCTCCCTCCCCCCTTGCGGGGGAGGGTTGGGGAGAGGGGTAAGCCGCGGGCGAGATAGTCGCCATGAAGCTCGTTCTCGCAATTTCGATCACCTAGCATTCAAGCACACATTGAGAGAGCACGTCGTGTAGCACCCCTCTCCCTAACCCTCTCCCGCAAGGGGAGAGGGAACCCGTCCGCCGGTGCTTCCCTTACACGCCAATCACTGAGTTGCCCGACGGCGCAAGCCCCTCGCGCAAAAATATTTCGCGTTATCAGAAGTTTAGCCCAGTGTATAAATCCGTCCGTCTCACCCGATCGAGGGGCGCTTCGCGGTCGTCACGAACGCGGTGTGAGACGCGGTGGACGCTGAGATCACGACGGACGAAGCGTGATTGGAGGCGGACGGTGAAGTCGTGTGGGCTCTATTTTGATCTCAGGCGAGCCCCACTGGCCTCCATCGAGCCTATGAAAACCCTTTAAAACTAGGCTCTTTTGGTAATACGCTTTTCCATCAAGGCCGCTGGGGGCTTCGCTGAACCGTCGCTGCTGGGGCAAGGCCCCAGCGCGGTATCCGCCCCGATCCGCCTGAGAGCACCCCATGCCCAACATCACCGAGAAAAACTGCCGCGCGCAGGTCAAGCAGCGCCGCAAGATCTATGACGCCTCTTGCGCTGGCTTCTACGTCAGCCTGAGCCCGACAGCGCCGCCGACCTTCTCCCTGAAATATACCTGCCCGATCACCAAGAGGCGCGGCACGCATCGCCTGGGCGTCTACCAAATGCCCGAGCATGACCTGGCGTTCTGGCGGAAGGAAGCGTGGAAGCTGAAGCTAAGGATCGCCAATGGCGAGGATGTAGCGCAGACAGCCCGGCAGGTCCGCAGTCGGCAAGCCAAGCAGGCAGGCATCACGGTTGGCGAGATCATCGACAAGCGCATCGCTTGGATCAGCGAGGAGGTCCAGACGCGCCGCCACACTGAGCATGGCGTGGTCATCAAAAAAGCCCCGCGCATGAAGAGCTGGGAAGAACAAAGCCGCCATCTGAACCGATTCGTGCGCCCGCGCCTCGGCAGGATGGTCGCAGGTGATGTCACAAAGCACGACATCGCGCAGCTGCAGGCCGACATCCTCGCAGGCAAGCTGATCCTATACGGCAAGCCGCTGAAAGCATCGGTCTCCAGCGCCCGGCATATGCGCAAGGCTGTATCGGGGCTCTTCAACTGGGCGGCTGAAGCTGGCCGCGACTATGTCTGCGCATCGCCCTGCGTGAACCTGCCCCTGTTGCCCCCCGAGGAGCCGCGCAAGCGCAAGCTGAGCCCTGACGAGATCAAGGTGCTCTGGCATGGGCTAGACCGGCCCGACATCACCACGGATCGCCGCATCTGCCTCGCGATCAAGTTCGCGCTGGTCAGCATGCTGCGGTCGGTCGAGCTGCTGCACATCCATCGCGATGAACTGCAGGGCGATCTGAACAGCGCCGCGCCGCTGGTGGTGATCTCCGAGGAGCGCGTCAAGGCGGGCCGGGAAATTCATCAGCCGCTGTCCGATCTGGCGGTCGAGATCGCCAAGGAAGCCATGGGCAATTATCCGTGGCTGTTCGCGGGCCGCTGGCAGGACGAGCCTTTGAACCGCAAGGCGATGGCCTGCGCGCTGCGGGGCAACAAGACCAAGCGGAACGGCAAGGTGGTCGTGCGGTCCATCGGGCTTTGCGAACTGCTCGGCATCAAACCTTTCACGCCCCATGATCTGCGCCGCACCGCCGCCAGCCTGATGGGCAGCATCGGAATCCCGCGCTCGATCATCTCGCTATGCCTCGACCATACCGTCGCGAAGGACGAGCACGGGGATGTCTCGGCGATCACCGGCAAGGTCTACGATCAGGACCCGCGCATCGGCGAAAAGCGCGAGGCCCTTCAGAAACTGGCTAATGAGATCAGGCGCATTGTCGCCGAACCCATGGAAGCCGCTGATGCTGGGCCGCGGCTGGCAGCATGACGCAAGGAAATAATTGCCAAGAGAGGAGCAACTACTATGGCGACCACCGACGAAGCCGTCACTGGCGTTCGAGCACTGCATCATAGCCTGATCGCGCGCGGCGAAACCTATCGCAAGCTCATTTGCGCAACCCCGGACTCCAACGTCGAGGGGGCCGTCGCTTACGACGAGTTCATGGCCATGCATATCATGCGTGAAATCGCCGCCGTGACTGGCTTCTCCAGCATCGCTGTGCTGAAGCTGGCCGACCTTCAAGAGGCGCTGCATACCGTCTTGCTGTCCGATGGCTTAGACGGTTCGATTGAAGCGGCGCAGCGCCATGTCGCAACCGTCAAAGAACAGTCCCAGCGAGACGAATACGAGAGCACTGCCTCCCGCCGTGCCTTTAACAAGCTGCCACCACTCAACTCGTAAGCCGCCGCTAAGTGCCTGATCTTAGCAGCAGAGAGCCCGCTCCAGATCGAGGCGGGCTCTTTGGCGTCGTACATTCTCGCCTTGCGGGAAAGTCAATAGCGGGAATTGTCGAATAAAATCAATCGGCAATCGCCCGAGTGTTAGGTCAGTGTATAAACGTGCCATTTTTGCTTGCGCCATAGTAGATTTCCCTTGGCGCGGATATGTTTCACTCCGTCAATTGTTGAAACTCGAGGGGGTCGACATGGTTGTAGCCGAAACTCTCGGCGGCTTAAGCGCACTCAAAGCTGCGCTTGATATGACAAAAGCGCTCAAGGACATCAACGACGCCACCATCCGAAATGCGGCGGTCATTGAACTTCAAGAAAAGATACTGGCCGCGCGAGAGGAACAGACAGCGCTCTTGGAAAAAGTCGGTCAACTCGAAAAGACGGTGGCTGATTTTGACAGATGGGACGTTGAAAAGGAAAACTACCAACTTGTGACCATCAGCGCCGACACCTTCGCCTATTTGCGCAAGCCCCCCGCTGCCGGCAACCTCCCGTCCCATTACATCTGTCCGAATTGCTACGAAGATCGCAAAAAGAAAATCTTGCAACGCTCCGATGCAGCACATCTAATGTGTCCCGATTGCAAGACGAGACTGCGCTTCGATTCAGACGAAGCGAGGAAGTTTAATAGGCAGCTTCCGCCTCGTTCTGGCGGCTGGACTTAGTTCGGTCGCCGATGCGAACAACAATCGCCGACCTTCCCCGTGGCGTCTACGACGCGGGTCATCCCAATCTGTCTGACCGCCAGGCCCGCCGTTATCATCCTTTTTCATTCGACTTCGATTCGACCCCAATGAGCCTCGATGATCCCGGAGAGCACTGGGACGAGCAAGTAAAGCAGCAGCATTCGGAGAGCCGCGAGCGGGCGATTGAGCATTTGAAGCTACGGTACGGCACCTTGCGCATCGCGGAAGTCGTAAGGAATACGGTCGATCTGGGACCGAAGTCGATGTCTATGCTGTCGTATCATAATCCGCTGCACGAACAGGCGCGTCGAGCCTTTGTAGCTGAGGCGTACTATCCCGCCCTCGTTGCTGCCTGCGCATTAGGTGAGCGCATCTTGAACCATCTGGTGCTCGACCTGCGTGATTTCTTCAAGTCATCCGAACACTACAAGAAGGTCTACCGCAAGGATTCGTTTGATAACTGGGAGTTCGCGACTTCGGTCTTATCGGACTGGCGCGCATTGGCGGATGGTGTCAGACCGGACTTTCTTGCTCTCGGCGAACTTCGCAATCGCTCTATTCATTTCAGTCCGGAGACTTATCAGACCTTGCGCGCAGACGCCCTCTCAGCCTTGCAGCGGCTCAATGCCATCATCTCCAAACAGTTCGGGTACTTCGGCAATCAGCCATGGTTCATCGAAGGCACGCCGGGCGCTCAATTTATAAAGAAGGCGCATGAGCACAATCCGTTCGTCCGCGCGTACATTGTGCCGCGCAGCGGGTTTGTAGGATACCTGTACGGAATGGAGCGGCTGCCCGACGGGAGCTGGACTCATCTCGACTACGTCGATTACGGCGATGTGGAAATGACGGACGAGGACTTCGCAAAGCAGTACCGAGAGCGTGACCCGGCGAAAGTTGTCTCCCGCCAGCTTATTGAAAATCACAACCCCTCTAAATCATAGCTTCGCCCGCGTGTTTATAGCCCGCAACCGAGCGCTGGCACCGGCCACGCCTGTGAATAACCGGGACAAGCGTCCTAATCGCCTCAACGCTACCCTGCATTGTGCCACCGTGTAGGCTCCCGATTCGCAACGGGCATTGCGGTAGTAAAACCAATGCTGACAGATATTTTTGCAGAGCGTTACAAGCTGACGACGCTTTGGACCATGTTCACAGACACCGAGCGACGGCTGTTGGTTCAGGCGTACCGATTGTTCTCGGAACAGCTATGTCCGTTCAACGACGGCAACAAGACCCTCTGGTCGGACGTTCAAAGCAGGCTGTCAATGGAATTGGGGCGAACGTCCCTTTCGCCACTGACCTACAACTTCATGGGGACATGGAACGGCCAACCGCACCACTATCATGGATCGTGGGGGATGAATGATGTTTGCAAAACGTGGTTCTTGGCCGATTTCGATGGAGGCGAATCCGCAGACAGATTTTTTAAGGAGCGAATGAGTTTCATTGAACTTGCTTTTCGACTTATTGAGGAGCGCGTCGCCACCCATAACGCCAACTTACCATCCGCTATTAGGCAAGTGGACATTTTCTACGACTCGCGCGCCTCACGTAGCGGAAAGCCTCGCGTTCCAGGGAGCCGTGTTGATGGTCTTTGAGCGGCAAACGACAAAATCAACAAGGACTTTGGCGAGGCCGTGGCGGAGCTAAATTCCCGGCTTCGCCAGGCTGAATGCAAATTGCATTACCACAATGGCTTTATCCAAATCTCTCAGGACGATACGGTTGCGCAAGAGATTGAAAATCCGTTCTGGAGACTAGTGGCGGACCCGAAGTGGCACAACGTCGATCACGACATGAAAGAGGCGATTGATTTGCGCGATACTGGCGGTCGTGACCCGGCCTTTTATGCAGCCCGTTCGTTGGAGAGCACAATTAAGATAATCTCAGGCGAAAAGCAGCTTACCACGGGCAAAGAGAAAGGCGCAGCCAACTACATCAACAATCTTAGAGGCGCGGAGCTGATCGAGGTGTGGGAATTGGAGGCGCTCCACCATTTCTTTGCGAAAGTCCGCAATCCATTTGGACACGGTCCCGGCGCGGCACCTATGCCGAGCCTCACTGAGCATCAGACGAATTGGGCCATCGAAAATGCGATGATCTGGATCAAAAGCCTTGTTCGTAGGATGTAATCAGCAAGTCACCACTTGCTGCAGACGTTGTGCGCCGGCGCAGAAGGCAAGACTCCTTAGCGCAACGACTAAGGCGCGACGTATGCAACTGTTTCCTCGCGGGGCACGACGTTAAAGGAAAGGTCGGCGAGCCGTGCCCTGATTACGCTTGCATCAGGATGATGCTTTTTGACGACCGCGCGGACCTGCTCCCATGGTATGCTGCAGGTGTCGCCGATGATCACTTCGGCGAGACGAATAAGTTTTCCAACTGGATAAAACCGAAGACTTTTCTCTTCGATAGTATCTTGAAGAGACAAGATCACTCGCCACTCCCGCTCGTAGCTCCAACTGCTGAATTTTGTTGTCATGAGCAATCCTGCCAATTCTTGATCTATTTCCACTGGCAAGGGGCTTTCCGCTGGCAATGAGCCTACTCGGCGGCCTAGGCGTTCGGTTCTGTAGCTAACCTTTCTAAGTACTAGGCTTCGATCAATATCAAAACCAAGACACATACCACTGTGTTTGGCTGCGTAGTGGCTCCATAAGACGGGGTCGGTCCAATCTTCACTGAAACAAAGCAGTCCCGATGAATGGTCAAATTCCTTCCGGTAGTCGAGGAAGGTCTGATGCTTTCCTCCCTTCTGGTATGCAAGCAGCTCGAACGGATCATTCAGATCAGAAATTTGTCCGACCTTAAGCCTGCTGAAAACGATGTTGCTGATCGCGTACTCGGACGGGCAAAGGTGGTAAGCGCGAAACCACTCGGCGCTCGGTGGTCGGACAACTGCAGCACTCCCGTACTTTCGGCCAGGATGTTCTTTATTTCCATAGCCTGCATTGTCCCAGAGGGCTCGAAAATGGCGGTTCATCGTCTTACGCCAAAGGAACTCCTCGTCGCCTAGTTTACGACTGTAGATCATCAATGCCCCCATGGTCTCCCCCTTAAGGTCTACCATGAGCGGCAACAAAGCGCGATTTAGCCCTTGGCGCGTTCTGCGTCGATGCCGTCGCACTCACCCCGACGGGCCTGGATGTCACTGGGAGTGATGCGGCTGGCGCTGCAGGCGGAGAGCCATCCCATCAGCGACGTTTATCGGTGAGTCGCAAGGCGGATGCGCGCATGTCACCGGCCTCACAGGGTGTTGATGGAAAATTGTTCTTGAGGCAAATTGACAATGTGCAGCCGTTCATTCGGCAGCGCCGCCAGCGCTCGGGAACGGTGCCCGTCTACAAACGGCGACCATCCCCCCCGCCCAAATGTCCCGCCCGGCTGGCCGGAGCCGCGCTACATGCGTCAAACCGAGTTGCCCCCACCACATAGCGGAGATAGCCTCAAACCGCTGCAGCCATCCGCGCACTTTTGAGAGCCTGATGATAAAAAGTGCGCTCAGCAGGCGCGCACTTTGTTAAGGAAACCAACAAGAGGCCGATGTCCGCTGATGCGGGCACAAGTAGTTCATCGCACGAGGTCTGCTACAGAAGCTGTCTTCGCTCCGGCGGCGCGGTTGACCGGATCGTCATTCCTCATAGCCTGAATAGTCCGGGCCAATGTCACCAAAGTCCAGTTCAACGGGGGCGTTGACCAATTCAACATCGGCCAACGTGCAGTCATCGACGGCGTCCCCTCGTATGCTTACGAGAACATCGGCGCGAAACTCCGCCGCAATGCTCTCACGGCTCTCACCGATCTTGCGGTCATGAGCTGCGTCAGCAAAGTAATTGAACTCCGCGTTCACTCGAGCGGTAGTCTCGACGGTTATCTGAGCAACAAAACCATCCTTTTGTGTTTGTATGATTTTGAAGGAGTCGGCAGACGTAAGGGGGCTGATGTCCTTCAGTCGGACATCAAAATCAACGACGCTCCAGTAAAAGTCGTCCGAATATGCCTCGATCTCCGGTTCGATTTCTGCGATTTCTCTACCCAGCCGTTGGTCCAATTCGTTTTTAAAGTCTTGTCGACCGCCCGCAGCTATTGAGCTAAGCAGGGATGCAACTAACCGGCGGGCGCTTTCCGTGTGGGCCTGGAAGCGCTGCAGCGCACTTGAAACATCTTGCTCTGCGTCAATCCATTCGGACTTTCCACAAAAGGAAATCCAGCCCTTGTCGCGCGTAATCGCGAGCAGCTTTTTGCCGTTGGTCTTCGCCCAATCTTCAAGTGTGATAAGCGCGATTGCGTCCGGAAATTCGTGCTTTCTGCCCGCCTCAAAAGGCACCTCTGGAGCAAAGTACATTTCGATTAAGCGTTCGATGTTCGCGCCTGACGCGCGAACGATCTCGCAGCCGGTGAGCCCAGTCCAGTTCCTGAGACTACGGTTCGCCGCGTCGGATGCGTCGAGGCCACCGCCGACGAGCGTTTTTAGCGACGCTAGCGTTTTCGCGTCGAAAAGCCGTGCAAGTGCACTTTGACGTATAGCGGTTTCTAGCTGTTGTTTCGCGAGATCGGCGTCAGATTGCAGGTGTCGGAAAACTTCCCTCAGCACAACTTCAGACAGAACGAATGTTGCAGAGCCTTCGGCGAATTGTTTAAACTGCGCAAGAATGCCGCGCTCAAGATTCAAGTGCTTCTGGTCAAATATGTTGGTGTCTAATGTGACGGCATCGTATTTCACTTTGCATCTTCTCCAGACAAGCGTACTGCGTGCGCATCTTTACGCAGTCGAGGCGGCAGGTTAGGCCGAGGGTGCCGGGCTGGATGCAGCTGGAGGTCCCGGTTCTTCGCTTCTGCCGGGCGGCGCATCCGAAGCCGGTGAGACAATGTAAAACTGTTTGAAGTCATCGTGTTCACGAAGTGCTTCCGGGCGGTATTCGCCGACTTTGTCGCTTGCGCAATCAATAATCGTTTCCAGCGCAAACCGCTCCTTCACCGTCGGATGAATCTTCGCTTGAGGTAGAATGGATCGCTTGATAATCTCATAGTTGGCGTTAGCCAGAAGGCCTCGAAGGATGCGGGGCAACCGCTCTCTAAATGCATCAATTGCGTCTCTCGTACCCGCAATCTCGCTGTGCTGCATGCTCGTTGCATCAGGGTAGAGATGCAGAGGTGTGCCTGTTGTGCTTGTACCGGCCACGGCTTCATCGTTGACCGTTACCGGTCCGAACTTGATCGGATGTTCTAGCGCAAGGATCTCTTCCAGCATCCACTGCAGCGAAATATCAGAAAGCCGAGACTCCGTCTCCGGATAGCTGCCACCGACGTCGGAGTGGTTGCCCGCAAACCACGCTTGCGACAAGTGCGTGCTGTCTGCTTGGCCCCAAGTGACGCGGTCAAAATCCTTCCGCCTCTCGTCGATGGCGTTGGCGGAACGGGCCGTGCCGACATACCTCGACAGGAGGCGGTCGAAGTTCCCCGACTTCCATTCGGCTTGATGGGAGCGGTTTTCGCCCTTCTTGGGGTAATCGTAGATTGTCTTCGTGTATTGCGCGCGCTGCCTGTGCAGAAACCAAAGAACCAACAGCACGACCAGAGCAGCACTTATCGCAAGTTCTGACCACCAGAAGCCGAAGCCAAGATAGTAGTCTGCGATTAGCGACGGCACGACCGCGAGTACAGCAGACGCTACGGTGGCGACGCCGGTGAAGAGAAGTGTCAGGCCCGCTTGAATCAAGAACCTGCGCATGCCGCTGGCGCCGAGCGCGGCGACAGTGTCAAAGACGCCAACAAAGTACGCCGCCGCATTTGACCGATCCTTGTCGGTATCCTCACCGACAAAATTCGAGCCATACTTCGCGCGAAATCTTCGGGCCTGTTCGTCACGCTCGGTCTCATAGTCGGCACGCGCATGTCCAGCGCCATGCTCATAGACGGTTTCAACTGCTTCCCTAGCGATATCGTGAACCTGCTTGCGGTAGCGCAGCAGCGGTCCGTTCTCCGCCTTTGTCGGAATGCCACACAGCATGAGCGTGTTGGCAAGGCAGCGGACAGTGTACGCGCCACGACTAAAGCCGATCAGGTAAACCCTGTCACCTTCCTGGTAGTGATTAATGATGAACTCGTAGCAGTCGGCCATGTTCTTGGTGATGCCGCGACCGGTCACCGACTGCAGCAGCTTGTCAATTTTGCGCATGATGCCGGTAAGCCCGCCTGCGCCGCTATCCGTTCCTAGACCAGGGTCATAAAAGCAAACCTGTTCGATAGGGTTGATCGGGTTGTCCGGATGCACGCGGGACGACCTATACAGCTTGTAAACGTTGCTGATGCGTTGCTCAGGGCGAACGCCCCCGTCCTGACCCGTGCCGTCGGAATAGACGACAATGTTCTTCTGCATGAAATGTAGCTCCGCCGCGCAAGCAGCAAACGTCATAAAAGCGACCACACGCTACAGTAGTTGAGTCTGACCAAATATCCTACCCCTCGGGAACCGCGCCTATTGGAGAGCTGCGGGCGCAGCGCTCCAGCGACCGTTATCCGGCTGGCTCAAAATTGTCGCGCGTTGGACCGAAAAGGAGGATCGTGCAGCAGCGTATTATGATCGTCGTTCGGACCATCAGAGGACCAAAAACTGCAGGTAAAGTTCGCGTGCATAGTGCAGCTCAAAGCGCTCTAACATTGCGGGCGTCGGAGGTCTCCCACCTGATCCCGATCCGACTTATGCGGCATTTTCCACCCAATCTGCGAGATCCATAACGGCGCAATCCATCCCATCGTAAGCAGCGAGGTTGTTCGCGGATGTAAGGACGGTGTATCCTTTGTTCAGCGCTACCGATGCGGTGTGGAGTTCAACGTGATTGTCGTACGCTCCTCGCGAAAACCCCAAGTTCAACTCTTCCGTAATGCGCGCGGCCCGCACTTCCACATGCGTGCTCAACTGGATTTTTTTAACAATGTACGGGGCGAGTTCGTCTGCATCGTCCTCGTAAAGGTCCCTGAGTTCTTGCAAAGCCCAGCTAGGCACACCAATCGTGCCGTCCTCGAGACGTGCAATCAGCGCTGCCTTCAGATTGCCGGTGGCATTCGCCAGTTCGTGCAGCCCGCTTGTGTCAATCACACATGAACAATCGGAGTCCGGCTTCTTAGCCATCATCCAGCTCCAAATTACGGAGCTCGTTAGCGGATAGCGAGTTCACGTACTCAAAGTAGGATTTTTGGTATTTCGGCTTCAGTCCAGAGGCGCGATAGAGATCAATTTCGCTAATGATCCCATGCTCCAAAAATTGCCTGAAGGCTCTGGCAAACGTGAACCCATATTTTGCCAGCTTTACCTTCTCTTGGGCAGGCGGTTGTTTGCCTCCGCCTCCCTTTTCGGAATAGTCCGGATTGTCGTTGTGGACCAATGCGAGCCACTTACTGTGGCTGCCATTTTTATAAATCTTGAGCTGCTCTAAACGCAGGACGGTTGCTTCTTGACTCACCTTAAGCTTGCGAGCCGCCCACCTCACATCATCCAAGTCAGGATCACGTGTGACAGGCACGCCAAGTAGACTGGGGACGTAAGCCTGCGGAACTAGAAAGCTGCCAGCGAAACGATTGCAGCGCCGCTCTATCGCATTTCTTCTGACAAACGGGTCAGAGATGCCGGACATTCCCATAAGTACGTGAGCAAGTTCGTGCGCGAGCGTGAATAGTCGGCGCGCCCGGGTCTGCTGCTTGGTATTTATCAGGATTAGAGGGTGAGTACGGTGCGCCAGACAGAACCCGCTGCCATCCTCGCGCGGAAACGAGTCCTGCAGAACCACGACACCCTTTTCTTCGATCTTCCTGCGCACTAGGACGTAGAATGTCCTCGCGTCTCGGGTTTCCTGCTGATCCTCAAGCGTTATGGAAAAGTGAGCGCGGGCCTTGAGCGCAAAACGGTCGATGTCTTCGTCCGTTTCGGCCGTGAACGCGGGCAGACCAGTTACGGCGGAAGCTTCAAACTGGATTAGCGACTTCTGAATGCCTTCAGCGAGTTTGATTGCTTCAACCGTTTCCCGCGATTTCGGACCTGGCTCGGGGATGAGCGAGCGAAAATCCGGAATGGACTCCTCTAGGGCGGGGAGCCGCTGCATGTAGAACGCGAATGCTGGTAAAACCAGTTCGCGCGCAACCGACCGAAGGAGGTCTCGCTTCGGCTCTGGGTCACGACGCAGCTCCCGAGCCAGCTCGGTGGGGTCCATGCCCAGCCGCTCCGACAGCTTGGCGGGAGTCAGCCGCCGCGCACGAAGAGCTTCTTGGAGAATATTAGGGTTATATGCCACGAATCGCGCGTTACGGGGTAAAGTCAATTTATGAAGTATGGCGACCTTTCCAGTATTGTGCAACTAGGGGTTGGCTTGCACGTCGGGACTGCCGTTCTTCAGCTTTACGGAGAGCTGGGCGTTGCTCCGCTTGAACGCCGTATCGCTCGAATAAAGAGGTTATTCAGCTTACCAGAAGCAGAACGGCCCTGCCGCGACCTTGAAGAGGAGCTGAACTGGGTTGAAAGTAGATATGGACTCTTCAAGATTGAATTTTTCCGGGAATACCGATGGTGCGTCGCACTCAACTCAGCCGTAGCGGTCATATTGGCCGCATTCCTCATTGTCATTGCATTCAAAGCCGATGATCAAATATTGGATGGCTTCGAGTGGTTTGCCGTTTTCGCAATAGCGGGCTCCTTTCTGCCAGCGCCGCTGATACTTGGCTCCCTTTGGTTTGACGCGCGGAAACGAGTGAAGGCATTGAAATCCAAAGCAGACAGTATCGAGAAGCGGGCGCTAGAAGTCGCCCTCAATTCACCGGCCGGAACGGATCTGGCGGGCGGATAAGCGGTGCCGCCGCTGCATAAACACCCCCGGTGTCTCGTGACGCTACAGCGTTTTTTAGTTCAGCCCGGGCCGCTGCACCGCGTCCGGCAGGTCGATCACCTTGGCCTGCTCTGCATTTGCCAAGCGGCGCAGTTCGGCAATCGCGATTTGGTGTTCTGCCAGCCTGACGCTGGTTTCATGGTCCTCAGCTGACCGCACGTCGTTCGCGCCCACCAATTCCACCAGTTTGAGTTCAAGGCTGCGAATGTTCTCGGCTTGTCTATTCAACTTCTCGTCTTGATCCTGGATCATGGCCTTCAATTCGGCGATCAATTCGACGAGCACTGCGCGATCAAAGCTGCGTCTGGCGTCGATCCGTGAGTCGCACCAGTTGTTCCAGGCAGACCAGTCGGTCTCGCGGTGTTTGTCGGTCATGACGTTCACCAATTAACGTTGTTGATGACCTGCGCTCCGCCCGGCGTGACGGCCCATGCCGCGCGGGCGCGCACTCGGATCGAGATCAGATCGGTCTGGAAGGCGGTCTTGGTTGGCAGCGCTACTGCACCGCCTGATCCAACAATGTCCACTGGGCTGTCATCTTCAAAGTGAACGGTCGCGGTCCTGCTGGTCTCGATCTGGGGTGCGTCCTGATAGCCTGATGCGACCGCAGGGAGCGCGAAACAGGCAACGGTCTTTGCTGGCAGCCCCAGCGTCGAGAGAACCGGATGATCGAACTTCGGGCCAACCTTGGTCTTGATGACCGTCGCCTCACGCGGCGAGCAGACGAATACGGCTCCGAAGGAATCGATCCCCGACGTGCCGATAGCGCCGATCAGACCGCCGAGGTCTTCAGCCATTGCATCCGGACCGGCGGCGACGGCTGCAAGCGGTGCAACGCCATGCAACAATCCTGCTGGTTGCGCGTCATCAGCCGCCGCTGTGCCAAAGGCGACTGTATCGATGGACTTGTTCGATGCGTCGGCGAGAAGCCGACCAATGATGGCGGATGCCGCCTCGGGAGTGGCATTTTCCAGTTCGGCGGTCGTCGCTGCCATGATTAATATTTTTCGGGTCGGTCCAACGGTGGTGCTGCCCAGCCCCCACTGCACGTTCGGTCCTGCTCCTCCCTCAGTAACGAAGATCGGTTGCGGCTCCCAGGTGGCGATATTCGGGATGCTGATGGTGTTGACGCCCCTCAAGTCCAGCTTCAGCCCGCGCTCGAACAACGCGACCGCCGCGCTTGATGGGCTGAGACTTTGGAATAGGCCCGTTTTGTCGAAGGCAGGGAAGTCCTCTGTGCTGGTTGGGCTCTGTGCGGCGCGCAGGATCAGGGCTGCTTGATCATCTCTGGGCCAGGCAGCTCTTAGGATGTCAGCAGGATCGGAGCGTTGCAAAGTCGCGAGCGCGCTGGCGGTGATGGCGCGATGCCAGCTGCGGCGCTCATGATGTGAGTTCTGCAAATCCTCTGGAACAAGTGCTCTTGTGGTCTGCATGTGACAACTATAAGCCCGCAACTAGGCTCTGGATCGTCACGCGCACGGTTTCTTTCCGAGCCAGCGGTCACAGAAACTGGACAGCACTTCACTGGCTGCCGTCTCGATGTCTTTGGTTGGGGCAGCGCTTTCCAACTGATCTCTCGCGCGCAGGGCCGCAGCGAACCGGCGCTCGTCCACCAAGACATGCAGCATTTTGTATCCGGCGCGCTGCCGAGCCCGAAAGTTGCGGGCGCGTGCGGCACCCGGAGAACTGCTACGACCCGGTGGTGTGCGCTTGTGCATCTTCAGTCGGCTTCAAAATGTGCGGCACCCTCCGCCTCGTTGCCCCATGCATCCCATCCAGCTCGCTCAGGGCCGCGCCGGTTCAGCTCGATCTTCGGCAGCGTCGGGAAATAGCTTTCGATCATGCTCGGGCTTCGCCGAATGGTCGCTGACCGGAGCCTCGATCACCGAATTCCCATTGCATCCCCGGTGCCGGCGCCGGGATGTCGCCCTTTCTGCCGACGAGCAGCAGCTCGTGCTGATTCCGATTCCAGTAGCCAGTGCCCGCCTTGTCCTTCATCCAGGCGAAGTTGCTTACATACGCGAAGCCCCCCACGCCGCCATGACCTCCAGCGTCCGCGGCAGCATTGGCACCGTGGCCGAGAGGAAAAGCACGCTATCGTCCGCCGCAATGCTCGGCACATCGCGCGCCTTGATCGCGGCGAGCGGCGATGTCGGATAATGGTTGTCCGGCGAAGAGTTGAGCGAGCCGCGCGGCGAATAGAACTCGAATTGCCATTCCGGGTCAGCGACGATCACGCCATAGTTTTTGTCAGGCAGCGCCAGCTGCTTCGATCCGAGCGCGGCCTCGCGTTGCACGCGCGCTTCCAGCTTCTCGGCCTGCCGCTCTTCTTTGCTTTCCTTGGCCTCGACGGTTCGCGCAGCTACCGCGCCGGTCAGGACAGGTGGCGCATTTGCGCCAGCTCGCGTCTGGCCGCCGTTGATATTGCTGGCCTTCCTTGTAGTCGGTGGCGCATTTGCGCCAGTGTCGCGATCCACTGTGCTGCGGTTAACGCCCAGAGACTTGGCGATGGCGCGGTTCGAGACCTTCGGCTGCAGCTGCTTGATCCGCAGTGCGACTCGCTTGCGCTGCTCGGCGACCGCTTTCAAATTGTCGAGCCTGACAGAAGCCATGAAGGCGTTGACGTCATCGAAGCCATTCCCGACGCCGCGCCAGCGATCCTGCTCCAGCAGCCATTCCAGCTTGCCGCAGGCGCGCTCGAAGGTGTAGCCCGCGATATGGACGCCTTCGATCAAACCGCCATAGGCCTCAAGGGCGCGGGGATCGGCCCGGTTCATGACCGGCCGCCTGCGGTCGGCATCGTCCCCCCAGTACCGCGTGCAGCCCGTGCGCCATGATACCGGCTCCGTTGGCGCGATTCCTTGGGTTCCGTCCTAGCGTGGTTTTGGCCGATGCTGCGCCATTGGAGCGCCGTTAGAAAAACCATAATGGCGCACCCAATGTGCCATTGGTTTTTACTATAGGCGCTCCGGTAACAACGGCGCAGACCGCTTGCGCCCTTGATGCGCCATTGAAACCGGGTCAACGGCGCAGCCCTCATGACGGCCTCTTTACGGCATCCACCCGAAGACCTTTGACGGGCTTCCGGGTGGTCGGGTTTTCATAGGAATGTTGGATCAAAAGGCCGGCGCCGACCCACATCTTGATGATCTGCCGGGCTGGACCTTCACCCTTGCCGCAGTGCCTATCGATCACGCGCCAGGCGGCGCGGTCGGTGACATTGGGTGCATCGCTATATCGGTTCCCGTCTGGCAGGCCCGCCTCGATGTCGTCGAGGATGGCGTTCAGGACCGGGACGCTGATGTCGGCGAACAGCCCCGGTGGCGACCACGCCTCGACCGTCTGGACGTTGTCGCCGCTCGGATAGCCGTCCGTCTCGTTGCCGATCTCGACACCAACCAGTCGGAACCATTTTGCCGCTGTCATCGGTGGCATGATGTTGACCTTGGCGCTGTCGAGTCTGATCAGGCTGCGGCGCTCGGCCTCGCTCACCCCGAGGGCCTGCGCCTCTTCAGGCGTCATCGGCGTCAGGGTGTAAACCAGCCTGCCAGCGTCCCGCATCGAAGACGCGCCACGACCACGATCCGGGTTGCCGGGATCGGCCTGCCCCTTTGCGGTGTGGTGCGGCAGATCGATGGCGCAGTTAAGGGCCCCTGCCATGTCGGAAAGTATCTGCACCACCTTGTCGATCATCGAATTGGAATTTTCTTCGACGCTGTGGCTCTTCACGAACGGATCGATGCAGCAGATATCGATCTTGCGATCCATGATTGTGGCGGCCAGCTTTCCCGCCAGCGCGCCGACCACGGGCCTGCCGTGCTGATCGGGCACCATCAACTTACCGCCATCGGCTCCGGGTGATGCCAGAAACAGCCAGCCCTCCAGTTCGGGCTGTGCCACACCATGATGCAGACAGGCTGCGCGCAACCTGCGGCGCAACTCATCGGCATCGTCCTCTAAACTGACGATCAACACGCGGCAGCGCTGGAAGACATGCTCGCCTGTAAGCGGGCGACCGATGGCGAGCGAGATCAACTGTGCGAGGCGCAGCGCGCTCTTGCCGACGCCCCCGGGTGCGACGATGGATGAAATGAATTTGCGACAGAAGGCGGTGCCCAGCAGCCAGCCGCGCGGCGGCGGGAGATATTGCTTATCGGTGCCCGCATCCCACTCGCCAAGTACCTTGGCCTGCCGATGATCCTCGGCCTGATCGAGCAGTCTGTCGAGGTCTTCGCGCGAATGCCCGAGCGCCAGCCAATCGCTGATGTCGGCTTTCGGCGGGATATCGGGCCAATGTTTGGAAAGATCCAGCACGCGGACCCGCGCTACTCCTGACAGCGCGCGCGCCACCGCCTGCGCATGATCCTGTCCGGCGAAGATCGCCGAGCCGTCCTCATGAAACATCAGGTCGCCGGTCTTCTGGTGTCGCTTCTGCGGATCGTGATCGCCAACGACGACGACATGAGCACCCACAAAAAACGCGGTCAGGTCATCGTGCCACTTGCCAGCGCCACCGGCATTGCATGTGGCCGGGACGCCGAGGCCCCAGAGCCGATCAGCATCTTTCTCGCCCTCGACAATGACGACCCTGCGCCCTAGCTCGATCTGCTCGTTAAGTTCGGGCAGGCGGTAGGGCACACGCGGCACGCCCTCGACATCCCATATCCACTTGCCGGGGCTGTTCCGATCGGGACGACGCTGGCGAAAATTTTTAGGCGAATAGCGCAGCACCTCGAACAGCAGCTCGCCGTTGGCGTCACGGTACGGATAGGTAGCGACGATCTTACCGAGCGGCGCTCGCTGCCTTCCGTTCGCCTTGCGCGGCGCGGCACGCTCAGCCTCAAAGCCGTTGCGCTCGATCCAGGTGCGGCCATCGACGCCAGTGACATCCTTGATTAGGGCGAGCACGCCGCCGCCGACACCGCGCTCGTGATCGAACCAGCAGCCTGTTTGCAAATTGATAGCCATCGATCCGTGGTTGCCAAACCGCAGTTCGCCTTCCGACGACAGCGCTTCGTTTGGCTCGCCGAGCAGCCTGCGCGCGATGGGCTCCATCTGTCGGGCGATGTCGTCGCGCGGATCGGTCATCGGCGTGCGCCTGTCCCACTTGAAATTTTCAGGGGCGCGGCATAGACGGAGGGTTCTGGCTTGCTCGGTCTGACCGCGCCAACGGTCAGAACAGTTCAGGGCCCCGGATTCCCCTCCGGGGCCTTTTGTTTGGATATGTGGAAAAAGGGATGATGTTGGGCATGGGAGCAACGCCGCTGTTCAGCGCTTCAAGCCGTCGCAATAGACGCAAGGGGCGAAAGCGTTGGCAGTACCTGTTCGGTGTCTCCCGTTGACAGGACCGCGCGTTGATCTCCGGCATGCCCGCCGATGAAGTAGTTCTGCCCCAAGGGGCCGTGGCCTCTGGGGTCTCCCGTTTGTTCAGGCAGCGTCCGGCCTGCTCATGCCCTCGCGCTCGATGATCCACCGCGCGGCGGCCTCCTTGCTGATCCGCACGGCCTTGCCGATCCGCATCTCGCGCGGATTCCAACCGGCTCGCTTCATTTTTTCGTACAAGGACCGGCTGATGTTCATCGCGGTGCAAAATTCATCAACGCTGTAACTGAGCCTCGGCACAGCTGCGTACTTCTTGCTGTTTGCTTCGCGGGAGCGTGCCATCGTCGTTATCCTCTGGCATCATGCGGCGTACTGCACCGCCTCACGCAAGCATCTCGCTGCGGCCAATTTTGTGCAAGCAAACAGATAAGGCCAAGCGAGGCCAGTTGGGCTCGATGGAAGTTGTTTTCAGATAAGAGAACGAGCAGCGCGTTTTTAGCGCCTCGTGCGTCAGCGAGATCGGCGCTTCGCTTGTTCGTTCCGCTGCTAAGACGCACAACATCGAAGCGGAGCGATAGGCCTGCGAGATACGCCTGCGCGCGGAGTGTGCCGATCGGAGAAGAGATCGGCAAGGTGCCGAAGGCACCGCGCGGCGCTCCAGCGGCTAGAATTACCGCGCAAGGTAAATTTAGGAAGGGTGGCCGCACCGAGGCGATGCCGTCAGGCACGTTAGCGCGCTCGCTTTCAGAAGCTGGCGGTGCTGATTCCAGCTGAACAGGGCGGCGCATCGCGGCGGCGGAGGCCAAGGCGCCCCAGATCGGCTCAGCCTTCAAACTGATCTGTGCTGGGGCCTAAACGGGGCCTGAGCCACCCGCTCGGTCCCTGCTGTTTTCCAAGGTATTGAAAAGCCCACATTTTTCATGCGGTGAAGGGGCTGGACATCAGGCCGTGTGGTCCTGACGCCCTAGTGGCCGGTGTCCCCTTGCGAAACGCGAACGCGTTTCTGCGAAGGCGGTGACAAACAAGCCCAGTCTCGCCGGGGAGAGCACGAAATAAGCCGTAACCCATCGCGCAGGGAAAGCCGGATTGCTCCGGTTACACCTGTGGTCCTACCCCCGAGCTTTCTACCTTTGCTCGGGGCCCATGGGTGCGATCGGCACCCGGCTTTCCCTGCGCCCTCTGCTCAACGAGAGGGCGGAACGAAGAGCAAGACTCGGGCAATTCATGTCGTGAGAACGCGAAGCTGTATCCCCACTCACACTGTCATCGCCCGGCTCGACCGGGCGATCCAGTACGCCGTGGCCCATCCACTCAAGCACAACTGTTTCTGGAATACTGGATCGCCCGGTCAAGCCGGGCGATGACACCGCGCGGTTTGACAGGTTGAATCGAGAACCATCCTCATCGTCGTCCTGGCCTAGTGCGCAATTGCGCACGGGAGCCAGGACCCATTACCCCAAATGGCAATTGTTGCGCGACGCTGCGGCCACGATCGCTACGACAACCAAAATCGGTGGTCATGGGTCCCGGCTCCCGTGCGCAATTGCGCACTAGGTGTTTAGTCCCGGCATTTGCTGGAGCGGATTGAGGGTGAATCGTTCGGGCTCCTTTGTCCAGGCTTTGCAGATATATTCGTAGGGCGTGAGGCCCTTCAGGGTCTTCAGCCGCCGAGCGTAGTTGTATGCGTTAATGAAGTCAGCAAGGTGTGCTTCGAGCTGATCGTGTCGATCGTAATGATAGCGTTGGACGGTCGCTTCCTTGATCGTGCGGTTCATGCGCTCGACCTGCCCATTGGTCCAGGGATGCTTGATCTTGGTCAGCCGATGTTCGATGCCATTCTCTTGGCAGCGCATAT
>NZ_AUGA01000061.1:0-37733 GCF_000426785.1 Bradyrhizobium sp. th-b2
ATGCTGCCCAACATGAAGACGAACTCCGACGGATCGCTGACCCTTTATATCCAGAATAAGTCGCCGGGCACCGACAAGGAAGCCAACTGGTTGCCTGCTCCGAACGACACGATCTATCTTGTGATGCGCCTATATTGGCCGAGGACGGAAGCACCTTCGATCTTGCCGCCGGGCGAAGGGACATGGCAGCCGCCCGGCATAAAGCGGGTCGCATAGGACGACCGAGATAGCGGCCCCCGCAAGTACGAGCACCGCGCTGGTGAATTTCATCGCGAGTGCGCGCGGCTGTCTGAAAGGATGCAATGTCGCCTTTGGGGACATTTGCGACCTCAATCTGGGACGCGCGTAGGTCCGCTAAGGGCCAATATCGGAAGTAACGGACACGACGTTGCGGCGTACGCAGAAGCAGCCCAATCTGACAGACGAGGAACGCCACGTATGGGTGCGAGCGCCATGGGATATGTTACAGCCTAGCTTGGCGAACGGGCACGATGCCTCATGACTTAGGAGCGCCGCCAACGCATTCTGAGTTACACCGGCTGTTAGCCACCAGACCGTGTCAAATACGGATCCAAAGATCCAGCTAGTCGGTCCGCTACTTGTCTGGCGGACAGCGTGGACTGCTTTTCGGGATGAAGCGAGCCGACGGAATTCACGACCAGCCCACTACAAGCGGCAAGAACAGCTATCGCGATCGCAGCGAGATATTTGGTCTTCATGACGATGGTCCCTTCATCGCCCCATGAACTAACTCGGCACTCTCATAAATGGTTCCCGCGCGCAACGATGGCGTCGAGCGCGAACTCGGTAAGCCTTGTGAGATGCGTCGATCTCCCACTCCGGGTTCCTCCGAATGGAACATCGCGTCGCGATCGGAATCAAAGGAACGAAAGCGCACGCCAGGCTTTAGAAGAATACGAGACCGCCGCTCGCTGGCAAAAAAGGCCGGCGCATGTCGCGGATAGCCAAAGGTCGTTACCAAAGACCCGCTGTTGTCAAAACGAGCGCTCGCGCAGATAGCCAAAAGCGGCGGTCTCCGGTTCCATTCAAAACTTGCTGGCCGCGCCTCCATTGAGGCTACGGCGTTGGACATGGCTGGCGTTGGCTTTACGGAACGAAAGCAATTGCATGGACCATCGCGTTGACCTTGACCACACGCACAGCCGCGCCATCGTTCGAGAGATCGGCGAGAGATTGGGCGAGTCGCTGCAGCCAGAGCCGGGACTACCAGAGGGACTTAGACAGCAAATCGACCGGCTCCGCGAATTGGATGAGCAATCACCATCGATCATTCCAACGACTGAGCGCTGGGACAGGTTCGCCGCTTCAGCCAACGACGGTTCGGCCGAATTGGATGAGCAATGCCATCGGTGAAGCGCCGTGCGTCAAGAATCCTGAATGAGTACGGCGAGGCGCAAGCCGAATTGATCGGCAAAGGCGTCGTCCTTACCGATGGAAAAGCAGGCACGGTCGAGCACGTTTGGCTGGATGAATTGCACGGGCTTCGGATTTCGATCAAAGGCCATGACGGAAGATGGCCGGTCTCAACCATCAGGATGACGGAGAACTAGACCCTCGCACTGGCTGCGCGCTGTACAGCACGGCGCGATCCTTTCAGATCAGTCCAATCAAGATGAAAAGAGCGATTTCGGCCAGGAAAGTGACGCTCATGATCGCGACCGTAAGGAATACGTCGCTCGCCGAGAAAGGGTTCATGAATGCCTCGCATCTTGCGAAGCCCCAAGAGTAAATCATTCAGGCCAGAAAATGTTTCGGTTCCCGCAGACGCGATGCGAGCGGCGCGGACATCCGAGGCGGCCTAAGGGCAACGCCAGCTTAGGGTCAGTCGGGTCGGTTTGACCGCTCGGCGATAGCTTCTGATTTACCCCCGGCATCGGAGATAATCGGCGTCCGGCGCTACTTCGCAAAAGTGCCAGAACCGGACGTCACGCAATCCTTTGTCGCCGGCTCATGGACCCGCTCAATTGGTTGCCGGTACCGGTCACATTGGTCCGGTCGCGCAACGGTGCTTGCTGCCGAAATCGGGCGCGTACAGTTGTTCTCATCATGCCATGCGCTTCTTGGTAGCGAACATCCGTACTGACGCACCACCTTGGCAAATAATCGAAGGCCCACGCAGGCGAACTGCTGTAAACAAGACGTGCTATTCCGGAAACATCGGGATAACGTTTCTTCGCTGTGGTCTAAAATTCGGCCGGCCGTCAACCAGATGTCGGTGGAGCCAATGCAGCAGATTGCGGAGTGGCTCGAGAAGCTTGGGCTTGGGCAATACGCGCAGCGCTTTGCCGAGAACGACATTGATCCAAGCGTTCTGCGCGATCTGACCGACCATGACCTCGAAAAAATCGGTGTATCGCTCGGCCATCGCAGGAAGATATTGCGCGCGATTGCGGAATTCGATGAGGCCGGACCGAGGCCCGCGCCAGCTCCTCGGACCGCGGCCGAGAGACGTCATCTCACGCTGATGTTCGCTGATCTTGTTGGTTCGACAGCGCTCTCGACAAGGCTCGACCCTGAGGACTTGCAGGAAATCATGGGCGCGTACCATCGCTGCTGCGCCGAGCAGATCGAGAAATTTGGCGGGTTCGTTGCCAGATACATGGGCGACGGCGTGCTCGCATATTTCGGCTATCCGCGGGCGGATGAGGACGATGCTGAGCGCGCGGTATGCGCCGGGCTGGCATTGGTCGCGGCCGTGGCAGAACTCGATGTCGGTCCGGGGGCAAGATTGCGAGTGCGAGTTGGCATTGCCACCGGGTTGGTGATCGTCGGCGATCTCATCGGGGATGGCGGGTCCCAGCAGCATGAGGTGGTCGGTGAGACCCCCAATCTGGCCTCGCGGCTTCAGGCGCTGGCCGAGCCGGACACGGTAGTCATCGACGGCAGCACCCGCCGCCTCGTCGGAGGACTCTTCGAGTATCTCGCTCTCGGGACCGTGTCCATCAGAGGATTCAGCGACCCGGTGCCGGTCTGGCGAGTCATGGGCGCGAGCGCGGTCGATAGCCGCTTCAAGGCTTTGCGCGTAGGCAGAACGCCACTGCTTGGCCGCGATGAGGAGATCGAGCTGCTGATGTGCCGCTGGCAGCAGATAAAACGCGGCGATGGCTCGGTCGTGCTGATATCGGGTGAGCCCGGCATCGGCAAATCGCGCCTCGCCGAGACCGCGGTGGAGCGGCTGAGCGATGATCCACACATCCGCTTGCGCCGTTTCTGCTCGCCGCACCATCAGGACAGCACGCTTTTCCCGACCATCTCACAGCTCGAGCGGGCAGCGGGATTCCGGCGTGACGATACGGACCCGCAGCGGTTGGACAAGCTCGAGGCGTTGCTTGCGGAGGCAACCGTTGACCTCAACGAGGCCGTCCCTCTGATCGCGGACCTGCTGTCCGTGCCGATCGGCAATCGCTATCCACCGCTCAGCCTCACACCACAGAAGCGCAAGGAGAATACGCTTCGGGCCCTCCTGGCCCAGCTCGAGGGACTGGCGGCGCGTCGGCCCGTACTGATGGTGTTCGAGGATGTGCACTGGATCGACCCCACTTCGCTCGACCTGTTGGACCTCATCGTCGACCGGGTGGCCACCCTCCGGGCCTTGCTGGTCATAACCTTCCGGCCAGAGTTCGCGCCGGCCTGGATGGGGCGCTCGCACGTGACGCAGATCAGCCTCGGTCGTCTGCCGCGTCCACAGCGCGCCGAAATGGTCATGCGGGTGACCGGCGGCAAAGCGTTGCCCCAGGAGGTCGCCGAACATATCATCGATCGGACCGATGGCGTGCCGCTGTTCATCGAGGAATTGACCAAGGCGGTGATCGAGAGCGACATGCTGACCGACGCCGGCGACCGCTTTGATGCGAGGGGGCCCGTGCTTCGGCTTGCCATCCCTACCTCGCTCCAAGCCTCGCTCCTGGCACGGCTCGATCGCTTGGCACCCGTGCGCGAGGTGGCGCAGATCGGTGCGGCCCTCGGACGGTCGTTCTCGCATGAGCTGATCAGCGCCGTCGCGGCTGTGCCGCAGCACCAGGTGGACGGGGCCCTGGCCCAGCTCGTAGGCGCCGAATTGGTCTTCCAGCGGGGCACCCCACCCGATGCAGAGTACACCTTCAAGCACGCACTGGTGCAGGATGCAGTCTACAGCACCCTGTTGCGCGGTCGACGCCAGCAGATCCATGCCCGCATTTCAACGGTGATGGAGAGTCAGTTCCCTGAAATCGTGGCCGCTCAGCCGCAACTCATGGCCCATCATTGTGCCGAGGCCGGTTTCAATGAGAAGGCGGTAAGCTACCGGCTCAAGTCCGGCCAGCAAGCGGTCGCCCGGTCGGCGATGACGGAAGCGGTGGCGCAGTTGCAGAAGGGCCTGGAATTGCTGGCGAACATGCCTAAGAACTCCCGGCCCGTGCAGCACGAACTCGACCTACAAATTGCCCTGGGGCGGGCGCTGATGGCAGCTCGAGGGTATTCGGCGCCGGTGGTGGGCGATACCCTTGTTAGGGCGCGAGCGCTCGCTGAGCGGTTCGATCGGCCGGATCGTCTTGTCCCGCTGCTCTATTCCCAATGGGGTTTCCATATGGTTCGGTCCGAGCACGAACTGGCGGTGTCCCTTGCCGAGCAGATGGAGAAATTTGGCGAGATTAGAAAAGATCAGGTCGCTCTGCTGCTGGGTCACTATATCCACGGCGCCAGTTGCTACTTTCGCGGGGAGTTTGTGACAGCGCGCGCCCTTCTCGATCTGTGTGATGGCCTGAGAGATCCGGCCGCTCGCGCGATTTGCGCCGCCATAGCGGTGGCCGATCCGTACGCAGCGAGCCTGGGTCACTTGGCGTTGACATTGGCGCTTCTGGGCCACATCGATCAGGGACGCGCGCGCGTGAGCGAGGCGTTGTCGGAAGCCCGCGGGCTCGACCATCCGTTTACGGTGGCCTTTGTGTTGAGCAAGGTGTGTGCGGTGGAGGCGGCCGCCGGCTTGCCGCATGACGCACGGCGGCACGCAGAAGAGCTGGTCGCTCTCTCGGACGAGCACGGTTTTCCGCTCTGGTTGGGCCTCGGACTTCTCCAGCATGGTCGCTCATTGACAACACTTGGACAGGCGCAGGATGGCCTCGCGATGCTCGCGAGGGGGCTCTCGGTGCTTCGTGGTGCCGGAGCCGTCGTGCACACGCCGCGCGCGCTCTGCTTTCTCGCCGAGGCTCACGCCAAGGTCGGGGATCTGCAGGAGGGACAGAATTGCCTCGTCGAGGCTGCGCAGCTCATCGAGACGACCCACGAGCGGTCCGGTGAGGTCGAGCTGCATCGAATTCGAGGCGATATGATGAATGCGCGAGGCGACCAAGTCGCTGCGGAGCAGAATTATCATCGGGCGCTCGCCGTGGCGGAGCGCCAGAGCGCGAAGACGTTTGGGTTGCGCGCGGCGACCAGCCTCGCCCGCCTGTGGCGCGATCAAGGCAAGTGCACGGAAGCTCACGACCTCCTCGCGCTGGTGTATGGCTGGTTCACCGAAGGCTTCGACACGCCAGTCCTGCGGGACGCTAAGGCGCTGCGCGACCGGCTGGCCTGATGCAGTTCACCTCTTGCGTGGCGGGATAGCTGCTGGTCGCCGCAGGCGCAGGTGGTTTAGAACCGCACGTTTTTTCAACGATGTCCGGTCAGGGTCAAAATCCGACTTCGGTTGCGGGCGCGTCGATATCTGCTTAGGGCCATAACGGGAAGTAGCCGAGTGCCCGGCGTTCATGGACGCGGATCAGCCAAGGTCGATATCGGACTCCTTTAATGCGCGAACTGGACCGAAGCGCCGATGCGGTGCGCGTCGGTCAGCGGTGTACTCCGCTCGATCCGGCGACCTGACGGCTGTCGTTGCGCAGCCTGCCAGCGAGCTCTGTAAGTGAGCTTTCCGCTGGTTGCGCGTGGGGTGCCGGGTCAAGATTATCGATGCCGGTCGCCACTACCGAGACGCGGACGATACCCTCCAGGCTTTCATCAAACGATGCGCCAATGATGATATTGGCGTCCTGATCGGCCTCGTCGCGAATGCGGGTAGCAGCTTCGTCGACCTCGAATAACATCAGGTCCTTGCCGCCAGTGATGGAGATTATGAGGCCGCTGGCACGCTTGATCGAAGGGTCCTCGATCAATGGATTTGAAATCGCGGCCACGGCGGCGGTGAGCACGCGGTTTGCGCCAGAAGCCTCGCCCCTGCCCATCATGGCCTTGCCCTTCTCCCGCATTACGGCGAGAACGTCGGCAAAATCGAGGTTGATCAGACCTTCCTTGACTATGAGGTCGCTGATGCAGGCCACACCCGAATAAAGCACCTGATCGGCCAACACGAAAGCATTGGAGAACGTGGTATTCTCGTTGGCCACCCGGAATAGGTTCTGGTTTGGGATGATCAGCAGAGTATCTACCACCTTCAGCAGTTCCGCGATGCCGGCCTCGGCAAGGCGCATGCGGCGCTGGCCCTCGAAGTGGAATGGCTTAGTGACTACGCCGATGGTGAGAATGCCAAGCTCGCGCGCGGTCTTGGCGATAATGGGCGCTGCGCCGGTGCCGGTACCGCCGCCCATGCCGGCAGTAACGAACACCATGTGTGCGCCGGTCAAAGAATCGCGGATCGCGTCGATCGTCTCTTCGGCTGCGGCGCGCCCCACTTCAGGATGCGAGCCAGCGCCGAGACCTTCCGTCACCCGCGTGCCCATCTGGATGAGACGCTCGGCCTTCGACATGGTAAGCGCCTGTGCATCGGTATTGGCGACGATGAAGTCGACGCCTTGCAGCCCAGCCGCGATCATGTTGTTTACTGCATTGCCACCGGCACCGCCGACCCCAAACACGGTAATGCGCGCCTTCATCTCGCAAATGTCGGTCATTTTTGCCTCACAATTGCTCCACCGAGCTGGGGAATGAGGGGACACGGATTGCTATACACCAGGATTTTGCTCCGAAAGTGAGCGCGGCAAGCGCAGTCGCTTAGCAAGCGACAAGCGGCCACTGGCGCGAGATTTTCAGGCACGCACCTAGCGCGGCATATGTCAGCGTCTCGGCGGACACCGGCTGTTCTGGTAGAACGAACCGAGCGGATCGGCTGATGATGACCAGGCCATGAAATTAGGCTAGGCCGCGATGGTTAACGAATTCCTAAACGGGCGAGGAGCATCTGCCACTTGAGCGTGACCGGCGGGGATTGCATCCCTCCATCTGTCCTCATCTCGAAAGTGCGCGGCCTCGCGGGCTTGCCGAGCCAATCTGTGTAGTCAACTCTGCGCCCGTCGATTGGCAAAGGAAGTCCAATCCGGGTCAATTACGTCGGCTCGAGGATGTCTGAGCCACTTCCGCTTGTCCTCTGACAATGGCTGTAGAGCGGCATTGTGACCGCCAAGCCTCTTCCGACTCGGTCCGGCTGACGAATTGGGCCAGATTGGTGTCGGTAACGGCGTCAAGCTCGCCGGCGCCATCAGCCCGCTTGCCCGCTTTCTAGCCGGCGCCGGTAACGATAAGCGCGGGCTGGTTCTGTCTCAATTCCGCAACAAACGAGGAGGTTCGTCCGTCAAAATGCAGTTACGACTCGTCACGTCACGCAAATCCGGCTCAAGTCCGTGGCCAGAATAATTTCGAGGGGGGCAATTCGTGAGCGAAACAAACAAGCGACCACAGGCGCTAAAGTCGAAGAAGCAAACCGCGACCATGAAGCGGAGAGCCCTGAAACCAAAATCCATCAAAGCCGCTGCTATACCGATGAAAGCGCGGAGCCCGGAGGCTCCGCGCCCTTGAGAACACGTCCGGCTTGTGAAGCCAGCCGCAGCCGGTAAGCGCATGAGCAACAAGCCCGATCAGGCGCAGTCGTTGCCCCGATCAGAGTGACAACAGGAGCCGACTTTTTCACCGGCTCGTCGACGACGAGGAAAGCGCGTCACCAGACTGACCCAAGCCTTGGCCTGGCAGTAGAGAAAGTGGGCAGGTGCAGACTTCTTGCCCTGACCACAGCCCGTTCGCCCGTGAACCGGCGAGCATCTCAGGATTACTGCCTCCTCGACGGCTTGCTTAACCGACAGTGACCCCGGCGCAGGGAGCGCCAGGGCCGCCACTAAACTCCCGGTCGGGGGGCAACCAGATCGCGGGAGCCATATGCATGACTCCCAGCATTGAAACTTGTTCCCGCTCCCGCAAGGTGTCGAGGCGTAACAACAAGTGCCCGTCCCGCTTTCAATCTAACGGCACGGCCCTGCAGTTAGTTTGATGCTGGGATTTCAGCATCCCAGTTCAGGAAGAAAACGCCGCCGGGCGTGCATTTGTGAGACCGGCGGCGTCTTTATTGGAACTAGCGCGTAAGCCCCCAGAAGGCAATGAGCAGCAGGGCGCAAGCGCCCAGTCCCATCAGCGGCACGACGGCTTCCAGCATCATGGCCGAATCAACTCCGCCGTTAGCGAGCATGCGCGCGAGCGGAATTTTTGTCGTCGTCAAAGGTGGCTTACCAACCAATGAAAGTGGCGCCCGTAGGATCCTTTAGAGCGCCTTGCGCGTTGAGGCCCCATCGAGGGGGCTGAACCCGGAGGTGGGTTATGTGCGACGTTCCTCGGGATATTCAAAGAAAGTTCGAACGGCGGTGGGCCGCCAGATTTGCGCGACCAGTAGAAGCGCGTCAGCCCGAAAAGCATCAATCTGAAAAGCCGGATCAACCCCTCGCCGCTTCTCTCAAAGCCCAGAGAAAAACAAGCCGAATTGAACCAGCGGGCTTGAGGCGTGCGAGCGGGGGACCGTAGCTCGCGCTGCTCATGAATTCAAGCCGACGACCCCCGCCTAACGTCGTCGCTCATCCCTCGTTCACATTGAGCTTCCTACTGTGCGCAACGTTCCAGAGTGCCACAGGAGGAAACCATGAGGCTCAAATTTGCACTTGTTGGACTTGCTGCCCTCGGAAGCCTTGCTACCGGAGGAACAGCGTCCGCACTGCCTGCCGCAATGCCTAATGCTCTCGGTGGCGACAATGCTATCATCCATGTCAGGGGCGGTCACGGTCATGGCCACGGCCATGGGTGGGGCCATCGCGGCGGTCGTGGGCATCACTACGGCTGGGGACGCGGCCACCACTATGGTTGGGGGCACCATCGCCATTGAGCGGCGCCACCTTGCGCTCGCTCAAAAATAGAAAGCCCGCCGGGCGTGACGGCGGGTTGGGCTGTGCGACTGACGGCAGTTTCTGATCTAGGCGACGATGCTGCCCAGCGCCGTCGTGAACTGCTCGCGCAGCTGCTCACTCGGCTCGCCCCCGACGAGTTCGAATAAAAGCTCACGGGCCTCTTTGATCTCTCATTCGGCCTTGTCGTCCGACTTGAGCCATTCGCGTGGCATTACGCAATTCAATAGAACCGAAACCTTCGCGCGCCGGCCATCAGCCGTTTCGGCCTTGATCGATCTCATCTCGTTAATGATGGCATCCTTGAAGGCGGGTTCATGGACGTGTCTTCGGAAGTAGTCCAGAGCCAGCGCCGCACCGTCCTCATCCATTTTCCATCCGTCGCAGATGTATCGCGTGCGCAGCAGGTCGACGATTTGCTCGACACGGGCCAAGATGCCTTTGTGATCGATCGCAAGCGGCTCATCGGCGGCCGCGTTCATGGCAACAGCGGCCGCCGCGGCGACCGCCGCGGTCGAGACGAACGTATTCATTAGGAGCCTCCTGCTCACAGTCGGCGCCCCAGCCCGCCCCGTAAAAGTCGGCTGCGTGGTGTTCGGTTTACTCGCTCGTTGCCGGCCGGCTGGCATGTGCCGGCCGGTCTGGTCGGAATCAGAGACCTCGAGTTGCCCGCTAGCCGACAGGATCGAAAGCCATATCTATGCGTTAACTCATCGAGCCCAGATGGGAGGTCAACCAATGACTAACGACCGAAACCGCCGGGCGCCGACAGCTGCAGAACGCGAAGCCCATAAGATATTTAGAGCGGTCAGGACGAAGGAAACTATGACCGAATACGCGAAAGCGCAAAAGGCACTCCACGACAATCGAGAGCGCCTAAAGGCGGAACGGCTGGCGCGGGAGGCTGAAGCGGCCAATCGCACAAAAGCAGGTTAAAGCGTTCACCTGGATGACGGCGGAGGACAAGCTTGGACCTCGCCTGGTGGAAGGTTAAAATGGCCCTGCACTTTCGCCGCGTGGATACTGCTGAGGATCTGGAAATTTGGATCGCAAGCAGCGACGACTATTCATTCGTTATCAGCAGCGAGAGCCGAAGTGGACCTGGCTTGCATGGAAAGCCCGGTTTTGTTGCGTCATATCGCCCAGAGTTTCTGAATATGCCCGCGGCTCAAGTGTCCGGATCGCCCTTCAGCACGTTCGCTGAAGCCGAGCAGGCCTGCAATGCGTTCCTGGGTCGCCTCATTATCGAGGGATGACTACCGGAGTCGCCAGAGCAGCAAGGGTGACGCTCGTCCGGTGTTCACCGTAACGGACCTCACTTCGCCTGCTCGGCCCAGTCTCAGATCATGGCGCCGTACCAAATCACGAGCGCGAAGATCACCAGCAACGCGATGGCGATGATCTGTTCACCGATGGGTATCGGTTGTTTGTCCATGACCCGCGTTGAATCGAAACAGCCCCGGCAGGGCTTGGGGAGCGCACTGGGGCCGCTTTGTGGGGCGCCCCTTTCCGGAGAAGCGCTATCCGCGATGCGGTTAGCACTCGCTCGCGCAGCGACCATCGTTCGATTTCTTCGTCTGTCCACCTTCGATAGCGCATCTCATTTGAATCGTTCGTGGACAGGTGCGTTCCCCACCGCGGTGCTGCTTTCTGATGAAGATAACCTATGTGAATCCGCGTGGTAATATTGCCACGTTTTCGCAGCGTCGCGACAAGAGACTCCCATTCTCGCTTGTCTCCTCTCCGGATTCGGTATGCGATCAGATTGACCAATCTCGACTGACGCGGGACTGGCCATGTGGCCCCAGCAATCGCCCCCTGGGCCTCCAAGGGTTGCTGGGGCCGCTCACAAGGCTGAATTTTGCCCGACACAAACCAAGCATTCCAGTGACAGGACCAACCTATTCTGTCTTCGTCGTCGAAGACGAGGCGATGATCAGGATGCTGGTCGTGGAAATGCTAGAGGAACTCGGTCATACCGTCGCAGCCGAGGCCGCTCACTTCGATCAAGCGCTTCATCTGGCAAGCAGTAGTGAGTTCGACCTTGCTGTCCTAGACATAAACCTCGCGAGCAGATCAAGTTTACCGGTGGCGGAGGTCATCAAGGCACGCAAGCTCCCCTTCATCTTCTCAACCGGTTACGGCGCGAGCGGCATCCCGCCCGATTTTGCCGATGTCCCTGCTATCCAGAAACCTTTCACCATCGAAGCGCTGGGTCGAATGATCAACGAACTCATGAGAATAGAACGCTAGCCGGTGCTCATCTTTGCCGGCACGTCTACCGATCGAACTGCTTCTGGTAATGCCTCATTGCCGCGACGTTACTTCCTCAATGCTTCGTGCTGACGTTTCGGTAGACTATCGAGACACAGAAAAGCCGATCAGTCGCCGAGCGTACTTCCACTGCGATATCGGGCCGTTCGCCTGAAAAAGCGGAATCCCTGGCCATCCCGGCGAGCGTCTGCGCCGCCTCGACTTCGGCGGCTTTTTGACTTGGCAGGCTCAAGCCTTCCTCGTCCGCGAACAGATCGCGGCCGCTTTGGATGTCGAAGAAATAGCGTTCCATGACGCGCTCCTCTTCCTTTGCAGCGGGAGCGCGGGAACGTCTCTCAACCACCGGCGCCTACGGGCTGACCTTCGGCCGGTGACGAAGGTATAATAGCTCGCGTTGCTGAAGGTTTCTAGCGGGGTGCGGTCGCTTGGTCGCACTGACGCCCTACGGCGCGGCCGACGCTGTGCACATCGTTCCGAATTGGCATGACAGGGTCGGCCATGCGATGCCATTCAGTGCGGGATGGAAATCGTGATTCCCCGCCGATGAAACTCACCGCAGATCGCCCCTACGCCAACCCGGAGAAGGCCGCTCGCAGGATCATGGAGCATGCGCGAGCATTTGAGCCGATCCAGGATGGCCGCAACTACATCGAGAAGATCAACTGGCCAATGATCTGGGGCGCCCCTTTCCGGAGGAGCGCCCATTCAAAGTATCGGGAAAAAGTGGCAATCGATACTGCGCTAGCGGGCTACTCCAGAAGGAGCCCCAGCTCACCTGCCCGCCGCGATGAAAAGGCCGCCAACTGAGGCGGCCTTGCTTCATATAAAAACACCGCCCACTTAAATGCATCGCGGGCGGCGGCTTCCTGCCCCGGGTAGGTTTGCAAAACCCCGGTAAGGCACGAATTGCATATCCTCATCGTGGGGTCTGAGCAAAATTGCTCACTTTTCCTCTTTTGTAGCGCCCGACTGCATCGCGTTAGGACGATGCGGATCAGCACGGTAAGTGCGATTGAGGCGCAACCGGCTATCGTTATCCAGTCCCATTTCATGCTGTGGATGCTGAGACTGTCGCGGCGCCGCTCGTTGATTTGGGTCAAGAGCGAATGCCACCTATCGCAATTTATATGCCTGAATAGGCCTTCTCAAATTTCCGCAGGCAAAGATGGGGACCGATGGCTGAGATCGAGGTCTATACCGCCCGCTATGAACGCGAACATGGGCACCCGCCGGCGGGCCGAAGGTTCTGGCTGTTCACGCTGGTCTCGGAGACCGGCGCGATCCTCTACGAGGTCAAGCTCAACGAGCAGCTGATCTACCCGGCGGCGCTGGAGCGGGCCCGCGCGACAGCCGAACAGAGGAAGGCCTTCCGGATCATCGTGGAGCCGTAGCGCGCGCTGCGATTAGCAATCCCCGCCCTCAATACCTATTTCCCGGGCATGCCCAAATTCGAGTTTTGCCTCAAATGAACTGGGCGAAGTGTTCAATTTCGCCAAAGGCGCCTCCGGCTGACCGCCGAACGCGGAAAGGACGCACGATGAGCAAGGCGCGCGAGTTTATCGATTTCTGGATCGAAAATAGCGTTCACGCTGTCGAACAATATCGGACCATCGGCGCGTCCCAGGATGTGGCCGAATTGAGCCGCCGACTCATCGATGCTGCCAAGGAGCAAAGTATCCCGGAAGCGGACCTGCAGGCTGAGATCGGGAATATCTCCGACTACATCACAGACCAGCTAAAGGCGGCGAATAGGGTTGAGAGCGAACGGCGTAAGCCTGCATAGGACGCTCGTGGCCATTACTAGCGCGGTCGCGGCGGTTGACGCGATGGGAGTTCTGTTCGGATCGGCGTTTCGGTGCGCGCCGGGTCGGTAGGACGGGACGGCTCCGGATTGCGGTTACCGCGCGTCATCCAGTCCGCAAGGCGATGGAGGCTTTTTCGCCATTCGCTCAGACTGAATTCTCTCACGGGCAACTCGTCGTCCATCCGATCGCTCCGCTAGAGGTGACAATAGCCATTCGCTGAGGTGCGCGCCAGCTTCTCAACTGCCCTTTCCCGGCACTCTGCTGCGGTGAACATGGCTCGATCAAATCAGACGCGGTGAAACCCGTCTGATCAAAACAGAACATGTTCGCTAAATTAATCAGCGTTTCTAGCCGGGCGGTCTCAGTCCTGGGGACCTTAGCCACTCGGTCAAATGGACGGCTGTTTCGTCCTGCCGCGCCTTCCTTAGCAATGCCTCCCGCTCTCGACATGGGGGAAGCCCTTTTGCCCGTTGCCGTAGTTCTTTAGCTTCTTGAGCAAGGCGTTCTTCGAGGGACATAGTCTGCTTGAAACGTCGTCGCTTCATGGCACACCTCGTCTTACGGGTCCTAACCGTTGGGTTTGAGCTATCCGAATTATAAACCGCTGCCGTTCGGCGTTCTGTTCAGAAGTGAACACAAGGCGGCTTGGCAGTTAGTAGAGCGCAACGACAAATCCCAGCGCCCTCGGGGGAGAGGCGCTGGGACTTTGAGGTGAATGAACAGGCTTGGCAGGACAGACATTCACCCTTGTTGCCTAATTTCAACGCCCCTAAATCGTTCCTGCGCAGTTGCCTGTTTTGAAACGGCGAGTGGCGTATTTCGGCCAGACAGAGAAACAAGGCGCCCAGCGTCCGCTTTGAACGACCATGGCAGAGTCGTTCGGGAACTCCTTTGCTGTTGTTGAAGTGACCGCGGACGATCTTTCGCCGGACGTGGCAAAACGGCAAATTTGGATCGCACTAGCTAAGCCAAGCCAAGCGCTGACATTGGTCCTCGCCGCCGTCCCCGAGGGGTGGACAGCCGAACTTTTGGATGTCGAGGTGACAGGGAAGCAGGAGCGAATGTTCGAACAACTCAACCTCAAGCCCGGTGACGTTTACAGGCTGACGAAAGAGTAAAAGAAACGGCCCCAGCGAGCTGAGGCCAAGGTTACATTGGGTCGCCAGCGCCGTCTGCCGGACCGCACTGGACATAAGACAACACTCATTGAATCCAATTCGTTCCTGTCCCAATTGATCGACCCGCACACAACGGAAGGTCTCTGTTGAAGTCTGGCTAAGAACGGTCAGGACAACAAGTTGCCGATATCTATTCCCAAGTCGACTTCATGCCCGCCCTCACCTCTCCACACGACAATACGCCCGACTTGTGCATCGCTGGGTTGACATCATTGGCCTGGAATCGGCCTCCTATGGCCCACATTCGATGCGGCACACCAAGGCCACGCAGATCTATCGTAAAACTGGCAACCTCCGCGCGTTTCAGCTCCTTCTCGGCCACACGAAGTAGGAGAGCACTGTTCGATATCTCGGGATTGAGGTGGACGACGCTCTAAACATCGCCGAGCAGATCGAGCTCTAATCGCTCGCGCGAACGTCAGCTGTTGGTCCCTTGCGCACCACAAGCGGTCTGTTAGCCGCGGTCATACGCTCAACGCGCAAATGCCTCAGAAACATCTCAGGTGTTACGGTTTGCCATACTGCTCGTTTCGCAGCGCCCGACGAAGCTCGCATCAATCCGAACGCATAAGAACAACCGCGAAAGCCGCACATACACCTTGCGCTTGGTCGATCGCTTGAGCGCACGATCCGTTGCTCACTCGACATCACGGCCAGTCGAGTCTAGGTCGCTTTGAAGTTCTGGGAGTCAGAACGGCTCTCTTCGACTCCGGCATCATGAGGGCAGTGCATCGCAATACATTGGACAACCTTACTGTCACAACGAACCACCGTCGGCATCACCGACGCGTCATGCTTCATCTGACTCACGCCGTTCGCAAGCGTACTGCCTTCAGTTGATCGAGATGCGCGGGTGTCTTTTTCTTGCATGAACTCTTGTTCGGTAGGAAGATCGGCCATGTTAGGAGAACCAAAGCAGGAGGTACGACCTCCAGAGCATGGTTCAGACCGGCCAGCGTTGTCGCAGCCATGGCAGGCCCTGCCGACACTAGACGGATCCACCCCTCGCGCCGAACGTCTGGCGTCATCCTGATGCAACGCTGCGGTTCGCGGTTTTTGGAAATGTGCGTCCTAAGCCGTGCTTATGCGGCACGTGCTGCCGGTCTTTCCATCTATGGAGGACCGATTTTCTCTGCGGTCCGCTCAAATAACAAACCTGGAGGGAGAAATGGCCATAACTCAAAACTTTGACGCCGTCGTCATCGGTGCAGGTTTTTCCGGCCTGCACATGCTGAAGTCGCTAAGGGACAAATTGGGATTGAAGGTGCGAGTCTATGAAACCGGTGAAACCGTAGGTGGCACCTGGTACTGGAACCGCTACCCCGGTGCTCGTTGCGATTCTGACGCCTACATTTATTGCTTCACCTGGGACAAGCAGCTCCTGCAAGAGTGGCAATGGTCCGAACGCTATCCCGAGCAGCCCGAAATCCTCAATTACCTGGAGCACGTTGCCAAACGCCACGACCTGAAGCGCGACATTCAATTCAATACGAGTGTGACCAGCGCCGAATTCGACGAGACAACCAACCTGTGGACGGTGCGTACCGACACTGGAGAAGAGGTTACGACTCGCTACCTCATCCCGGCCGTAGGCACTTTGTCGACCACGAACATGCCTCAGTTCAAGGGCTTGGAGAACTTCAAGGGCAAGTGGTACCACACTAGCCGCTTCCCCCACACCGGCATTGACTTCACCAACAAGCGCGTGGGAGTGGTCGGCACCGGCGCCACGGCGGTGCAGGCCATTCCCGAAATTGCGCAGCAGGCTAAGCAACTCACCGTATTCCAGCGCACCGCCAACTACTGCGTTCCGGCGCGCAACGGCAAGGTGGACCCCGAATTGGCCAAGGCGCGAAAGGCGGACTATGAGGGCATCGCCAAGCGGATCCGGGAATCGTTCTTCGGCCAGGAACATTACTTCATTCCGAAGTCGGTGCTGGAGGCAACACCCGTGGAGCGGGAGCGTGAGTTCGACAGGATGTGGGACGCCGGCGGATTCGCCTTTTGGCTGGCCAACTATCAGGACATGTTCTTCTCGCAGGAGGCCAATGACATCTGCGCCGACTACATCAAGCGCAAGATCCGCAAGACCGTGAAGGACCCGGTCGTCGCCGAAAAGCTGATGCCCAAGGGCTACGCCTACGGCACCAAGCGTCAGCCGCTGGACACCAACTACTACGACACCTTCAACAAGGACAACGTGCTGCTGGTCGATGCAAAAGCCGACGGAGGGATTGAAGAGATCACCGAAACGGGCATCCGCGCAGGTGGCAAGGAATATGCCCTCGACGTCATCGTTTTCGCCACCGGCTTCGATGCCATGACCGGCCCGCTGAAGGCGCTGAACCTGAAAGGCCGTGGCGGCCGCACGCTGGATCGGGAGTGGCTGAACGGACCGCACACTTACCTTGGCATTTCGGTCGCCGGCTTTCCAAACTTGTTCACGATCACCGGCCCGCAAAGCCCTTCTGTGTTGTCGAACATGCCGGTGTCGATTGAGCAGCATGTGGAGTGGATCACCGACTGCATTGAAACTATGCGCAAGACCGGAAAGACCACCATTGAGGCGACGCCAGCGGCGCAGGATCAATGGGTCGCCCATGTCAACGAAATCGTCAACGCGACGCTGATGACCAGCGCTAACTCCTGGTACATGAGCGCCAACATCCCCGGCAAGCCGCGCGCCTTCCTGCCCTATTTGGGGCCAGAAGGCGTCGGCGGCTACAGGAAGAAGTGCGACGAGGTCGCAGCCAAGGGCTACGAAGGATTCGAATTGGCGTAACCAGATTTAGAAGGCATCAGCCTTGCCGCCCCACCAACGCTGCCGGGAGGAGATAATGATCGAGAACAGCTACTACTCGCAGGACGTGCACGGCCCCTACGAGCTTCACGACATCGGCAATCTCGATTTGGAAGAAGGCGGTACGATTCGCGGTTGCAAACTCGCCTACGCAACTTTCGGCAAGCTCAATGCTGCGAAAGATAACGCCATTCTCATTCCCACCTGGTACTCCGGCACAAACAAAATCATCGAACAGGTGTATGTCGGTCAGGGCCGCGCCCTCGATCCGGACAAGTACTTCATCGTTGTCGTCAATCAGATTGGCAATGGTCTTTCATCTTCGCCGCACAATACCCCGGCGCCAGCCGGGATGGGAAATTTTCCCTGTGTGCGCATCGGTGATGATGTGCGCGCGCAATACAAGCTTCTCACGGAAAAATTCGACTTGAAACGTCTCGCGCTTGTTGTGGGCGGTTCCATGGGCGCACAGCAGACCTACGAGTGGGCGGTACGCTACCCCGACATGGTGAAACGCGCGGCGCCTATCGCCGGCACCGCTAGGAACACCATCCACGATTCCCTTTTCACGGAAACGCTGGTCGAGGCGATCACGTCCGACCCGGGTTTTAACAAGGGCTTTTACGCGTCGTCGGTCGACGTGAGGGAGGGCCTCCTGCGCCACGCTAAAATGTGGGCCGTTATGGGTTGGAGCACGGAATTCTTCCAGCAAGAGCGGCACAAGGCGTTGGGCTTTTCGTCGATGGACGATTTCATCATAAACTTCATGAACGGCTATTTCAGCGTCATGGATCCCAACGATTTGCTGTGCATGGCATGGAAATGGCAGCGCGGCGACGTGAGCCGCCACACCGGCGGCGACTTGCGGGCCGCGTTGGGCCGCATCAAGGCCAAGACCTTTGTTATGCCGATGTCCTCAGACATGTTCTTCCCGCCGTCCGATTGCCAGGCCGAATGGCGGCTGGTTCCCGATGCCGAGTTCCGGCCGATCCAAACCATCGATGGCCATCTTGCACTTTTCGGTGCTGATCCCAGCGCGATCAGTCAGCTCGATAAGCACTTAAACGAATTGCTCGCGACAGACGTTTAGTTCGTGAACTACTGCCGGTAGCGTGAGCTTTGATGTTTGCTTCGCGGGCATTTTGTTTCCGCGAACGGCCGCTTTGCGCCAGAAGCTGCCCTCCCCGTGGAAGTCGCACCTTGACCCCAAGCAGAAGTCGCGGGTTTCGAAGAAAAGTGCTCTTTCTACGCCAACTCGGCTAATAGCGCGGCCACCTCTTTGAGGTCGCGCGTATCGAAGCCTTCAGTGAAGGAGCGGTAAATCGGTGCGAGCAGATCGTGGGCTTCGGCTCGCCTGCCTTGACCACGCCAGAGGTGAGCCATTCTCGTGCCGGCCCGTAATTCCCAGAATCTCGAACCTTGTTTTTGCGCTGTGTGAAGCGCGCGATGCAGCCAGCGTTCGGCGTCGTCTAGATCCGACCCGGTGATCAGCGCCTCAGCCATGAGCCGATACAGCTCCGCCTCGTACCACCGCTCATCAGTTCGTTCGACCACCTCCAGGGCCTTGTTTAACAGGCCGATCCCGTCGGCGTTCTGGTTCGCGCGCCTGTGTGCTTCCGCTAGTAGACCTAGGTAGTAAGGCACTTTGATCTCGGCCCCCGTTGCTCGCTTAGTCGCCAGCCCCCACTGCATTTTTCTGATGGCTTCGTCGATGGATCCCTCCATCTCAAGCGTGGCCCATGCTCGGAAACAGGTGCCTGATCCCACGAAGTGGGGAAAAGCGAGTTCGGTGGCGAGTGCGACCAGCTCCTCGGCTCGTTCCTCAAGGATAGCTGCTTCGCCGCGAAGCTGGTGAAAGACACAATTGACGTGCAGAGCGAACGCCAATGTATAAGGATGCGACAGTTCACGCGCGGAGGCTAGCGCGCGTTGGCTTTGCGCCAGCGCTTCGTCCGGTCGTCCGAGCAGCTGAAGTATCCAGGCGATGAAGCTCTCGCAGTTAACGCGCGGATCGTGGGGTGTCAGCTTCGGAGGTCGGTGCTCAGCCGGGTCATAGAAATCGAGCGCCTGTCGCAGATGGGGAAGCGCGCGACTGAATTGCGCACGAAACAAAAGACTGATGCCCAGGTTTCGATGCGCTAAGCTTAGTGTCCCTGTCATTTCGGCGTTCGGAAAGCAGGAGTAATTCGTTCGCCAGATCATGGGCCGCGCGGATCTCTGCGCTATTGTGCAAGAACGAGTGGGCGCCGGACCATGCTGTCGCTACCTGGGCTCCTTCCGGAGTGTCACGGCACAGCTCGCGAGCACGAGCGTATGCTTGGCCGGCCTCGGGTGATGCTCATCCCTTGGCTGCCGTCAGCGCGCCGGCGAGCGCGAGCTGAAGCGAACGCTCGTGGGATTCCCGCTCCGGACTTTTCGGCAGGTTTGCGATTAGGTTGAGTGCCTTGCCAAAGTGCGTGGCGGCCTCGGCCATCGTCGAGCGTCGCACGGCCAAGCGGCCAGCCTTGTCCCAATACTCGATTGCCTTTTCGACGGCGCCAGCTGCGGCCCAATGCTGCGCCATAAGTTCAGGCTGAGCCGCAGCAATCTCCGGAAACTGGCGTTCCAGCGTGCTGGCGATGCGGCCATGCAGTTGCTGCCGTCGGGCGCGCAGCATGGTGCTATAGGCGGCGTCCTGCACCAGCGCGTGCTTAAAGGTGTATGAGGCATCAGGCGGCGCTCCGCGCCGGAACACCAGCTCCGCGCGTATAAGCTGCGTCAAAGCGTCCTCCAGCCGCGATGGCGACATATCGGCGACCGCGCTGATCAGCTCATGGGAAAACTGCCGCCCGAGAGTCGCCGCGATCTGCGCCACTTCCCGCGTCGGCGCCAACCGGTCGAGCCGGGCCAGAAGCGAGGCTTGGAGCGTAGCCGGAATCGCCAGATGCTCTCCTCCTCCGGCCATCCATCCGCTTTCGATGACAGACTTGGTCAGTTCCTCGATGAACTTAGGCAAGGTCTCGCCACCGGTCAGGTGCGTGATCATTTCGGTGCGGTGCCGGGGCGGCAGGCGGTTGAGACTGAGCAATGTCACGTGTGGGCGGCCGACCCAGGGCGGCGCAAACTCGGGTCGAAAGGTGACGATGATCATGGCCCGCAGCGTCGCCACCCGGTCGATCAGGAGATCCAGCGACTCCAGCGTGGTGGGGTCGCTCCAGTGAATGTCTTCCCATAGCATCAACAGCGGCTGCTGCGCCGCGAGTCCCTCCACCTGGGCCAGCTGCACCTCAAGCGTTTTTTGCTTGCGCTTCTGTGGCGTGAAATTGAGCGGCGGGTAGCGGTCTCCGGTGGGTATCGACAACAAGTCCGCCAATAAAGGAACGGCTTCGCTCAGCTCCTTGTTTGCCAGAGCCAGCACCGCCACGAGCTTGTCCAGGCGGGTCTCGGCCGTATCCTCGCGTCGAAATCCGGCTACCTGCTCAAGCTGGGTGATACTGGGATAAAGCGCGCTATGCTGATGATGCGGCGAACAAAAATAGCGCAACCGCGTGTGCGGCTCGCTGCCCAGCTGCTCCAGCAGCGTTTGGGCGATGCGCGACTTGCCGATGCCCGGCTCGCCGACGATCAGGACGACAGACCCGTCGCCGGCCTTTGCTTGTTCCCAACGTCGCGTCAACAACGCGATTTCTTCCTCGCGGCCAATCAACGGCGTGTTGGCGGCCCGAAGGGCCTCGAACCGACTGCCGACCGTGCTCGCACCTAGGACCCGCCAGACATGCACCGGAAAATCGATACCGGCGATCGCCAATGGGCCGAGATCGCGATAGTCGAACAGGCCGCCTAGCAGACGGCGCGTGTTGTCCGCGATGACAACAGCGTTTGGTTCGGCAAGCCCCTGGAGCCGAGCCGCAAGATTGGGGGTCTCACCAATGACCGCCTGTTCCTGAGCAGCACCCTCGCCGAGCAGATCGCCCACAACGACGAGGCCAGTGGCGATACCGACGCGCACGCGCAACAAGGTCGACAGGCCATCGAGCTTGGCCACCGCCTCGATCAGCGAGAGACCCGCGCGCACAGCTTGTTCAGCGTCCTCCTCATGCGCCTGCGGGTAACCGAAGCACGCCGTCACCGAGATATTTTGCAACAAAGCCACCTGAGCTGGTGATAACCTCGGCGCAACAGCGGTGATAGGTACCGATGATGTCGCGCAGCTCCTCCGGATCGAGCCGCGCTGACAAAGCCGTGGAACCGACGAGGTCGGCGAACATGATCGTGAGCTGGCGGCGTTCGGCTTCCGTAGCCTTGGCGGCGGAGCGATCGGGCTCGACCGAATGTTCGGTGGCCTCGCACCTGGGTTCAGTTCGCAACGCGGCGATCGCATCGAGGAGAAGGCGGCGATGGCCGACCGCGGTCACGCCCAGGTCTCTGAGGTCCTCGGCCGTCAGCTTGGGCAGGCTTGCCTCGTCGATCGCGTTCTCCCGGAATGCCTGCGCGTAGCGTTCCAGGCCGAGGCTGAGCAGCCAGACAGAGACATCCATGGCGTTCACACGCACATTTGGCCACACTCATCACTGGTTACTGCGCCACAACGCCGGCCTGCGCCGGCGGTCAAGCCGCCCCCCCAGAATGAGAAGTTCAGTTTACTCCACCCCGTGGCGAGAACCACGTTTTTTGTCTCGCGAAGCGCCTGGTATCCGAGGACCCAACGCCGGAGCGCGCCTGTGGGAGCCCCCTCAGGGAAGGGCGCTGAGCCCATGCGCGGCGCTTCTCGTTCGCCGACAGGAGAATCGGTCAAACGTCTAAGTCCGTTGTTGGCGCCTGTGGGACGAACGACTCCGGCCGAAGGTCCGCTTCGCGCCAACAGCGGCCGTTCCATAACCGCGCTTCTGCGAAATGAACCTCGCCAAGTGACCAAGCTCCACCAACGCAGCGTGCTGCGATCAATCAGTTGTCGAACGACATTGCGCTCCCGAACCCGGAGCTGCATCATAAAAGGTCGTAGAACGTCGCGGAATATCGTAACTGGTGCCCAGGGAAGGAATCATACGCAACCACCGACACGACGAGCCGCTGTTTGTGCTTAGTATGGTGGCGTGAGTGCTTGGCACGGCGGTGGACGTTCGCTACATCGCGAAATCCACTATCGCGTTGCGGGTGCCTGCGATTTTATGTCCCGGTCTTGGCAGCTGTTGAAGAACTCCAAAGGGAACCGGGATTGGCTCGATCAGGGTAAAGCTCCAGCATCCGGTCATAGAGCTCGCGGGCGGTTTCTGTCGCGTCATTCAACCGAATGAAGTCACGGATGTACTGGCGCGTCTCCTCCACACTTTTCGGACTGTCATCGTTGCTAGGAATCTTATGTCCCGCAACGACCGCTGACGGTTTCAGAGCGTCGATTTTGTCCAGCGCTTCGATCCATTCCAGCCTGGTTTGCCTGTTCGACTCGTTGAGAAATGGATGAATGCCGTTATAGACGGCATCGCCAGCGACGACTAATCCGATGGATGGGACGTGGAGACACGTCGTATCATCAGTGTCTGTATGCCCGACTTTCACAACGACTAATTTGCTTCCTTCCAAATCGATCTCATTGCCTTCCAAGGAGTCAGCGATGGAAATGAGGTCCGGAATTTGATTTGGGAACAGTTTGCGCCATCGGCTATTCAATTTCTCCGGCGTGATCTGAAGCTTCATTTTTGCGACGACCTCAGGTGTCGCCAGGGCTTTCACGTTTGGGAATCGATCCTGCAAAACCTTTATCCCAAAAAAATGATCACCATGTGCATGAGTGACATAAATTGCCTTCAGCGTCTTCCCGTTCGCAACAATGGCGTCAGCCAAACCGTTGCACTGCTCCACCGTAAGGAAGGTATCAATGAGGACCGCGTCTTGCTCTCCGTAGATGAGCGTCGCCGAATTGGCCACCCACATAAGGGGCTCCTTACCGGGCGGCACATCGCGGTTCAGGCCCGGACGAGTGACGGTAAACACCTTGTACCTCAACGGAGGTGCCTTGCTATCCGAACGTGCCATTGCTGCTCCCGGCATCATCGGAAGCATGACCAGGGAAGCCAGCTTCATCATATCGCGACGGTTCATCCCAAACCTCGTATCATTTGGCCGCCTTCACGCGTCGTGTCGGCGCAGAAACTCGGTAGCCAAGGAGAGATATTCGTCGGCTCCCTCGAAGTAGGCCAGATGCCCGGCACCGATCTGTTGGCACATCGCGCCGACAGCAGGATCGCGCCCGCGCAATCGGTATGCGACACGCGCATCATCGACGTTTACTACGCTTGTAGTTGCCACAAATTCTCCCTTAGATGATAATCGTCATTTAATTGAGCATGATGCGTGTCGTGCTTGATGGCAAGTCAAGGCATCGTGACGACACTCGGGCAGAGGTGTAACCGTCGTGATCCTGAACACGGGCCCGCGCTGGCAATCAGGCAGCGAACTCGATGCTGCCTGCGTCGTCTACCGCGCGAACGTGGGCGACGTAGCCGTCCGGACGGACAAGCATTGAAGCGAATTTGCCGAGCAGGCCGTCGTTGGCGCCGGGTGCCAGGCTGACGATGTTGATTGCGTCCCTGACGGGCGTTGCGTTGCTCTCCGCAGCGACTTGCAACAGGACCCAACGGCCTTCTTGGAGATAGGGGTAGAGGGTCGTGCGGGAGCCGTCCCTCAACACGAGATCCCCGTCGGAAAGACGACGCCCGCTCACACCTTTCCGATGTTCCCAATTGTGCTCCGCCTGAAACAGCGGCTCCGGATAGGCGACACCAAAGCCGGAGAGCTGGTCCGAGAGCTGGCGGTTGACCTCCGGCACACGAAGAAAGCCGCTGAGCATGCGCCGCAGAGCCAATGCCGGAGGATCAAATGCGGAGAACAGCGCGAATTGCGCAAGCGTGTCGTCCTGAAGCGCCTCGCCGATCGGTCTACGTTCCGACTGATAGCTATCGAGTATCTCATCAGACGCGGTACCGTGTATAACACTCGCCAGTTTCCAGCCGAGATTCATGGCGTCCTGGATGCCGACGTTCATGCCCTGACCGCCCATCGGCGGGTTAATGTGAGCGGCATCGCCAGCCAGGAAAATCCGCCCTTTCCGATAGCACTCGGCGAGGCGCGATTCATCTGTGAAGCGCGATATCCAAACAGGATCGCGCGGACGGAGATCTCTGCCGAAAATGCGGGCCGCGCAAGCAGCGACCTCGGCGAGCGATACCGGCGCGGAGGGTGCCAAATAGGGTGACGATGCATCAATGACGCCAATTCTGTGATGAACGCCATCGCCACGTGGCGCGAGAACCAGACCACCTGCCTCGTTGACGAGGGTCAGGACCGGTTTCTCTGGTGGCGCATCAAGCGCGACGTCTGCCAATGTCATTGCATGCCGTGCCGGATGACCGACAAAATGGATGGCTAAGGCTTGCCTTACGATACTGCGAGCGCCATCGGCCCCAGCGGCGTAGCGAGCAGCAAAGCCGAATGGCGTCTCGCCGTTCCGGCCCCGTATGATGACGCTATCGGCATTCTGCTCAACCCCTTCCACAAGGTGGCCACGCCGGATGTCCACGCCCAATTCCAGTGCACGCTCCTCGATGAGCTTTTCGGTCGTCGCCTGCGGCAGGAACAGCGTGAAAGGAAAGCGCGAGTCCAGTATCGAGAAGTCAAGCAGCGTATCCAGCCCTCCGAAGAAGAACCCGGGAATCGGACGACCTTGTGAGAGGAAGCGCTCCGCGATCCCGCGCAGGGCGAACACCTCCAGGGTTCGACCGTGGATCGTCAATGCGCGGGATTGGGTGACGCGTTCGATGCGCCGTTCCAGCACGAGGACTTTCACTTTTGCCAGCGCAAGCTCACAGGCGAGCCAGAGTCCCACCGGTCCGCCGCCAATGACGACGACGTCCAATTCATTGCTCATGATCATCTCACCACATATCTTACGATGTTAGATATGATCTAACGATGTTAGGGAGATCAAGCGGTGGCAGCCGGTGTGGGCATTCAACAAGAGGTGATCGTGCGGGCGGCGCTGACCTTGCTCGATGAGGTTGGGCTGGAGGGCCTCACGATGCGGCGGCTTGCCACCGCCCTGGAGATTCAGGCACCTTCGCTGTATTGGCATTTTCCCAACAAGCAGGCATTGCTGGACGGCATGGCGGATGCCATTTTTGGCGCCGTGTCACTGCCGCGGAATCGCAAGGGCAAAGCCTGGGACGAGCGGCTGAAGGCGGTTATCCGCGCCATCCGGCGGGCTTTTCTCGCCCACCGGGACGGTGCTCGCGTCTTCGCCGGCACGTATGTCCCTACCGACAACGTGCTTCGAGTCGTCGAAGCCATGATGGCGCTGATGCAGGAAGCTGGCGCTTCGCCAAAGCTTTCATCCGACGGAGCCTTCAGTCTCGTCTATTACGTGCTGGGTTTCACGGTGGAGGAACAGGGACTGGATCCGCGAACAGGCGGCCCGCTCGATCTTGCGAACCGGCAAGCGGAGTTCGCGAACCTTGCGGCAATGAAGTACCCAAGCATCCACGCGGCTTTGCACCGTATGTTCGACAACGATCTCGACGGTCGCTTCGAATCAGGACTCGACCTGCTGATCAGCGGGCTAAAGACCCGGATCGATACCCGATCGTAGTTCGCTTCTCGCGGACCAACCGACCGACCCCCGATCGCAACGGCAACGGCTGTCGCGAGATGCCAAGGCCACACAACGGCAAAGGCACGCTCGCGAGCGTGCGGCTCGAATGCGACAACCATAGCAGAAAGCCGAGTGCACTTTCACAGGCTTGTTCCACCTTCGATGGCGTCGACCACGGCTTGATCGACATACCTGGCAATGGTCCGGGGAAGCGGCGTGTTGTCGGAGACCGCGTCCTCGAGCACCACGGCCAGATACCCGCGCGGCTGCATCACGTCCTTGGCAGAGAGCGTGGTGTAGATCTCCTTGAGCCGTGCGTCGTAAGCCGGCCCCAGAAACGCGAACGGCGCGGTCAGGGCGCCGGTGCTGATCCCCGTCACGTGCCCGCGTTCGAAAATCGGCACCGGTCGCGCCAACGGCGCTTTGGTCGACCTCAAGGCCACGAGGAATGGGGCTCGGCCGAAGGCCTTCAGAGCAACCGGCGGCGCGCGCCAGGGCCGCGCATGCCCATCATGGCTTGGCAACAATTCGAAGTGAACGGCCCGCTTGAGCTCGATCTACCGATCAAGCGTCGCGTGCCATAGCGGGCATAGAAGTTCCCTTCTGGTTACATAGTCGCCTAAAAGTGCATTATTTACACTAGGTACCGACATGATACTCGCGTGACCTCGGCTCGATGATTGTTGGCGTCAACGCTTGAGCGGACGACGGCCGGCCGATTGGAAGCCCGCAACATAGAGAAAAGAAGGAAACCATGAGTACGCAAACCTGGTTCATCACCGGCGCGTCAAGCGGCCTCGGCGCCTCGGTCGCGAATGCGGCGTTGCGCGCCGGCCACCGTGTCGCAGTTACCGCGCGGGACAACGTTCGTCTCGAGAAGCTGACCGAAGCCCATCCCGACGCCGTGCTTCCCCTGGCGATGGATCTGACCAAACCATCCGAGATCAAGACTGCGATCACCACCGCCGAGAAATGGCATGGCGGTATCGATGTGCTCGTGAACAACGCCGCGCTTGGCTATCTCGCAGCCATCGAGGAAGGAGAGGAGCAGAATATCCGGACGCTGTTCGACACGAATGTGTTCGGCGTCGCGAGCACAATCCGGGCAGTTCTGCCTGGTATGCGCGCCCGGGCAAGCGGGACGATCATCAACGTGTCGTCCCTTAACGGTGTCGTCTCCATGCCCGCGCTCGGCTATTACAGCGCGTCAAAACACGCGCTCGAAGGTTTGACCGAAGCCTTGTCGCAGGAGGTCGCCCCGCTGGGCATCAAGGTGCTGTCTATCCAGCCAGGCGGCTTCCGCACCGGTATCGTCGAACGCAATCTGCGAAGCCCGAAGATCGACGCCTATGACCCTACCGCGCACGCGCTCATGGGAATGCTGTTGAATGACAAGGACGGCGTTTACGCGCCGGGTGATCCCGATCGCATGGCGGAAATACTCGTCAACTTGGTGAAGTCGGGCGATATGCCCCAGCGGCTCAGCCTGGGTGCCGACAGCTGGGGTGCCATCACGGCGAAGCTGGACGAGCGGCGAGCTGCATATGAGCAGTGGAAAGATCTGTCCCACAGCACCTATTTCGCATGACGGATTGAAAGCAGTACCCGGTCGGTCTCGCCTCTGCTCATTCCGGAATCAGGTGTTGCCGACCGGTGACTCGTCTTGCGTGTACGACGGCTGGCCCTCTGCAAGTCGTGCCCCGAAAACACCGAGGCTCATCCTCGTCGTTCTGAAGCCGAACCATGCCGCTCGTCGAAAGCCTTCTGCGCGGCTCGCAGGGCCTCGGCATGCTCCATGGTCCACGCATTCAAGGCCGCGAAGGGTTTATCGAGCGATCGGCCGAGCGGGGTCACCATGTATTCGACGCCAGGCGGCGCGGTGTCGATGAGTCTGCGCTCCAGGATGCCGTTTCGCTCCAGCCGGCGCAGAGCTTGTGTGAGAGTCTTTTGCGCAATGCCATCGATCCGTCGGCGCACTTCGTTGAAGCGCAATGTGCCTCCGGCAGCGCAGATAGCACCCAGGACGAGGATGCTCCACCGGTCAGCGATCTGGTCGAGGAGCAGCCGGTCGAATGCGCTGCCGTCGTGATCCAACCCACAACTCATCGTTCGTCCTCATAGGTTTCGTCCAGGTTACGTAGTGGCATTAGAGTGCCATATTTACACTAAGGATCGATCTGATACTACCGGATAGCCGAAAAATGTCCGACGCTATCGCAGAAGCACGGTATTCCAAGGAGCCGATTTTTCATGAGCAAGATTGGTGTTGGTATCATTGGTGCGAGCCCATTGCGCCCTGGTTGGGCGGTAGCCGCACATCTTCCTGCGCTGGCCAGCTTGCCGGACTATGAGTTGCGCGCTGTCGCCACCTCTAGCGAAGCGTCCGCCAAGGCTGCCGGAGATGCTTATGGTGTCCCGGCCTACAGCGATCCGTCGCTCCTCATTGCTCGCCCTGACGTTGATCTCGTCGTGGTGACCGTCAGGATCGCGCATCATCACGCGCTGATCTCGCAAGCGGTCGCGGCGGGTAAGATGGTCATGTCGGAATGGCCGCTGGGCGTAGATATTGCTCAATCCACGGATATTGCCGCGCGAGTCACCAAGACCGATCTTTGGACGCTGATTGGCCTGCAAGCCCGGATGGCACCCTCGATCCGTTATGCGCGCGATCTCGTGGAGCAGGGTTATGTCGGGAAGGTGCTAGGCACGGCCATCGTTGGCTCGGGCATTGCCTGGACGACGGTGAGCGACAGCGCCCACACCTATATGTTCGATGCGCAGAGCAATGCGAGCCTGCTTTCCGTCCCCGTCATGCACGCAATCGACGCGATGCAGTTCGTGGTTGGCGATCTGACCGATGTCCGTGCGACGAGCGCGGTGCGAAATCCCGTGATCCGGTTGGCGGACACCGAACAGGATATCCAGTCCACCACGCCGGATCATCTCGCCATCGCCGCCACGCTGGAAAGCGGGGCCGTCGCGTCGATCTTCTATCGCGGCGGCACGTCGCGCGGCGAGAATTTCCGGTGGGAGATCAACGGCAGCGATGGTGACCTGGTCCTGACCTCGCCGGTCGGCAACCTGCAGGTGCTTGCTCCAAACCTGTTCGGCGGGCACGGCGAGGATGCCGCCGTGGCTCCGCTGAACATTCCGTCGGAATATGACCTTAGCACCGGCTCCCTCGAAGGGCCTGGCGCCAATGTTGCACGGCTTTATGCGGCCTTCGCCCGCGATCTCCGGGATGGCACACCGGGCGCAACGGCACCGGATTTCGCGCACGCTCTGCGCCTTCACAGGACGCTCGACGGGATCGCGCACGCAGCCGCCGGCGGCGTGGCACAAACTCTCGGTCAGGGGCGCTGATCATGATGCAGCGATGGGAATTGCCGGCCTTCGGCCGGGATAATCTCGTGCTCACTTCGGCACTACGTCCAAAACCCGATCCGAAAGAGGTGCTGGTCAAGGTCGAGGCGGTCTCCCTCAACTATCGCGATCTCCTGATCCTGGAAAATGGCCATTGCTCCGATCTTTATCCCTGTCTTGGTGACGCCTGGGGCATCCGCATCATAAGCCAGCGTCACAAGAAGCAACTGCAAAGCCCAAACGAGCTCGAACAATCAGGAGAAACACGATGAGCACGACCTTTGGAAATACGCCGACCATATCAACCGATGTGTACGGTACGAACTTCGTGTTCCGAGAGATTGGGAAGAAGGGCGGCGTTCCCGTGGTGTTGCTTCACCATCTAACTGCGGTATTGGAGGATTGGGATCCGAGGGTCGTGGATGGCTTGGCGGCAAAGCACCACGTGATCGCGTTCGACAATCGCGGGGTCGGCGGATCCGGGGGCTCTGCTCCCAAAACAGTCGAGGAGATGGCTCAGGATGCCGTCGCGTTCATAGGCTCTCTGGGTTTTGGCAAAGTCGATCTCTTCGGTTTCTCGCTTGGCGGTTTCGTCGCTCAGGTCATCGCGCAACGGCAACCTGGTCTGGTGCGCAAAATTATTCTCGCGGGAACCGGCCCCGCGGGCGGCGAAGGCATCGCGAATGTCGGTCCCGTTCTGCAGGACGCGTTTGGCAAGGCAGGTGCCACCAACAAGCATCCGAAGCATTTTCTGTTCTTTACACAGACGAGCAACGGCCAGGCGGCAGCCGACGACTTCCTGCGCCGCCTGAAAGAACGCACGAAGGACCTCGACGCACCCGTACGCGACGAAACCGTTCAGGCTCAGCTTGCGGCGATCCAGGCCTGGGGACAGGGCGATGCCACGAAGCTGGGGACGGTTCAGCATCCTGTCCTGGTCGTCAATGGCGATTACGATGTGATGGTGCCGTCGTTCAATTCATTCGAGCTCGCTCGTAGGCTGCCGAATGCACAATTGAGCATCTTCCCTGACGCCGGGCACGGCGGCATCTTCCAGTACCATGCCGCCTTCGTTGAGCAGGCGCTCGCCTTCTTGGAGCAATAAACAGCCTTCCGCGGGCCCGACACCATGGCCCATCGGCGCGCTCGAGCTCAAGCACAAACTCAAGGCGGGTGTCGCAGCTGATCGGCCTAAGCGGCTCGCGCATCTCAAGGAAAACATCTGGCTCGCTCGATGTTGCATTGACGGGCTTGGCGCAGCACCTAGGCGGCCAAGCGGCGCTCCTCAGCGCCCTCCTCTGATTCACCGATGACGCGACGTTCGCTCGCAGCGCTGCGGGCTTCGATAAGGCGTCGCGGGGGGCGCTTCCGCCTTTGACCACACCCGTCGAACCTTTGATCGTCTGTTTGAAAACCATTTGTCGGAGAATAAGGCCGAGTGCCGTTTTGTGAATGAACCGCCGCTTAGTGCCAACACCAACCATTCAACGAGAATGCTTCCATTGCCGGACGCACCGTTATTGACAGATCAGTCCAAATTAGCTAACTACGGCCATGGCAAGGCCAAGGGAATTTGACCGCGATGCAGCCGTGCAACGGGCGATGTCCGTTTTCTGGCGAAAGGGCTATGCTGCAACTTCTACGGACGATCTGCTGCGCGCAATGAATATCGGCCGGCAGAGCATGTACGACACATTTGGCGACAAACACCGCCTTTATCTGGAAGCGCTTGAGAGATATCAGCGAGAGAGCGTTGCCGAGAACATCAGGCGACTGCGATCGACCGCTTCGCCGCTGGCCGGCGTTGAAGCGCTTGTTATCGGCATCATTGCTTCAGATAAATCCACCCGCGAGAGGGGCTGCATGGGTGTCGGCTCCATCTGCGAATTCGGAAACACCGACACCGACCTGGCAGCACTGCGGGCCAAGAGCGGTGGCGCGCAGCGCAAGGCTCTGATCGAGCGGCTACGGCACGCGCAAGCGGCAAACGAAATCGGAGCGAATGTCGATATCGAGCGTGCCGCGCGCTTCGTGGAAACAACGATGTTCGGACTCCAGGTCGCAGCAAAGGCAGGAGCTTCCCTTCAATCTCTGCGCGATACGGCCGCCTTTGCGATCGCGAGTTTGAGAAATCACTAGTTTCGCGGCAGGGCTGCGAGCATCGGCCTGGACAATTTTGAACTTATTAGTCAATAACGGAGAGAACATATGTATAACGAACCTACGCTAATCGATAAGGTCGCCCTTGTTGTTGGGGGCTCTCGGGGCATTGGTGCGGCGATCGTGAGGCGACTTGCTGCGAACGGCGCGTCGGTTGCGCTGACCTACGCCAACTCGGCGGAGAAGGCGGCCGAAACCGCCCGCGCGGCGGAAGCGCATGGCCAGCCCGTGATCGCGATCAAAGCCGACAGTGCGGATCCAAAAGCCGTCGCGGATGCGGTGGCACAGACGATCGCACGCTTTGGCCATCTAGACATTCTGGTCGTCAATGCCGGGATCTTGATACGCGGCACGGTGGACATGTATGGCCTTGCGGACTTCGATCGTATGGTGGCGACCAATGTGCGCGGTGTCTTCGTCGCGATCCAGGCATCGAGCCCCCACCTCAGGGAAGGCGGACGGATTATCACAATCGGCAGCAATACGGCTGTTCGAACTGCATTCCCGGGAGCAAGCGTTTACTCGATGACAAAGGGCGCTGTTGCCTCGCTGGTGCGGGGCATCGCTATCGACCTCGCGCCGCGCGGGATTACCGTCAATAACGTCCAGCCCGGACCCACCGAAACAGACATGACAGCTGCTTACGCCGAGATGGTGAAGCCACTGGTGCCCCTCGGACGCTTGGGCAAGCCTGAAGAGATTGCGGGACTCGTGGCCTATCTCGCAAGCCCCGAGGCCGGATTCATTACCGGCTCCAGCCAGACGATAGACGGTGGTTATGTCGCATGACGCAACCCGTCCAGGTACCGACGATCTCCGCGACGCGCTGATTCGATCGGGAAACAGCTACATTGAGTTACACGCGCGATCGGGCGCCGACGGTCGCTTTGCGCCAGAAGCGGACTTTCCCACGAAGTCCGTTTATGACCCCAACCAGACATTCGGTTGGCCTCATGCCCGAACCCCCGTCCGGTGTGCTAGTCTGAGCTGACAGGACGCCCTGGCGAAATGCTGCTTTGGCACGGCCCCTCATCGATGCGAGGATCCCTCTCGATTTTTAATGCGTTTCAACGGTCTGGGAACCACCTTGGTTATTGTCCCGATATTTTTGTTTGTAGCGGCGATCATCATAGCGTTGTTCGTGGCATACACTCTTTTCCACTATGTACTTTTTCTCCTGGTCAGTCGACCGAAGGACGCGAGCGGGATCGGTCATGAGCTAAATCAATTCGAGCAGCTTCAACTGATCGAGTGGGCGCCCATGCCGATCGACTTTCTCAGGCATGATGACGAGCAGCGTACATATGACGACGTGTTCGGCACCTATCGCGATGAAAACGCGAACTACAGCACGTGCGTATTCCCTCGAACACCTTTTTCGAAAATTTACGAAGCGGAATACCTTCTTCTGAAGCCGAAGGATGGGATGCGGCTGTTGGATCTCGGGTGCGGATCGGGAGCCGCGGCTGCATATCTCGCAAGCCTTTGTAACGTCGAAGTCGTGTGCGTGACCAATTCGTCCGTCCAGGCAGATATCTGCCGGCGCAAATTTGCGAAAGTCGGCGGACGTGGACAGGTAATCGTCACGGATTTCGACAGCCTGGACCTTCCGAGCGAAAGCTTTGACGCCGTCTATTCACTCGAATCGATCGGCTACACCAAGGATCTGGACGCCTGGCTGGCGGAGTGCTGGCGGATGCTCAAGCCGGGAGGACGCCTGTTGATTCGATCGCCTGGGTCGCTGGATCATTGCCGCCGCAAGGAGGATTACCTCAGCGTCACCGCGTTCTTCGAGAATTGGCGCTACAATTTCGTCGGGGCCAATCTTCTCGTCAACAAGATGCGCCGGCTCGGCTTCACCCCGATCCGTTACCGTCGATTGCCGTTCTGGGCCTGGGGCCTTACCTGGAATTTCATTCAGCACCTGCTGTTGTGGAAGTACCGGCTGAAAATGCGCACATTCGTGGACCTGGAAAAGATCATCTGGCGCACCTCGAAGGTGTTTGTGTTCGGCAACCCCTACAACACGGTGCTGGCCATCAAACCGGAGACGGCATCCCGCGCCCTGATTTGCGATTCCGCGCCGTCGACACGATCATCCTAGTCGGCGTTTCGTCTAAACGCGATGCTCCGGCTGCGTTGAGCGTGTCTGAGTTTAGGTGGGAAGCGGAAGACATGTGCTCGTATCGTGTTCTTCTCAATTTGACCCCAAGCCGACATGGCGCTTCCGACAGGGGGCCTTAGATCGAAGGAGCTTTTTTGGCCCGTCTTCCGGTTCGCGCTTGGTCGGAGTAGTGTGGATTTCATCATTGGTACCAGTAGCGTTAAGGGCTACCCGTGTCGAAGGCGATTGCCATCTTGGGCTCTGCTCTATTCTTCGTCGTCGCGCCCTTGGTGCTGGCGGGGTTCGTCCCATGGTGGATCACACATTGGGAGTTCCGGCCGGCTTTTTTCGGCTTTGAACTGACCCGCGCCATCGGACTTATGTTGATCATTGCCGGAGTGCCCGGAGTTGTGGATTCGTTCGCGCGGTTTGCACTGCAGGGGCTGGGAACGCCAGCCCCGATCGCGCCGACACAGAAGCTGGTGGTCACGGGTCTCTATCGCTACGTGCGAAATCCGATTTACGTCGGGGTCGCTGCTGTCATTTTTGGTCAAGCACTTTTATTCGGCGATTGGCGCCTCCTCTGGTATGCCGTGCTGATCTGGCTATTTTTCCACGTCTTCGTCTTGGTGTACGAAGAACCAACGCTCAAGCAGACATTTGGCGCGCAGTACGAGGACTTTCGGGCCAATGTCCCGCGCTGGGTTCCACGGCTGACTCCATGGCGAGTCCCGTAACGCGAGCATCATGACGACGGGCACTGCCTTCGCTAAGGTCCAAGCGCGCCTCTCCTCCCTGATCAGGTGCAGCAGCTGCGGCGGCGCCATGCACGGCTAGTGAAAGGCAAGACAACGAGGTTGCCGTCGACCAGAGCTTGTTTGCCACAAAGTCAGCGGCTGGCCCTTCTGAGACTTGCGGGTCCGGCCGAATGTCCGGCTTGCGCCCAGAGCGGCCGTTCCATAAATATACGCGAACATGCACCGCGTTGGACTGGCGCGCGTGGTCGCCGCGAGTTTAATCCATCATTGCAACGCTACTTTCGCCGTAAGAAACGGGCCCGCCGCCTAGAGGCGGCGGGTCTGTGTCTTACCTTGTCAGTGCGCTCGTCCTGAGATCGCGCGGGCTTCGCCCATCTGCCGTCCGCCAGCTTGGATAAGGGACGTAGCCTTCTTCGTGCGCATGTCACGAAGTATGCTTAGCGTGCCATCCCAAAGGTCGATCCGAGCCTTGATGCTGTTGCACGCTGCGTGCAGCGCACGCTCGTCCTTCTGCGGCGAGCCCGCAACCAATCCATCGAGCAGCTCCCGCCCCATTGGCCCGTGACTGTCGCCATCGAGCTCAATGTGCCGCTCGATATAGTAGACAAAATGGCGCAGGGGATCGTTGGTCTTCCTCGCACCAGGGAGGATCTTTCGCAGCCTGCTGAACATCTCCGGGATGATGTCCTCACGGCCGTAGAAGAACGCCGCCAACACTTCTTCCGTCGATCCTGATTGGGCCAGCATCATCGTATGCGCGACAAAGGCTCGCACATGTGGCGGCACTTCGGTCTGCACCATAGCCGCTTCGATCGATGTACCGGCGCGTGCCAGTGAACGGAATGTGTCGAATTGGTGTGTGCTGGCGCCGACGTCTTCCATTGCGCGGAGGTATAAATCGAGGTGGCTGACATAAGAGCCGTCCGGATCGACATCCGTTTCCTCGCCGATAACGATGTCGTTGATCAGCCGCGCAGCTTTTGCGTTCTCTGCCGGGAACCACGGCACGTTTGTACACGTCAAGTCTTGCTGCAACCGCTTCAGGAGCGACATGAAATCCCAGACGGCGAAGACATGATCTTGCATGAACCGCCTCAGATCCTCGACAGAAGCGACTTCCGCGTAAACGGAATGATCCAGCAACTGCGAGCGAAGATTGGAGAGGCAATAACGATCCTGTTTCTGCATGTTAACCTCTATTTCAGCATATTTGACCTAAGCCCTGGGTGGAAGTGTGAGCTCGGCTTCGGCGACCTATTCCGTTTGATTGGTGATGCAAGTGTTAGTGCGCGTCCATACCCATCAAAGGGCGTCGCCGGCAAACGACGCACAAATTCCGGCGATCAAACTCATCCATGAGATACAGAATTATCGCGGCCACACGAGTAGCATCGCTGAACGTTACAGATCGCCGCGGCCTCCCAGAAAGAAAGCGCCGCACTCATCACGCGCTAGTGAAGGATTTAGACGAGTTCGTATCGTCTCAATTATGCTCTCTTATTTTCCATTTTCCTTCACGGCATCAACCGCAATACACGGCTTGCTATTTTCATCGGAGCTGCGGGATGGAGGGTAAACAGGGCCCGTTCGCCCCGAAATAATTTGATAAGACGTGATCTCTGCTGTCCTCATTTTGGCCTATGTCTCTCCGAGACTTTGCCGACCTCAGCGGAGAAGCAGGCAGCTGCCCGTTTGGGAGAAGCGCAGTCGCCAACCGACATTCGTGTGGCGCCCACTTTTCCTATCGGCAGCCACGAACCGAGTGTCGTTTGAGAAGTGGAGGCTCCTATGATCCCTGCTCCACCACATTTGGATTTCGAGGCGTGGAAAGATCAGATCCGAAAGATGGGCGGGCGGTTCGATCCGCAGGTGATCGACCCCAAAGCGTTTGCCGGCTGGGTGCGTCCCATTAGTGTCTACGGGTTCGTTGCGGCTGAGGTCGGTTCCAATACCCATGTGGTCGAGCGCACGCACCGGGATGTTCGCGTCAACGGCGCAGACCACTACGTCGTGCTCTTTCAACTCGCGGGCCGCTCAGCTATGACCCACAACGAAGAAGCCGTGCGCTTCGGTGTCGGCGATGTTGTACTCGTGGATGCGGGTCGGCCGGCTACGTTTTTTGCTGGCAATGCGGGCGAGTCCTGGAATACCGTGGCTCTTCTTTTGCCGCGCCAAGCCCTGGTATCGCATCTCGGATTCGAACCGCGGGGTGGGCTCCACCGGCGCAACGGAACGGCTGTCGGCCGCCTTCTCCTTGATTTGATCCGCAATGCCGGGATGGAAGAAGTACCCCCCTCGCGTACTGAATGTTACGTGCGGCTCGCGGTCCATGATCTTGTCGGCGCCCTTTTTGCGCCGAGTGATCCGGCGCCAGCGCGTCACTCGGACAAGCTCTTCATGCGCGTCCGTGGCGTCATCAAGGACGGCTTTGTCGATCCAGGCCTCGATCCTTCCGCGGTGGCGACAAGAGCGGGGATTTCATTGCGTTATCTCCAGAAACTGTTTACGGAGCGCGGCTCGACGTGCAGTGAATTCATCTATTCATTCCGTCTAGATTACGCCGCGCATCTTCTACAGCGCCAATCCACCCTTGGCGCAAGTCAGGCGCTCAGAGAGATTGCGTACGCATCCGGTTTTCGCGATTACAGCCATTTCGCGAGAAGATTTCGTCAGCGTTTTGGTCACGCACCAGGCGCACACTTTGCAGGCGAAAGCTGCCACCGTGAGGGTGCATTGAATGCTTGTGGGTAGGAACGTCGTCATGGATATCCGGACAATCACGCCAGCGCGCGCCCGAGCGCAGCATATGCATGATGCCGCTGATCACGCGCCGATCATCGACACAGTGGGCGGCTCTGCGTCCGCGCGGCAGCAACGGCTCGATCCGCTTCCACTCCGCTTCGCTTAGCCAATAAACGTGCTTTGCCGTCCAAGCCTCCAAATCACTTCGGAGAACTTGAATCACAAATGCCCAATCTTGTGAATCCTATTGAGTACAGACCCTAACTAATTCGATCGGAAAATAGCTAAGTTTCGTTACAAGTGATCGGGCGCCGACGGCCGCTTTGCGCCAGAAGCCGCCAGTCGCAAATCGAATAACGATGCCTGCTTTCCACTCAGAAGCGGCCATCGCCCGCCAGATTGGCTATGTCCGAAAAGTGCAAGGTGACCTTGTGCTGACAGTGGGTTCAGCGCAAACGCACGCTCCGAAGCTTTGACGACCGTCGATGGGTGTTCGGCGAAACAGGCGAATAGCGCAGCCTAGCTTTCATGTGCCAGTCGCTGACGTGTTCCGTACTGTCTTCGAGACGAACGACCGATCCTACGAACGAGTAGCCTCGTCCTTTAACGTTGGCGATATATCTGTTGCCGCACTGGCCATCCCTGAGCGCCTTGCGGATGGCGGCTACCTGGACCCGGAGGCTACCCTCCTCCACGGTGACGTTCGACCAGACATGATCAATGAGCTCGTTCTTTCCAATGACCTCGCCTGGACGTTCGGCGAGATAGACCAAAATATCG
>NZ_AUGA01000062.1:0-36533 GCF_000426785.1 Bradyrhizobium sp. th-b2
AGGGCGTCAGGACCACACGACTTCACCGTCCGCTTCGCGTGCTCTCGTCAGTTCCACGCTCGGCGTCCACCGCATCCCACACCTCGTTCGTGACGACCGCGAAGCGCCCCTCGATCGGGTGAGACGGGCGAACCATACACTAAGTTGCCATTCCGATAAACCGAATTATTTCTTCGAGTGTCACTTGACAGGTTTTTGCTGAGTTGCCCGTCGGGTCGTTTTGTCGCGGCAACGTTACGACCTACCGGTTCGGTGGCCGACCCGGCACGACGAAGACCAGCTTCCGAAGCCGCGAATTGGTCGCTATATCCGAGTGCCCAGATGCGAGGCAGAGCGATGAAATCACGCGTTCAGACGTTTACGCCGCCGAACACGCCCACTCCGATCGGGCCGTATCATCACGTTGCCAAGGTTGGAGACCAGATCTGGATCGGAGGAACCGCCGGAGTCGATCCTGCAACCGGCGCCTTGGCGGGACCGGACGTCGGTGCTCAGACGCGGCAGATCCTGAAATCGTTCGCCGTGATGCTCGGGGCGGCGGGTTCCGACCTGGACCATGTGACTCACGTCAACATCTTCCTTCGTGAGATGTCCGACTTTGACGCGATGAATTCGGCCTATGTCGAGATGATGGGAGATCACCGGCCCGCGCGCACAGTGATCGCGGTTCGCGAGCTGCCCAAGCCCGGCGTCTTGCTCACGATGAATCTCACCGCGGTGACCAGGCTGCCGTGATCTGACCGAGCGTACGACCTCGGCAACTCAGTGATTGGCGGGATTGCCGTGCGCCACATATTCCCGCCAGCCCTTGGCCCGCAGGCTGCACGCCGGACATTCGCCGCAGCCATAGCCCCAATCGTGCTGCGTGCCGCGTTCGCCGAGATAGCAGGTGTGCGAGTGCTCGCGGATCAGGTCGACCAGCCCTGCCCCGCCGAGTTCGTGCGCGAGCCGCCAGGTGGCGGCCTTGTCGAGCCACATCAGCGGCGTGTGCAGCTCGAAATCCCTGGCCATGCCGAGATTGAGCGCGGACTGCAGCGCCTTGATGGTCTCGTCGCGGCAATCCGGATAGCCGGAATAGTCGGTCTCGCACATGCCGCCAATGATGTGGCGGATGCCGCGCCGGTAGGCCAGCGCCGCAGCGAAGGTGAGGAACACGAGGTTGCGGCCGGGCACGAAGGTGTTCGGCAGCCCGTCCGCGCCCATCTCGATCGCGACGTCGCGGGTCAGCGCGGTGTCGGAAATCTCCGACAGCGTCGGGATATCAAGCGTATGGCTGTCGCCGAGCTTTGCCGCCCAGTCCGGCCGCATCTGCCTGACCCCGGCCAGCAGGCGGTCGCGGCAGTCGAGCTCGATCGCATGGCGCTGGCCGTAGGAGAAGCCGAGCATTTCGACGCGCGCAAAGCGCGACAAGGCCCAGGCCAGACAGGTGGTGGAATCCTGGCCGCCGGAAAACAGCACCAGCGCGGTGTCGGAATTGTTCTGATTGGTCATGGAACGCGATTTAGCACCTGATGATGCCGCGGCCAATCCGTGGACAGCGCCGTGTTTCCGGCGTGTTTTGCTGGGATCGGCAGAGCCGATTTGGCATAAAGCCATACCCCCTCAGAGTGCGGTGCCCGATGACCCCTTCCCGCGACATTTCCCGGCTGATCGAGATCATGGCTGCGCTACGCACGCCGGTGACGGGGTGCCCCTGGGACCTCGAGCAGGATTTCGAAACGATCGCGCCCTACACGATCGAGGAGGCCTACGAGGTCGCGGATGCGATCACCCGCGGCGATTTCGACGATTTGCGCGATGAGCTCGGCGACCTGCTGCTTCAGGTGGTCTATCACGCGCGGATGGCGGAAGAGCAGAACGCCTTCGCGTTCGGCGACGTGGTCGAGGCAATCACCAGGAAGATGATCCGCCGCCATCCGCATGTCTTTGCCGACAAGGACGGCAACATCCAGCCGGCCGGCGTCAAGAGCGCCTGGGAGCGCATCAAGTCCGAGGAGAAGGCCGAGCGCGCGGCGCGGCGGCCGCCGGAGGAGACTGCGCACACGTCGCTGCTCGCCAGTGTCAAGGCCGGCCTCCCTGCCCTGACGCGGGCGATGGAATTGCAGCGCAAGGCATCCACCGTCGGCTTCGACTGGAACGACCCGCGCGCCGTGCTCGCCAAGATCCGCGAGGAAGCCGACGAGATCGAGGCCGCACTCGACGGCAAGGACAAGGAGGAGCTCGCAGCGGAGACCGGCGATCTGATGTTCGCCGTCGTCAACCTCGCCCGCCACGTCGACGCCGATCCGGAAACGGCGCTGCGGGCGACCAACGCCAAGTTCGAGCGGCGGTTTGCCTATATCGAGAAGGCGCTGGCGGCGAAGGGACGCTCACTCGATGGCGCGACGCTGGAAGAGATGGATGCGCTGTGGAATGAGGCGAAACGCGCGACGTAGATTTTCTCCCCTCGCGCGCCTCGAAACTCCGCCTAGAGATCAGCTCCGGCTCGTCGGGCTTGCGCGCGCATGACACCGAATGGATCATTCCGGGCGGCCAGCTTGCGGTAGACCCTGAGGTCGTCGGGTGTCATTCCCTCGCCGCGCTTCATGTTCGAACTTCCTTCGGCACCGATTGGAATTGAGGTGCCGGCGCCGGCATAAATGTATCTGTCGCCAAATGCCTTCTTCAGGGCGGCAAAGGTCGGCTCGCCGGTGCAGTGTCCGGGGGCGATGCTTTGGACCTTGAAACGGTCCTGCAGCGCGGTCGTCACCTTCGTGATCACCTCGTCGGGTGCGGCGACCAGATGGAATCCGCCGGCGATCAACCGAATCCTGGGATTGATTGCTGCCGCGGCCTCGACGATCCGCTCGATTCCAGGGTGCGAGCAGCCGACGACGAGCACGATGCCATCGGCAGTATTCACCGCCATGGACAGCTCCTTGAGCTCCTTCGTTCCCGGCAGATCGGAAATCAGAGCAATGAGCGTAATGCCAGGTGCGATTTCGGTCGTTTGGTCTATCAACTCGAAGTTGGCGTCCGCCCAGGCAGCGCCGAATTTCATGATCTCAGGCGGCTTGCCGTCGTAGTATCGCATCTCCGGCGGCAACGACTCGTCCTTGCGGTAGAAGCTCGACGGCACTGACGAGCCGTAGATGCCAAATGCTTCCTTGGGCGCATAAATCTTGACCTTCGGATTGACGCTCAGGACATGGCTCAGGCCCGCCATGTGATCGGAGTGCCGGTGCGACAACACCACGAAATCAAGGCTGGTGAGGTCCACACCCTTCGCCTTTACATTGGCAGCGAAAATCTTCGCGTTGTCGCCGGTATCGAACAGGATGCGCTTTCCGCCAATTTCCACGAGGGCGGAGAAGCCCCAATCCTTTGTCATCGTGGCGTCCTTACCGAACGCATCGTACAGGATGGTGATCCGAGCCACAGGCTCGGCCGCATGCGTTGCAGTGCCGATCAATGCAGCAAGACCTGCGAGAACGACTGCGAAAAGGAAACTTGATTTGAGATTCATGGAAGTTCCCCCTGTTCAAACGCAACGATTGAGGAATTCCTGACAGGCAACCAGTCGGTACCGAGCTGGACTGAGATCTGCCGAGTTCAGAGACCAGCCTTCCAATGAATTATGCTCTCGACTTTGCAATATCTCGCAGATGGCCGAGCTTATGGAAATCCTCCCGCTGTACGCCGGGAGCCGCAAGCCAAATATTTTCGGCGTTGACCGTGAACCTTTTGCTTGGTTCGCGAGACCACGCGCCCTTCACGAACAATTCGGACGTCGGCATGTTTTGGAGGCGTTTTAGGCTCCATCGCCGGCCGTTTCGCTGCTGCACCTCGTGGCGGCGGACACGCCCTACAACAGCGTCCCGCGCAGGATGACCGCCGCCACGCCAAAATAGATCACGAGGCCGGTGACGTCGACCAGTGTCGCGACGAACGGCGCTGATGCGCTGGCGGGGTCAAAACCGATGCGCTTGAGGATGAACGGCAGCATCGATCCGCACAGCGACCCGAAGGTGACGATGCCGACCAGCGCCGTGCCCACGGTCGCGGCCACCAGGACCCAATGCGGGCCGTAGTCGAAGATGCCGAGCGTCTGCCACAGCGTGATCCGCACGATGCCGATCACACCGAGAATGGCGCCGAGCGTGAGCCCGGTCGGCAGCTCGCGCAGCGCGACCCGCCACCAGTCCCGCAAACGCAGCTCGTGCAGCGCTAGCGAGCGGATCAACAGCGAGGTCGCCTGCGATCCGGAATTGCCGCCCGAGCTCATGATCAGCGGGATGAACAGCGTCAGCACGATGGCTTTCTCGAGCTCGGTCTGGAAGGTCTGCATCGCGCTGGCGGTAAGCATTTCCGACAGGAACAGTGCGCACAGCCAGCCGCCGCGCTTCTTGATCATCTCGAGGAAGCTGATCCGCAAATATGGCTCGTCGAGCGCTTCCATGCCGCCGAACTTCTGGGCGTCCTCGGTCGATTCCTCGACAATGGCGTCAATGACGTCGTCGACCGTGACGATGCCGAGGATATGGCCGGGACCATCGACCACTGCGACCGCCAACAGATCGTAACGTGAGATCAGCCGGGCCGCCTCCATGCGGTCGGCCTCCGGCGAGATCATCAGCGGCTTGCGCGCCGGCGCCGCGGTCAGGACGCTGGCGTGCGGATCGCCCGAGATCAGGCGGCGCAGCGGCACGGCCTGGATCAGGGTCTTCTTGACCGGATCGGTCACGAAGATCGAGTAGACGGTTTCGCGGGTGCGCTCGACCATCCGGATGTGATGCAGGACCTCGGCGATGGTCCAGCTCGAAGGCACGCTGACGAATTCGGTCGTCATGATGCTGCCGGCGCTGCGCTCGGGATAGGCCAGCAGGCCAGAGATGACGTTGCGGGTGTCCGGATTGAGTCCGTTCAGCAGTGTGATGCGCAGCGGCTCCACCAGCTCCTTGAAGATGTCGGCAGCGCGGTCGTCCGAGACGCCTGACAGCAGCGCTACCGCGGTGTCCTGTGGCAGCTCGGCCAGGATCTCGCAGGTGCTGTCGAGCCCGGGCAGGTCGAGCACCTCGATTGCCTTCTCGGGCGGCAGCGATTGCAGCAGCTTCGCGGCATCCGCCGGCTCTCGGGCATTGAGGGCATCGACGATCTCGGGCGCCCGCACATGGGCAAGATCACCGTTCTGGCCGGCGAGCGTCTCTTTGGTGATGGTTTCGCTGGTGTCCTGCATCGATCGGCCTCGGCTTTGCGTCCTGCAGCGCAATGAACCAAGGCGGCGCGGATTTCAAACAGAAAGTGCGACGGCGCGTCGCAGGCGCGCCGGAGTGAGGCCGCGTCACGGTGCCGTCATATTTCAGATGATGGCGGGGGCCCGGATTGGCGGCTTACGCCTCGTGGGGGATCGCGGCGAACCGGCTCACCACAATGTCGCGCTTGGTCTCGTCGACCCGCACCGTCATGTCAAAGCGCTCGCCATTGAGCTCCTTGTTCAGGACCTCGGCATTGCGGTGCAGCCAGCTGATGCCGGCGCCGTCGGAGGCGTCGATCGAAAGCTGCAGCGTCGCGCGCTTGGCCGCGAGGCGGTCCTCGATGGCCGTCAGCAGCGCATCGATGCCCTCGCCCGTCACGGCGGAGACGAGGAAGCACGGCCGTTCCGGCGGACGGCGCGCGGCGATGTTGCGCAAATTGTCCCGCTCCTCGGGATCGAAGCGGTCGATCTTGTTCCAGACCTCGATGATGCGCTGGCCGCCATCGGCGTCGGGATCGATCCCAAGCTGACGCAGCACGCCCTCGACGTCGCGCTCCTGCGCTTCGGCGTCCTCGTGCGAGATGTCGCGGACATGCAGGATGATGTCGGCCTCCAGCACCTCCTCCAGCGTGGCGCGGAACGCGGCCACGAGCTGTGTCGGCAGATTGGAGATGAAGCCGACCGTGTCCGACAGCATCGCCTTGCCGCCGTGCGGCAGGTTGAGCGCGCGCAGCGTCGGGTCGAGCGTCGCAAACAGCATGTCGGCGGCCTGCACGTCAGCCCGCGTCAGGCGGTTGAACAGCGTCGACTTGCCGGCATTGGTGTAGCCGACCAGCGCCACCACGCGGTACGGCACGCGCTGGCGGCCGGCGCGATGCAGCCGCCGCGTCGCCTGCACCTTCTTCAGCTCGTTCTCCAGCCGCGTGATGCGGTCGCCGATCAGGCGACGGTCGGCCTCGATCTGGGTTTCGCCGGGACCGCCCATGAAGCCGAAGCCGCCGCGCTGGCGCTCGAGATGGGTCCAGGAGCGCACCAGACGGCTACGCTGGTAGTTGAGATGGGCGAGCTCGACCTGCAGCGCGCCTTCCTTGGTCTTGGCGCGGCGGCCAAAGATTTCCAGGATCAGGCCGGTGCGGTCGAGCACCTTGGTGCTCCAGGCCTTCTCGAGGTTGCGCTGCTGGATCGGCGACAGCGCGCAATCCATCACCACGAGCTCGACCTTGTCGCTGGCGACGAGGCCGTTGATCTCCTCGACCTTGCCCTTGCCGAGATAGGTCGCGGGCCGGATCTGGCTGATCGGCGCGACGACGGATTCCACCACGGTGAGGTCGATCGCGCCGGCGAGGCCGGCGGCTTCCTCGATCCGCGCTTCGTAGTCGCGGACAGAGAAATCCGTTTGCGCATCGCCGTCGCCACGGCGCATGCGCAGGTACGGGCCGATGACGATCACCCGCCCGGTGCTAACGTCCCCCGCCGACCGCGGACGGTCGGCGCCCCCTTCACGATTGAAGGGTTCCAATCAGTTCACTCTCAAGCCGGTGCGTCCTCGCCACCCTCGAACAGCTGAATCGGAGCGCCGGGCATGATGGTCGAGATCGCATGCTTGTAGACCAGCTGCGAGTGACCGTCGCGCCGCAGCAGCAAACAGAAATTGTCGAACCAGGTGACAATGCCCTGCAGCTTTACTCCGTTGACCAGAAAGATCGTCAGTGGCGTTTTTGTCTTACGAACGTGATTAAGGAAGGTGTCTTGTAGATTTTGTGCGCGGTCTGCCGCCATTGTTTTTGTCCCGCAAGCTTGTGCTTCTTTTTATTGAACCGGTTGCTGCTCTCTGACGGAGCCTCCTCCGGCTGCCCACCTGCCCTGAGATCCCCCTCCGGCAGGCATAGCAGGTAGGATTAGAGGCTACGCGCGGTTTTTAGGCAAGCCAGTTCGCGCAGCAGTCGGTAGGAACACGGTGGCAATTCTAAGAAAGTGCAGGGAAAGAGACGAATATTCTCGTGGGGAGTGGATAAATCCCCGGTTGCAGCGGCCCCGTTCTCGCCTCGCCCATCATCCCGCCTCGACCCCGAGGGCCGGGCACCGCTCCGGCGGGTGACCGCCGGGGTTTTGCTTCAAGCTGCCGGCCAATTGCCGGCCGGGCGCGCCGGGGTCAGCCGACCCCGAGCGCCTTCAGCTTGCGATGCAGCGCCGAGCGCTCCATGCCAACGAACTCCGCGGTGCGCGAAATGTTGCCGGAGAAGCGGCTGATCTGGGCGATCAGATAGTCGCGCTCGAACACCTCGCGGGCCTCGCGCAGCGGCAGGCCCATGATGTGCTCGCCATTGTTGGAGGTCGGCATCGCCGGCACCATCGAGCCGACGTCCTGCGGCAGCATGTCGGCGGTGATGATCGCCTCCGGCCCGCCGCCGGCCAGGATCATCACGCGCTCGACGTTGTTGCGGAGCTGGCGGACGTTGCCCGGCCAGACATGCGACTGCAGCACCGCCATCGCGTCCTGCCCGATCTGCCGCTTCGGCAGGCCTGTCGCGGCGGAGATCTGGTCCATGAAATAGTCGATCAGCTCGGGGATGTCCTCGCGGCGTTCCGACAGCGGCGGCACGCGGATCGGCACCACCGAGAGGCGATGGTAGAGATCCTCGCGGAAACGGCCCGCGGCGATCTCCTCCTCCAGATTGCGCGCGGTCGAGGAGATGATGCGAACGTCGACATGTACCTTGCTGGTGCCGCCCTGCCGCTGGAAGGTCTGATCGACCAGCACGCGCAGGATCTTGTTCTGGGTCTCGCGCGGCATGTCCGCGATCTCGTCGATGAACAGCGTGCCGCCATGCGCTTCCTCGAGCGCGCCGGCCTTGCGCTGCTGCTCGCCGTTCGATCCCTCGAAGCCGAATAGCTCGATCTCCATCCGCTCCGGCGTGATCGCGGCCGCATTGATCACCACGAACGGCCCCTCGGCCCGGCCGGAGGCATGGTGCAGCGTGCGCGCGGCGAGCTCCTTGCCGGCGCCGGAGGGACCGACGATCAGGATACGGCTGTTGGCCTTGGCGGCGCGGTCGATGGTCTGGCGAAGCTGGTTCATGCAGGCGGAGCGGCCGGTCAGGACGCTGGCCGCCGGAGCCAGCTGCTTGAGCTCCTTGACCTCGCGCTTGAGCCGCGAGGTCTCGAGCGCCCGGGTCGCGACCAGGATCAGCCGGTCCGACTTGAACGGCTTCTCGATGAAGTCATAGGCGCCGCGCTTGATCGCGGCGACGGCGGTTTCGATGTTGCCGTGGCCGGAGATCATCACGACCGGCAGGTCGGCATTGTCCTTCTTGATCTGCTCGAGCAGCTGCAGGCCGTCGAGCTTGGAGCCCTGCAGCCAGATGTCGAGGAAGACCAGGTTCGGGCGGCGGTTGGCGATCTCGGCAAGCGCCGAATCGCTGTCGCGCGCGGTGCGCGTGGAAAACCCCTCATCGTCCAGAATACCCGCAACGAGGTCGCGAATGTCTGCTTCGTCGTCGACAATCAGAATGTCACTGGCCATGGGTTACACCTGTCTTGTCAGTCGCCCGTCGCGGCTTTGATTTTTGGCTGTTGCGCATTTGGTTCTTGGATTGGCTGTTCGATCGGCTTTTCGATTTTTGCTTCATTGTTGGTCGCCTCTGCCGGGCCGCTGGTCGGCTCTTGCGGCGGATTTTTTTCACTGGGGTCGGTCGATTCCGGTTTGACGTCCGGACTTTGTTCCCTGTTCTCGGGCTTCGTCTCGGGCTTGGCCGCCTGGCCCGTGACGGCAAAGCGCAGCCGCATCCAGGCGCCGCGCTGGCCCTCGCGGAAGTCTGAGGCGTCCTTGAGCTCGATCCGCCCGCCATGGTCCTCCAGGACGCGGCCGACGATCGCAAGCCCGAGGCCGGTGCCCTTCGCCCGGGTCGTGACATAGGGCTCGAGCAGGCGCGCACGGGCGACCTTGGGCAGGCCGATGCCGTTGTCGATGACGTCGATCAGGATGTCGTCGTTCTCCTGCTGCGCCACGACGTCGATCCGGCCCTTGCCGAGCTCCTCTCGTGGCACCTGCTCGATCGCCTCGGTGGCGTTCTTGATGATGTTGGTCAGCGCCTGCGAGATCAGGCGGCGATCGAACTGCGCGGGCAGCGGTGATTGCTTGATGTCGGCCTCGATGTCGAGATCGGGATGGGCGACCTTCATCAGGAACACGGCCTGGCGCACCACGTCGGCGACGTCCTCGCCTTCCATCACCGGCTTCGGCATCCGCGCAAAGCGCGAGAATTCGTCGACCATGCGCCTGATGTCGTCGACCTGGCGCACGATCGTGTCGGTGCACTGCTCGAAGATCGACTTGTCCTTCGGCTCGGTGATGGTCTTGCCGAACTTGCGCCGGATGCGCTCGGCGGAGAGCTGGATCGGGGTCAGCGGGTTCTTGATCTCGTGGGCGATGCGGCGGGCGACGTCGCCCCAGGCCGAGGTGCGCTGCGCCGACACCAGCTCGGTGATGTCGTCGAGCGTGATGACGTAGCTGTCGCGCGACTGGCTGGTCTGCTCGGCGGATATCCGCACCGACAGATTGCGCTCATGGCCGTCGCGATTGATCGTGACCTGCCCCTGCACCAGCCGCTGGGTGCCCTCGCGCGCGGTCTTCATCATCTCGTCGAGCTCGGCCAGCACGTCCGACAGCGGATGATCGAGTGTCTCGGACTCGGCGTGCCCGATCAGCTTCTCGGCCGAGCGGTTGAGGATGCCGACGCTGCCGGAGGCGTCGACGCCGATGATGCCGGCGCTGGCCGAGGACAGCACGGCCTCGATGAAGCGGCGGCGGCTGTCGATGGTTTCGCTGGCATTGACCAGTTCGTCGCGCTGGGTGCGCAGCTCCTGCGTCATGTTGTTGAAGGTCTGGCCGAGCTTGGCGAGATCGCCCTCGGATTTGGACACCGGCACCTGCACGTGCAGGTCGCCGGTCGAGACCTGGTTCGCCGCACTCATGATGTTGCGGATCGGCTCAACCAGTCCGTTGGCGAAATTCAATCCGATCAGCACCGAGGCCATCAAGATGGTCAGCGCGATCACCGCGAACATCAGCGCGAAGTTAACCTGGATGCCGAGCCGGCGCGATTCGATCTCGGCGTATTCCGCGACACTTGCCTGGGTCTGCTTGAGTTGAGCAACCACGGCTGGATCGAGCAGACGGGCGACATAGAGGAAGGTGTCGTCGAGGCCCTTGAGACGGACTACGGAGGCGACGTAGCTCTCCGGGAATACCGAGATTTCGGGGTCGGTATCGCTGACCTTGCTCAGGAAATCCGGCGGCGGCAGCGCATAGTTCAGGCTCACCCCGGTCTCGGCGCTCTCCAGGATCTTGCCGTCCTTGTCCATCATCACCGCGACCGGCAGGTTGCGTGAGGCCGCGGCTGCCGTCAGGAACTCGCGAAACGACAGCCGGTCCTGATCATAGAGCGGCGTCATGCGCGCGCGAGAGATGTCGCTGGCCATCCCCAGGATGTCGCCACGAATAAGCTGGGCGTGCTCCTGCATATAGGCGCTGGCAATGGTCAGCGAGTTTTGGATCACCTGTTTCGTGGGGCCCGAAAACAGCCGATCGAGGCCGCGGTCGAGCGTCAGATTGGCGACGATGGCGACCAGGACCGCCGGCAGCACCGCGATGATCGAGAACAGGCCGACGACTTGCACATGAAGCCGCGCCGCCGCCCTGCCCCGCCGCCGGGCCTGGAGCACCTTCCAGACCTCGCGCGAAATGATCCCGATCAGCAGCAGGATCGAAGCCGCGTTGATCAGCAGGAACGAGTAGACGATCTCCTTGGTGGCATCGATCGGCGTCATGCCGGTCAGCACCACGAAGGTCAGCAGCGCCGAGAACAGTGCCGTAACCGCCGCGAACGGCGCCAGCCACCTCCGCAAGGGAAAACCCTTGGGCTCGGCCGCCGGGGACGCGTCTAACGTAGTAGCGGTGGTCTCTGCGCTGGTCATACCGGCAATTGAGCTGAAGGCCTTCGCCCGCGGGAATTGCGAACTGATGCAATCATATCACAATGTTGCCGAATTGCGACATTTCCGCGGCGCAAACCGCGGTGCGGCGCCGTGTCCTCAACACCTTTTGTGACTACTCAGTAAAGGCGGCGGGAGCAGCGCCCCGCCGCCGTCAGCCCTAGCCGCCGCTGCGGTAGACCTGGATATCGAGGTCGCGGATCTTCTTGCGCAGCGTGTTGCGGTTCAAGCCGAGCAGATCGGCGGCCCGGATCTGGTTGCCGCGGGTCGCCGCCAGCGCCGCGGTCAGCAGCGGAATCTCGATCTCCTTGAGGATGCGATGGTAGAGGCCCGGCGGCGGCACGCCGTTCGGGAAGCCGGAGAAATGCGAGGACAGATAGGCCTCAACCGCGCCGCCGAGATTGTCGACGCCGACGGTTGCCGTGCTGCCCGAGGTGACCGCCGGCGGCGCCAGCTCGCCGTCGATCACGGAGGCGGTGATGACGTCCTGTGGATAGAGCGCGGCAAGCCGGCGGGCGAGGTTTTCCAGCTCGCGGACGTTGCCCGGCCAGCGGTGCTGCTTGAGCCGCTCCAGCGCCTGGGTGTCGAGCTTCTTCGGCGGCAGGCCGTCCTTCTCGGCGAGCGAGAAGAAGTGCCGGATCAGGTCCGGCAGGTCCTCGATGCGTTCGCGCAGCGGCGGCAGCCGCAGCGGCACCACGTTGAGGCGGAAGAACAGATCTTCGCGGAACAGCCCCTGCTGGATCAGGATGCGCAAATCCTTGTTCGAGGCGGCGACGATGCGGACGTCGGTCTTGATCGGGGTGCGGCCGCCGACGGTGGTGTATTCGCCCTGCTGCAGCACGCGGAGCAGACGGGTCTGCGCCTCCATCGGCATGTCGCCGATCTCGTCGAGGAACAGCGTGCCGCCCTCGGCCTGCTCGAAGCGGCCGGAGGCGCGGGTGTTGGCGCCGGTGAACGCGCCGCGCTCGTGGCCGAACAATTCGGACTCGATGAGGTCGCGCGGGATCGCCGCCATGTTGACCGCGACGAACGGGCCGTTGCGGCGCCTTCCGTAGTCGTGCAGCGCGCGGGCGACCAGCTCCTTGCCGGTGCCGGATTCACCCGAGATCATCACGGTGAGGTCGGTCTGCATCAGCCGCGCCAGCACGCGGTAGATTTCCTGCATCGCCGGCGAACGGCCGACCAGCGGGATCGAGTCGAACTCGCCGTCATCGGCGGGGCTTGAGACCCGCTCCTTCGGTTCGGCCAGCGCGCGGCCGACGATGGTGATCAGCTCCTTCAGGTCGAACGGCTTTGGCAGATATTCGTAGGCGCCCCGCTCGGAGGCGCGGATCGCGGTCATGAAGGTGTTCTGCGCGCTCATCACGATGACCGGCAGGTTCGGCCGCATCTTCTTGATCCGCGGCAGCAGATCGAACGCATTCTCGTCGGGCATCACCACGTCGGTGATGACGAGATCACCCTCGCCCTGGCTGACCCAGCGCCACAGCGTGGCGGCGTTGCCGGTCAGGCGCACCTCATAGCCGGCGCGCGACAGCGCCTGGTTCAGGACGGTCCGGATGGCGGTGTCGTCGTCAGCGACAAGTATGCTACCTGCGGGCATTGTTGTTCCTCATCGTGCGTCCTGAGAGGCAGGCGACGGCGTACCCGGAACGTCATCGCGGTTGCTTTGGTCGTGGTGCTTGGCGGCGCTGTACATCGGCATCAGCACGCGGAAAGTGGTTTTGCGCGGCTGCGACTCGCATTCGATGATGCCGCCGTGATCGCCGACGATCTTGGCGACCAGCGCGAGGCCGAGCCCGCTGCCGGTCTGCTTGGTGGTGACGAAGGGATCGAACAGGTTCGGCAGCAAATCTTCCGGCACGCCCGAGCCGTTGTCCTTGACGCAGAATTCGAGCGGCAGCGAGACCCGCGATTTCTTGCCGGGCACCGACAGCCGCACGCCCGGCCGGAACGCCGTGGTGAGCTGGATTTCCGCATCGGTGCCGAGATCGGCGACCGCTTCGGCGGCATTCTTCACCAGATTGAGGAACACCTGGATCAGCTGGTCCTGGTTGGCCAGCACCGGCGGCAGCGACGGATCGTAATCCTCGATGAAACGGACGTTGCGGGCAAAGCCTGACTGCGCCAGCCGCTTCACATGGTCGAGCACGGAATGGATGTTGACCGGACCGCGCGCCACCGGGCGGTCGTCGCCGAACACTTCCATGCGGTCGACCAGCGTGACGATGCGGTCGGCCTCGTCGCAGATCAACCGCGTCAGCAGCCGGTCCTCTGAGGAGGCCTGCTGCTCCAGGAGCTGCGCGGCGCCGCGGATGCCCGACAGCGGGTTCTTGATCTCATGGGCGAGCATCGCCGCCAGCGCGATCACCGAGCGCGCCGCGCTGCGATGGGTGAGCTGGCGGTCCATCTTGTCGGCGATGGTGCGCTCCTGCAGCATCACCACGATATGCCCGGGTCGCTCGGTCAGCGGCGCGACATGCAGGTCGACCTGGCGATCGCCGCCGATCCGCGGCGTGCCGAGATCGACCTTGTACTCGTTGACCGGCGAGCCGTTGGTCCGCACCTGCTCGATCAGCGCGAGCAGCGGGCTGCCGAACGGCACCAGTTCCTTCAGCGACTGCCGGCGCAGGAACTGCGTCGATATCTCGAAGAAGGATTCGGCGGCGATGTTGGCGTCGACGATGCGTCCATCGGGTGCGATCAGCAGCACCGGATTGGGCAGCGCATTGAGGATGGCCTCGCCATCGGTGGGCACGGGCCGGCGAAATTCCATGGCTGACGTCATGCGGCAGCACTCCAAGCAAAATCGTCGTAGGCTTGCTCGAGCGAGCGATGCACGCTGGACGGCTCCTCCGAGGTCAGGATGGCCTGCCGCCAGGTCTTCAAGGTTGCCGCGGGCGCGCAGCTGTAAGCCGCCGCGGTCTCGAGCGCCCAGCCGAGATGCTTGCGCGCATGCCTGAGGCCGACACGCAGGCCGTAATGGCTGCAGACCTCGTCATAGAGCGCGCGGATATGCTTGAGCTGCTCCGCGAGCGACGGCGCGCCCTCAGGGATCCCGCCCTCAAGCCGGCGGCCGATCTGGCCCGGCAGCCAGGGCTGGCCTTGCGCGCCGCGGCCGATCATGACGGCGTCGGCGCCCGACTTCTCCAGCGCGCCGACGGCCTTGTCGAACGAGGTGATGTCGCCGTTGACCACGACCGGGATCGTGATGGCATCCTTGACCGCGCGCACGGCATTCCAGTTCGCCTCGCCCTTGTAGAACTGGCAGCGGGTGCGACCGTGCACGGTAATCATCTGCACGCCCGATGCCTCGGCGCGGCGCGCCAGTTCGGGCGCATTGAGCGAGCGATCGTCCCAGCCAAGCCGCATCTTCAGCGTCACCGGCACCTTGACGGCCGCGATCGTCGCGTCGATCAGCGTGACCGCGTGGTCCAGGTCGCGCATCAGGGCCGAGCCGGACTGGCCGCCGGTCACGTGACGCGCCGGGCAGCCCATGTTGATGTCGATGATGTCGGCACCGGCGCCTTCGGCAGTCCGCGCGCCCTCCGCCATCCAGTGGGTCTCGCAACCCGCAAGCTGGACCACATGCGGACCGATTCCGGCTGCCTCGCAGCGCAGCTTCGAGATCGGCTTGCCGTTCACCAGATCGTCGCTTGCCGTCATCTCCGAGACCACTAGGCCGGCGCCGAGGCGGGCGGCGAGTCGCCGAAAGGGCGCGTCGGTGATGCCGGACATGGGCGCGAGGAGAACCCGGTTGGCGACAGCAATGTCGCCTATCTTCAATGGGTTACGAGCAGTACTTTGTACACCGGTCACAGCCGTCTCGTCGTTCTGTCAGCCACGTCATTGCAGCCGACGCTGTTCATTTTGCGCACAATTCTTGTGCAGTCAAGGCTCATGCCTACGGTTTAGACAGTTCTACCACCAGCGCAAGTGCACCGCAACAAAATCTGCTTTTCCCACAGTCATCGGCAAACGCTCTGGTTTTGCGCAGCGGTCATGCTAAGGGCTGTCCGCGGCCATCCCGCCGCCCTCTCCACATCCCCGATTCGTCTGTCATTGGTTCAAAATGCCGAAGTCTGAGCGTACCGCAGCCATCCTTGTCGCAGCCGGCCGTGGACTGCGCGCCGGCGCCGGCGGGCCGAAGCAATACCGGACGATCGGCGGCCAGACGGTGATCTACCGCGCCATGGAGGCGTTCTCCGGACATCCGGACGTGCTCGCGGTGCAGCCGGTGGTCAATCCTGACGACGCCGCGCTGTTTCGCGAAGCGGTGATCGGCCTGCGCCATCAGCCGCCGACGCCGGGCGGTGCGACCCGTCAGGCCTCCGTCCATGCCGGGCTCGAGGCGCTCGCAAGCGAGAAGCCCGACATCGTGCTGATCCACGATGCCGCGCGCCCCTTCGTCACCGCAGCCGTCATCTCGCGCGCGATCGCTGCAGCCGGCCGGACCGGCGCCGCGATCCCGGTGATTCCCGTCACCGACACGATCAAGCTCACCGGCGATACCGGCGATGTTGAGGCGACGCCGGAGCGCGCGCGCCTGCGCATCGCGCAGACGCCGCAGGCATTTCGCTTCGACGTCATCCTGGAGGCGCATCGTCGCGCTGCGCGCGAAGGTCGCAGCGATTTCACCGACGATGCGGCGCTTGCCGAATGGGCGGGATTGACGGTTGCGACGTTTGAAGGTGATCCTGCCAACATGAAACTCACCACACCCGAAGACTTCGTGCGCGAGGAAGCGCGGCTCGCCAGCCAGCTCGGCGACATCAGAACCGGCACCGGCTACGACGTGCACGCCTTTGGCGACGGCGACCATGTGATGATCTGCGGCGTGCGCGTGCCGCACACCAGAGGATTCCTGGCCCATTCCGACGGCGACGTCGGACTGCACGCGCTGGTCGACGCGATCCTCGGCGCACTGGCCGACGGCGACATCGGCTCGCATTTCCCGCCGAGCGACGCCAAGTGGAAGGGCGCCTCCTCCGACCAGTTCTTGAAATATGTGGTCGAGCGCGTCACGGCGCGCGGCGGGCGGATCGCCAATCTCGAGGTGACGCTGATCTGCGAGCGGCCGAAGATCGGCCCGCTGCGCGACACCATGCGGGCGAAGATCGCGGAGATTTCCGGCGTCCATATCTCGCGCGTGGCGGTCAAGGCGACCACCAGTGAACGGCTCGGCTTCACCGGCCGCGAGGAAGGCATCGCGGCGACCGCGAGCGCCACGATCCGCCTGCCCTGGAACGAAAACGGCTGGAGTGCCTGACATGGGCGGCAGCGACGCTCGTGCCCTCTCCCGCTCGCTGCTCGACCTGTGCCGGATGCGCAAGCTGACCATCGCGACCGCCGAATCCTGCACTGGCGGCCTGGTCGCGGGCGCCCTCACCGACATTCCCGGCTCTTCCGACGTCATCGATCGCGGCTTCGTCACCTATTCGAACGAGGCCAAGCGGGTCATGCTCGGCGTCAAGGCGGCAACGCTCGAGACATTCGGCGCGGTCAGCAAGGAAACCGCGACCGCGATGGCGATCGGCGCGCTGGAAAAGGCCGGCGTCGACCTCGCGGTCTCGATCACCGGCATTGCCGGTCCCGGCGGCGCGACACCGGGCAAGCCTGTGGGCCTGGTGCATTTCGCCGTCGCCGCGCGCGACGGCCGCATCCTTCATCGTGAGCAGCGGTTCGGCGCAATCGGCCGCAGCACCGTCCGCCAGCGCTCGGTCGTCGAAGCGCTGCGCATGCTGATGGAGCTGGCACGGCCGCCGCAGGCCGCCAAGCCGCGCCGCGAGACCGCGAGCCGGCTGCGGCCGAGAGTGGCCCGTTCGCCGCGCAGCCACGCCGCGAAACGCCGCCGGCCGCCGCGCGGATAAGCCCTACGAGAGTCGAGTCCCGCGAACGGCCGCTTCACACTACCTTGTGTCAACTGCGGCCCAGTGACGCCATCTCAGGTGGAACTATGACGTCGCCTCGCCCTTTTCTGTTGTTCCAACTCTGCTGTTTCAATTGTTCTTCGAGCAGCAAAATCCCACAACAAGGAGAAAATGATGAAGTTGGGAACTTTGGTCGTGGCCGCAATCACCACTGGCGTCATGACGTTGTCGACTGTCGCCCCCTCGTTCGCCGCTCCGCTCGCGCCTGCGCGGTTGCAGGACCAGCCCACCTCCGTCGAGCATGTGCAGTACCGTCACTGGCATGGCGGCGGCCCGCGTTACGGTTATCGCGGTGGATACCGCGGCGGATACCGGCATGGTGGCGGCGGAAACGGCGCAGCGATCATCGGCGGGCTTGCCGCCGGCGCGATCATCGGTGGCGCAATCGCCGCGAGCCAGGCCAAGGCCAACAACGACGCCTATTGCTCCCAGCGTTTCCGCTCCTACGACCCCGCTTCGGGCACCTACATCGCATCCGGCGGCGTGCGTCGCTCCTGCCCGTAAGGACGGCGCGCACCATACGCATCATCCGTCATGCCCGGCCTTGTGCCGGGCATTTGCGTTCCGGGGAAGCCACAATTTGAGCCGCGGACGAAACGGGTTCGCTATGTCGACAGCTGAGGCTTGCCGTAAACCTGGTCCGCGCGCTTCTCGAACGCAGCGGAAAATCGTCCAAACGCGGCGTCGAACATCGTGCCCATCAGCATCGCCAGCATCCGGCTCTTGAACTCGTAATTCAGGAAGAAGCCGACATCGCATTCGGTCTCCGACTTCGGCTCGAAGCTCCAGCGATTCTCCAGATTGCTGAACGGGCCGCGCAGATACTCGACCAGGATCTTCAGATTGGGCCGGTCGAGCGTCACCCTGCTGGTGAAGGTTTCCCGCACCAGCTTGAAGGAGACCGTCATGTCGGCCACCACGATTTCGGTGCCGTCGTCCTTGGGCGTGCGCTGGCGGATCTTGAGCGACTGGCACAACGGCACGAATTCCGGATAGCGCTCGACGTCGGCGACCAGATCGAACATTTGAGGTGCGGTGTGGCGGACCCGCCGCTTGCTTGAGAATCGAGGCATCAGTGGATACTCGCACGGTTTTGCTTGCGTGCGAGGTCGCCGAGGTAGGCGTCGGCTTGCGCCCGGCGCGTAAAGCAGACGAAGGATTGATCGGGACGCAAGCCTTCGAAGAATTCGATCAGGACGGGCCGCTGCTGCCGGCGGTAGGTCCAGACATAGCGGAAGAATTCGAGATCGATCTTTTCGGGACAGCCTTCCGCCATCTCGGGCCTGACCTTGCCATAGCTCTTCGCGATCCGCATCAGGATGCCGACCATGCAGGTCGACCGTGGCAGGTCGAACCAGATCACCGTATCGGCGAGTTGCCGACGCAACTCGCCTGCGCTCTTGGTGTAGTTGCCGTCCATGATCCAGCGCGGCTGCTGGGTCACCTCGGTCATGCGACGCCCGAATTCCTCCCGGTTGGACGCCACCCAGCCGGGTTTCCAGAACAGCGCGTCGATCGACACAGTCGGAATGCCCGTCATCTCGGACAGCCGCCGCGCAAAGGTCGACTTGCCGGATCCCGACGATCCCATCACCAGAACGCGTTGCATTGGTTCAGTCCGCAGCTCAATCAAGCAATAGAGCGCGGTGATGCCGGTTCACCGCACGTGTTCACCGCACCTGGCATCTAGCGGCCGCGGGCCGTGCGCGCCGCCTGCAATTTCGCAAAATCCTCGCCGGCATGATGCGACGAGCGCGTCAGCGGGCTCGCCGACACCATCAGGAAACCCTTGGTATAGGCGACGCGTTCATAGCCCGCGAATTCGTCCGGCGTCACGTAGCGCATCACGGCGTGATGCTTGCGCGTCGGCTGCAGGTACTGGCCGATGGTCAGGAAATCGACCTCGGCCGAGCGCAGATCGTCCATCACCTGCAGCACCTCGTGCCGCTCCTCGCCGAGCCCGACCATGATGCCCGACTTGGTGAAGATGGTCGGGTCCATCTCCTTGACCCGCTGCAGCAGCCGGATGGAGTGGAAATAGCGGGCGCCGGGACGGACCGTCAGGTAACGCGACGGCACGGTTTCCAGATTGTGGTTGAAGACGTCGGGCTTGGCTGCGACGACGCGCTCGAGCGCGCCGTCTTTGCGCAGGAAATCCGGCGTCAGGATCTCGATCGTGGTCGTCGGGCAGCGCGCGCGGATGGCGCGGATCGTCTCTGCAAAATGCGCGGCGCCGCCGTCGGCGAGATCGTCGCGATCGACCGAGGTGATCACGACATGGGCCAGGCCGAGCTTGGCGGTCGCCTCGGCGACGTATTCCGGTTCATGGGCCTCGAGCGCGCCGGGCATGCCGGTTTTGACGTTGCAGAACGCGCAGGCGCGCGTGCAGGTATCGCCCATGATCATGAAGGTGGCGTGCTTCTTGTCCCAGCACTCACCGATATTGGGGCAGCCGGCCTCCTCGCACACCGTGACGAGGCCGTTCTCCTTCACGATCTTGCGGGTGTCGGCATAGCCGCGCGTGTTCGGCGCGCGGACCCGGATCCAGTCCGGCTTCGGCGGCGACACGGCATCCGGCCGGTTCACCTTTTCGGGGTGCCGCGGGCGGACGGGCGTGGTGGAGATGGTGTCGACGATGGTGACCATAGGTGCCTGCAAGTCGCGAGAGCATGATCCGGAAAAGTGGCGACCGGTTTTCCGACCAGATCATGCTCCCAACCAGAGGGCTTAGCTAATCGGTGTTGGCGCGGCTCGCAACCCGCGCGCGGACCCTAGCAGACCAGCCGATATATTGGCAGTCTTGGCGGCCCGTTCCATGCCGATTCCCACCTCAAAATGGCTCAAAAACCGCGATCGACAAAACCCCGATCGACCCCTGCGACCGCGCCGCGCCTCGGCAAGGCGCTGAAGCGCTCCTTCTTCGATCGCAGCGTCCACGAAGTCGCGCCCGACCTGATCGGCACGACCTTCCTGGTCGACGGCGTCGGCGGCATCATCACCGAGGTCGAGGCCTACCATCACACCGAACCGGCAGCCCATTCGTTCAACGGGCCGACCCCGCGCAACCAGGTGATGTTCGGCCCGCCGGGCTTCTCCTACGTCTACCGCTCCTACGGCATCCATTGGTGCGTCAACTTCGTCTGCGAGCAACCAGGCTCGGCCAGCGCCGTGCTGATCCGCGCGCTCGAGCCGACCCACGGACTGGCCACGATGCGACGGCGGCGCGGAGCGGAGGACGAACGCGCATTGTGTTCGGGACCCGGCAAGCTCTGCGAGGCGCTCGGCATCACCATCGCGCACAGTGAATTGCCGCTGGACCGTCCGCCGATCGCGCTCCACGCGCGCCTAGAGGCACCCGACATCGTCGCAGGCGTGCGGATCGGCATCACAAAAGCCGTAGACCTGCCCTGGCGTTATGGGCTGAAGGGATCAAAATTCCTCAGCAAGCGGTTCTGAGAGTTACACCGCGTGATGGCAGACGGCCTCGATCCGGTTGCCGTCGGGATCGCGCAGGAAGGCTGCATAGTATGAGGTGTGATAGTCGCGCAGGCCGGGCGCGCCGTCGTCGGTGCCGCCGGCGGCGATGCCGGCATCCCAGAACGCATCGACCTGGGTGCGCCATTTCGCCTTGAAGCACCAGTGGCGGCCCAACGCATCCTCCGGTCTCGCGCCCTTGCGGATCGAGAGATAGACGCGGTCCGGATAGGCCGGCCGCGCCCGCTCGCCGTAGCCGAGCCAGTCGTCGCGGCGCCCGACCTTGACCACGTCGAGCACCTTCATGATGGCGTCGTAGAAGCGTTCGGCCGCGGCGATATCGGAAACCGTGATGGAGACGTGGTCGAGCATCGCCGCTTCCGTCCGCTATGTCGCCTTCTTCAGCCGCTCGATCGCCTCGAGGATCTTGGCGCGGCGCTCCAGGGCGCCCTCGCGCTTCTCCTTCTCTTCCTCGACCAACTCTTCCGGCGCGTTGGCGACGAACTTCTCGTTGGCAAGCTTGGCGTCGACCCGCTTGATGTCGGCGTCGGCCTTGCCGAGCTCCTTCTCCAGCCGGGTGCGTTCGGCCGCGAGATCGATCACGCCCTTCAGCGGCAGCGCGACGACCTCACCGCGCACGAGAAGCTGCACCGCGCCTTCCGGCGCCGCGTCGGCGAAGGAAATGTCCGACAACCGCGCCAGGCGCTTGATGGTGTCGTTCCAGCGCTGCGCGCGATCCCGCGTCTCCTCGGAGGCGCCCGCGATCACCAGCGGCGTCAGGGTCGACGGCGGGATGTTCATTTCCGCCTTCACCGAACGCATCGCGGTGACGAGATCGACCACCCAGCCGATCTCGGCTTCGGCTCCGGGATCGCTGAACTCGTCCGCATCGAGTGCGGCAATCACTGGCGGAATGATCGGATCGACAACCGGACCGGCGGTTGCGATCGCCACCAGCTGCTCGCCGGTCACGCCCGATTTGCGCGGCCAGGACGCCAGCACCAGCAGGCCGTCGCGCTTGGCCGTCACGGCCCACAGCTCTTCGGTGATGAAGGGCATGAACGGATGCAGCAGCTTGAGGATCTCGTCGCGCGTCCAAGCGATCATGGCGCGGGTCTCGGCCTTGGCCGCGCCCTCCTCGCCCATCAGCACCGGCTTTGCGAGCTCGAGATACCAGTCGCAGAACACGTTCCAGACGAAGCGGTAGATCGCGCCGGCGGCATCGTTGAAGCGATGATCTTCGATCGTCTCGGTCACCTCGCGGGTGACGCGCGAGGTTTCATGCGCGATCCAGCGGTTCAGCGTTTCCTTGACGCCCTTCGGATCGAAACCGTCCAGCTTCACGCATTCGTTCATCTCGGCGAAGCGGCAGGCGTTCCAGAACTTGGTCGCGAAGTTGCGGTTGGTCTCGACCAGATGCGGCGACAGGCGGATGTCGTGGCCCTGCGCCGCCTCGCGGGTCAGCGCGAAGCGCAGCGCGTCGGCGCCGAATTCGTCGATCACGCCGAGCGGATCGATGACGTTGCCCTTCGACTTCGACATCTTGGCGCCCTTCTCGTCGCGGACGAGACGGTGGATGTAGACGGTCGAGAACGGCGCCTGCTTCATGAAGTGGAGGCCCATCATCATCATGCGGGCGACCCAGAAGAAGATGATGTCGAAGCCGGTGACTAGCGTGTTGGTCGGGTAGTAGCGCGCGACCTCCGGCGTGTCGTCGGGCCAGCCCAGCGTCGAGAACGGCCACAGCGCCGACGAAAACCAGGTGTCGAGCACGTCCTCGTCACGCGTGATGAAGCCCTCGCGCTTGGCGGGGTCAGTGGCCATGTCGTGGCCCTGCTCCGGCGTGATGACCTCCTGCTCGACGTAATAGCCGAGCGCGTTGCCGACCGCCTCTTCCTCGGTCTCGGCGACGAACACCTTGCCGTCGGGCCCGTACCAGGCGGGAATCTGATGGCCCCACCAGAGCTGGCGCGAGATGCACCAGGGCTGGATGTTCTCCATCCACTCGAAATAGGTCTTTTCCCAGTTCTTCGGCACGAAAGTGGTTTCGCCCGAACGCACCGCCGCCATCGCCGGCTGCGCCAGCGTGTGGGCGTCGACGTACCACTGGTCGGTCAGATAGGGCTCGATCACGACGCCGGAGCGGTCGCCATGCGGCACCATGTGGATGTTGGGCTCGATCCGCTCGAGGAAGCCGAACTCCTCCAACCGCGTCACGATCTTCTTGCGCGCGGCGAAGCGCTCGATGCCGTGAAACTCCGCGGCGAACTCGGCGGCGCCTTCCGGCAGGCCGCGCAGATAGTCCTCGTTGTCGACCAGGCTGAGACCGCCTTCCTGGTCGAGCACGCTGATCTGCGGCAGGCCGTGGCGCTTGCCGATCTCGAAGTCGTTGAAATCGTGCGCCGGCGTCACCTTGACCGCGCCGGAGCCCTTCTCCGGATCGGAATAGTCGTCGGCGACGATCGGAATTTTGCGCCCGACCAGCGGCAGGATCACGTGCTGGCCGACCAGATCGGTGTAGCGCTCGTCGTCCGGATGCACCGCGACCGCCGTGTCGCCCAGCATCGTCTCGGGACGCGTCGTCGCGACCACGATGAAGGATTTCGGATCGTCCGGGCTGAAGCTGCGGCCCTCGATCGGATAGCGCAGGTACCAGAGATGGCCCCTGACCTCGACCTGCTGCACTTCCAGATCGGAGATCGCGGTGAGCAGCTTCGGGTCCCAGTTGACCAGACGCTTGTCCTTGTAGATCAGCCCTTCGCGGTGCAGCTCGACGAACACCTTGACGACGGCGCGCGACAGGCCCTCGTCCATGGTGAAGCGTTCGCGCGACCAGTCGCAGGACGCGCCGAGGCGCTTGAGCTGGTTGACGATGGTGCCGCCGCTCTCGGCCTTCCACTGCCAGACCCGCTCGAGGAATTTGGCGCGGCCCATGTCGCGGCGGCCCGGCTCCTGCCGTTCCATCAGCTGGCGCTCGACCACCATCTGGGTGGCGATGCCGGCGTGGTCGGTGCCGGGCTGCCACAGCACGTCACGGCCGCGCATCCGCTCGAAGCGGCACAGGATGTCCTGCAGCGTGTTGTTGAGCGCGTGCCCCATGTGCAGCGAGCCGGTCACGTTCGGCGGCGGGATCACGATGGTGAAGGGCGCGGCGTCCTTGCGCTCAGGCCGGCCGGCCTTGAACGCACCGCTGTCCTCCCAGATCTGGGCCATGCGGTGCTCGATATCGGCGGGCTGGTAGTTTTTCTCGATCATGACAATGCGCTGTGGACCATGGGAAAGGTTAGAAAGCCGCCGGAGCGCACCAAGTCAACCGGACCGGCACGTCAAAACTGCGTTGAGAGCGTTTTCGAGCGAAGTGGATAGCACTTCGCGTGAAGAAAACGCGTCAAAGCAGGGATCTAGAGTTTCGGTTCTGATCTTATCAGAAGCGAAACTCTGGGGCATTTGGGGGCTGAATGAGGGCTGCCAAGCCCCTGCGGCAGGAGTTACCGCCCGCGGGATACCCGCTCGATCTCGGCCTTGACGATCCGCTCGACCAGCCCCGGCAGATTGTCGTCCAGCCAGGACTTCAGCATCGGCCGCAGCATCTCCTTGACGAGATCCTCCAGTGTCCGGGCATTGTTGCTCAGCACGGTGTTGGCCAGCGAGTTGAAGGCGGATTCGACCGCCCGCATCGTGGTTCCCGAGATGATCTGCTGCATCGGCGCGGTTTCGATCGCCGGCGGCTCGCGGACAGGTTCTCGCGCTGGTTCCGGAGCCGGCGCCCGGGTCCGGGCTTCCGTGAACTCGACATCGTCCTGTGGCTCGACCTTGCGGAACGAGGGCGCGGGCGCCGGGTCCGGCAGCGCCATGTCGTCGGTGAGCTCGAACACATCGGCTTCGGGCTGCGATGGTCTGATCTCGGCTGCGGGCGTCGCCTCGTCGAGGCTGGCCAACAGCGAATCGATATCGTCCTGGCTGTTGCTGGCCGCAGCAGGCGCAGGCGGCGGTGCTTTCGGCGCGGGCGCGGCGGCCTTCGCGGCCGGGGGCGGTGCGGGCGGCGGGCTCTTGATCACGGGCTTGGCTGCTGGTGGTGCCGGCTCGACCTTCGGCGGCGGTGCAGCGGCAGCTGCCGGCTTGTCGGCAGCTGCCGGCTTCGCCTCGTCGTCGGCAATGATGCGACGGATCGACGCCAGGATCTCCTCCATCGAGGGTTCTTGGACCTTCGCAGGTTGCGTCATCTCCGACTCCACATCGAAACGATTTTACATCAAGCCCGAGAGGATTCGCCGGTTCCGATGATGCGTGCGGAGAATTTCATTGCTCCCGCCCGACTTGTCCCCAGATCAAGCCCGCCCGAGGCTTTGTGCAAGCTTCGTGTCGTCCGATGCAGCGTGATCACAGGTGGCGTCGCACCTGTCATCACGCTGCGCCAGCTCGCCGCGAATCGCCTTGCTGCCCGACAAAACGGTATGTCAGGGCAAATATCGATTGCAAGCAGACGCGCCAGTTCGTGGTCCTGATTAACTCAGAACCACAAACATGGCGCGACAAGCGAAGATGACCTGAAGGTGTTTAGCGGCCGTCGGGCGTGCGCACGCCGGCCCAATTGTCACGAACCTGCTGATAATGCACGCTCGGATCGTAGACGCTGGTCGGCAGGCCCATCACCTGCGGCGACAGACGACCGATGAAGTTCAGCACGTTGTAAGACGCGACGACGCGATCGTGCTGCGCTGTAACGAGCGAATTGCGGGCGTTGACGAGCGCCTGCTGTGCGTTGAGCACGTCGAGCGTGGTGCGCTGGCCGGCCTTGGCCTCTTCACGGACGCCGTTCAGCGCGATCTCGGACGCGGACACCTGAGCCTGCGCCGATGCCACCTGCGATTTGCCGGCGACTAGCTGGCCCCATGCGGTGACCACGTTGGCGCGCGCCTGATCCCGCGTTTGTTCCAGAACCTGGCGCTGCTGCGCCAGCGATTCCTTGGACTGCCGGATCAGCGAGTATTCGGCGCCGCCCTGGTAGATCGGCAGCGACACTTGAACCCCCGCCGAGGCATTGAAGAGGCGGTACACGGTCAACTGCGTTTCATAGCCCTGGCTGACCGACAACTGCAGCCCAACTGTTGGCAGCAGCGCGCCCTCGGCAACCTTGGTCTGCAGGTAATTGATGTCGACGCCGTACATCGCGGAGGTGACGTTCGGGTTTTGGGTCAGGCCGAGCTCGACAGCAGCCGAGAGCGTCGCTGGCAGGAACCGGTCGACCGGCGAGCCTGGTGCGAGATTCTGCGGCTCGGTGCCGATGATGCGGCGATAGTTCGACCGCGTCGTCGTCAGGTTGGATTCCGCGGTGAGCTGCTGGGTCTTGCCGGCCGCGAGCTGGGCCTCGGATTGTGCAACGTCGGTCCGCGTCACTTCGCCGACGTTGAAGCGGTCCTGGGTCTGCTTCAGCGTCTGTTCCAGCACGCGCGTATTGCTGCGCTGGACTTCGACGATGGCGGAGTCGCGGAGATAGTCCATGTAGATGGTGGCCGCGCTCAAGAGCACGGTCTGTTCGAGCGCACGCAAAGCTTCACGCGCCGACGAAACCTGGCTTTCGGCAGCGCGCACCCTCGGCGCGTTCTGCGCGTTGTACAGCGACTGGCTGGCGGTGATGCCAACGGTCCGCTGCCTGCTAACGCCGGATAGAGCCGCGGACCCCGGCGTAATTTGCTCATCGGTGTATTGTCCGCCGGCCGTCGCGGTCAGCGCGACCTTCGGGCGGTAACCCGAGAGCGCTTGCGGAACGTTTTCGTCAGTCGAGCGCACCAACGCACGTTGTGCGTTGAGCTGGGGATTGTTCTGGTAGGACCGCACCAGCGCGGACTCGATCGTTTCGGCGAGCGCGGGCACAGGGCCCATCTCCGCCAACAGAAGGACGGCAGTCGCAGCCGCGGTGATAACCTTCACCCCTCGCATCCCCGGTAATCCAATCATTTAGTCGCCGTCTCCCCACGCACGTCAGTCCGGCGGTCGCTTCAGTCGAAGTGAGTCCGGCCTCACCTTAGTCCGCAGCTAAGGCCAACGGAACCACCCAGCAACGGATCACGGTCGAAACTCTTCACATGGGGCAAACGGGCCACACTTCTGATTCGGAACGGGATTTTATCAGCCACTGCGCCGCGGTAGCGGTCAGAAGACGAAGGCGGGAAGCCGCTCGAATCCAGGCAAAACGGGGGCCGAGGCGTCGAACAGCTCGCGATGTCCGAAATCGCCATGGGAATGAGTCACCATGGTGGCCCGCGGCGGCGGCGTCAGGCCGAACACCCCGACCAGCCGGCCCCCCTCCTTGAGCTGGCCAAACAGGCCGGCCGGAATGATCTCGGTCGCGCCATTGAGGACGATGACGTCGAACGGCGCGCCAGCGGCATCGCCGTCGGCGGCCGCTGCGGTCTTGACCGTCACATTCTGGATACCGAGCTGGGCGACCGCTGCGGTCGCTTTTGCGGCCAGCGCCGGATCGCTCTCGGTCGCGCTGACCTCGGCCGCGAAGCGCGCCACGATGGCGGCGGCGTACCCGGTTGCGCAGCCGACCACCAGGACGCGGTCGGAGGCCTTGATCTCGGCGGCCTGCAGCATCCTGGCGAGCAGCGCCGGCGTGATCAGGCAGCGCTTGGTCGCGCCGCCCTCGGCCACGTCGAGATCGAGGTCGAGATAGGCCAGGGCCTGCTTGCTGGCCGGCACGAACACCTCGCGGGGCGCCGTCAGCATGGCTTCGAGAATGCGATCATCGGTCACGTCGCTCGGACGCACCTGACCATCGACCATGTACTGGCGCGCGGTCGAAAAACCGGTCATTGGCTGGACCCTGCAAGGCGCGGCATTGCCGCTGGAGAAGCTAGAACAGGGCCATCTTTTGAAACAAGCTCCGCCAAAACGCAACACGCCGTTGGCGTGCAAAATGCGCTCCGCTGTGCCGTCTATTCGATCGTGACGGCAAGCCGGCCGATCAGGCGGGCCACTTCATCTAGATGCTCGGAATCATGCTCCTCGACAGCTTTCGCGAGCCGGCGGACGCACTCATCGTCGCTGATGTCAGGGGCATCATTCGGAACGAGCGTCGGCTGCGGCATCGACAGGTCGATCAGGTTAATGGACATCGAAATCACCTCTCAAGACCCGGCGAGAGGAAGTGTCGACCGCTATTGAGTCGATTTGACGACGTTTCTTCTCTGTCCGCAGCGGGCCACGGGCTTGTGATCGACAATAACGGCTAGTTGATGGGGCCAAAACTGGCTCCCCGGGCTGGATTCGAACCAGCGACCATTCGATTAACAGTCGAATGCTCTACCGCTGAGCTACCGAGGAATAGGCGAGAACATATGTTCGCGCGCGGGCAGCGTATAACAAAGCCTTTCGGCATTGCAAAGAACCAAATGGGGGACCCGGTGAAACTTTAGCGGAGACGGTAAACCGCTGACGTACAAGGGTTTGCTCCCATCCCGGCGCGAAATATGCCTGGCCCGCCCGCCGCGGCCGCCCATGCTGCAGGGGCCAGGAAACAACGCCGGCGCGGCGATCGCGCCGCGCCCTTGATTCTGCCTTCGGATTCTTGTCTTGGATCCCGTCTTTGGCACCACCCGCCCCCGACATCACTCCGCGATGAACGAGGTCGTCTTGGTGCCGGGGTCGTAGCGTAGCCTGAGGACGTTCAGCTTGCAGAGGTTGACGTTCTTCCACAGCACCGACTCGTCGTAATTGGCCCAATCGACCTTGATGTTCCAGACGCAGCCTTCGTCGTCGTTGCCGAACTCGACATAGGCGGTGTCCTGGTTCTTCAGCGTGGCCTCGAGCTCGTTCTCCCATTCGTCGAGGCCGTCGTCGGGCCCGTTGAAGCCGAGAAACTTGATGGCATATCCGGTCTCGTTGACCACGGAGACGTTGCGGTTATCGGCGGCCCGCGCGGGTGTCGCGACCAGCGCCAGTCCCATCACAAGCAATGCCGGCAAAATAGACTTCATCGAAATCCTCCTGGCAGTCGGCCGCACATCGGCGTGCGGCGTAACCTCCTTAGCGACCCTGCCGCACGAGTACAAATCGTGCACAAAATGCGAAGAGCTGGGTTTAGCGCGCGGCGATCGCGACGATGAACAGCGCGGTCGCGGCAATCGAGGCCACCGTTCGCGCGTGGTTCCACAAGGTCCAATCGGTCAGATAGCGCGCCCAGACCGGTGCCGCCGCCGCGCTCACGGGGGCCGTCGCCGCAAGCTGGTCGTTCAGCGGCACATTGAAGACAACAGTGACGACGAACATGCCGACGACATAGATGACGCCGCCGCAGATCATCGCAATCGCGCCCGGCTCCTGCCATCGTAGGGCGCCGAGCACGACCAGCGCGGCGCAGGACAGCGTGGTGCCGAAGAAGACCGGCATGAACAGAGAGCGGACGATGTCGACATTGATCGCGTTCATCGCCGATATCCCGGCGGCCTGGTCGATACGGCCGAGCGCGGTCATGACGAACGCGGAAAAGGCGAAATAGAGCCCGGCGAGCAGGCCGCAGCCGAGCGCGGAAAACCACAGCAAGCCCGAGGTCAGGACATGGCGCATCGTTCCAGCTACAAATGCGAGGGATACTCGTATTTGTGAAATGCGATAAACTCTCGTATTAGAAGCGTCAACCCCGATTGCGGAGGAGAAGGATGGCGAGACGAAAGGCCGCGCCCCCGGCAGCGGCAAGGGCCGCGCCCGCGGGAGAGGCTCCCCTGCCCGCGCTGGCGCGGCTTGCCCCGACCCAGCAGCGCAGCCGCGAGCGCTTCGAGCGCATCCTCGCCTGCGCGACCGAGATCTTGGCGGAAAAGGGCAGCGAGGCGTTCCGCATGAGCGACATCGTCGAACGCAGCGGCGTCGCATTCGGCTCGCTCTACCAATATTTCCCCGACAGGGCCGCGATCATCGGCACGCTGGCTGAACGGCATAACGTTGTCGGGCGCGATTGCGTCCGGCGCGATCTGGCCAGTGTGACGGCCGCGCGCGACCTGCACCCGGCGCTGTGCCGGATCGTCGACAGCTACTATGAGATGTTCATGCGCGAGCCTGTCATGCGCGACATCTGGCAGGCGACGCAAGCTGACCGCGCCCTGCAAGAACTCGATGCGGACGACATGGCCGTGCTCTCCGGACTGCTGTCCGATGCGGTCAGACGGGTTGCGCCAGGCATGCCGGCCGCCACCCTCACCACATTATCAGGGCTGACCATGACGCTGATTGCCGCCGCCGTGCGTCACGCAATCACGCTGCCGCCGAAGAAGGCCCGCCAGGTGCTGACGCAGTTCAAGACCATGCTGCCGCAGAACCTTGCCAGGCTGCCGTGACCACAATCGCACAGAGGTCGGGAATTTCGTCTGTGCAGAGGCGATAGACAGGGGGTCTACACGATTTAAGCCGTTCGAGACCCTGCCCGCGGCGCCCAACACTGTCCCGCCGGCGAACCATGCCGAGGATCGATGCTGCATGCGAATGGCGACTATCCTGCGATCCTTGTCTCACTGTCACGGCTTCCTAAAATTGCTGCGACATTTGACGGCTATGAATATCGCCGGGAATTCCGGGAAGAGTTTTTCGCAAGATGTGATTTGTCTCACACGAGGCGCGGCCATGCCGACCTAGGTTCCCCACGGGGTCAGGGATTCATTAACCAAAGCGGGCGCCATCGTTCTTTTCATAAAATTCGAACGATTCGCTCAATCCGGACCGAAGACAGTTTTGCGACCATGGCGCTCTCGAACCTCGGAGAGCGCGATGAGCGACGTCGAATTTGATCTGCTGCTGGACGCCGTGCGAACGGCGATCGCGCCCATTGCTCAGGAGGATTTCGTGGCCCAGCCTTCGCCCCGCATTCAGCCGCCGCCGCGCGCTGCCAATGACAACCAAGCGCCGTGGCCGCTGATTCCGTTTCCTGAAGGTTGGTACGCCGCAAGCTGATGCGGCTTCTCATGTGTTGGCTGCAAGCCATTGATGAGATGAGTGGAGGCCACGACCGGAATTGAACCGGTGTACACGGTTTTGCAGACCGTTGCGTCACCACTCCGCCACGTGGCCCCAACGCGGGCGGATCAATATAGACCTTCAAGCACTTAGGCAACTCCCCTCACGTCGTTACCCGCACAGTTCTGAAACTCGAAAACCGTGCCATTTCTGAAACTGGCGTGCTTGGTCTGTTCTGGCTAGGCTTGTCGCCATGCCCAAGCACCTCTCCGGCGGCGACCGCAAGGCGCTGACAAAGGAACTCGCGCGGGCCCGGGCTGTGACAACAATTCTTATCACCCGATCGGCAGAGAAACGTGCCGCCGGCGAGGCGCTGATACGCGAGGCCGACGACCTCCTGTGCCAGAGTTGGAACGAGAGGATGTGGGCGGACGGCGGTCCGGTCGACCCGTCGCCCTCGATCGACCTGGCCCTCAACGCCGGCTATCCGTGGCTCGAAATCAAGTGCGCGCGGCAACCGATCTTGAGACCGTGATCAAGGACCTGATCTCAGGCCAGTACTCTAACCCGATCCGAGTGATCGGCTTCAACACCGCCGAGCGCTGGTCGGAAGACGTCTCGGAAGACATCGCGCGCGAGGTGCAGCGCCGCTGCGACCTGCTGCAGAGGGATGTTCCGAGCGCCCTGCAGGGCTTCTTTGACCGGCATATCGGCGATCGTCGGCAGCTCACACTGCGGCTTGTACCGATTTCTTGTTGATGATTTGACCAGTGGGGAAAATTTGCCCCTAGGTTGACCGCCTGGGGCCTTGCCGTACAGGCGTAGTACGCCATAGTTGCACACGTGAATCACCACGTGAAAAGCGTGGTGTGGGTCGAGCAAGGGGCCAGATAGATCCCAGCGGTCGTCTGGTCCCCCAGCTCTAACAGAACCCCGCCGGAACGAATCACCACGGGGCGCCGCTGGGCTCAGCGTTTGCCGCTGGCCGCTGCCTATCGCAACCAGCGCAAATGCCGTTCCCCACAGTTTTCAGGGTATAATCGGCACCGATTAGCAAAACCGTCCAAGATACCTATGTTTCGGGCATGCCCAAGCCCCTGTTTCAGCCCTGCGTACCGATCGCCGCTAAGGCGGTGCCGACCGGCCCTGACTGGTTCCACGAGGTCAAATACGACGGCTACCGCGGGCGCGTCGAGCGCGATGGCAAGAGCGTACGCGTCCGCTCCAAATCCGGACTGGACTGGACGTGGCGCTTCCCCTGGATCGTCGAAAGCGCCTTGAAGCTGCCCGAGACGCGCTTTGCGATCGACGGCGAGATCTGCGTGCTCGACGTCCGCGGCGTCTCCGACTTCGACGCGCTGCACTCCAACCGGCACAACGAGGAAGCCCAGCTCTACGCGTTCGACCTGGTTGCACTGGACGGTGACGACTTGCGCGAGCTGCCGTTGTTCGAGCGGAAGAGCCGGCTTGCGAAGCTCTTGCGGCGCCGGCCGGAAGGCATCTTCGTCGCACCCTTAGAGCTCGGCGAGATCGGCCCTGACCTGTTTCGCGCGGACTGCGACATGGGCCTTGAGGGCCTGGTCTCAAAGCACCGCGAGCGCCGCTACCGGCCGCGCACCTGCGACTGGATCAAGGTCAAGAACCGGAAGCACCCGGCCATGAGCCGCGTGATGGACGCGCTGTCGTGAGCGGTCCGGCATGCATCCGATGCGAGGGTACAGAACAGGGTGGGTTTGCGAGACCATCCAGACCAGCCCTGGACCGGCCCGCACGCCTGCGGCGTCGCTGGTGCGCCCTGTCCGGCTTGCAATACACGCCCTAGAAGTCCGCTGCGATCACTGCAGGGAAGAACTCGCATCGGAAGAAAAGGGTGCGATGCCGGCCTTTTCTCAAACCACCGGGACCAGCCTTAAACATTTGACCATCAACTAGACTAGCTTGTCGCCGATCTGATGGTAATTTTGATAGGCGAGATGGCCTTCTAACCAAAGTCGGACGAAGTAACGTCCCTTTGGTAATTTTCCCTTCGTGATCCAACGCTCGGTAGATGGCGGGCGAGGTGAGAAAGCGGCGCTTTCGAAAGAGAAAACTACGTTTCCAGCCTTGTCTATCACCTCGGATTTGAAGTCGACCATTCCATTGTCTGAGCGAGGCCGCAGTTTAAAAACTAAACCTTCTCCGGTGAGGTCCACGTATTCGACAAATACAAACTTACGCTCAAATACGAGCAGATCATCCGAGACCAAAATATAGTCAAACCAAGCCTTGCAGCTTGGGCCAAGCAGGTGAATTAGCGTATCGCGTTCTGCACCAGTTCGGCAATAAATCCATTGCAAAGTCTCATTCAGGGGCAGCGGCGAGACGGCCAAAACTTCTGCACAACGGTGGTCGGTAATCGATTTATCGCCTCCCGTCCCGCCCTCGTGATACACCTTCTCAAATGGTATCTTGGAGAAGTAATCCTCAGAATCGCCGGGCTCAGCACTCCCCAGTTGCATATTCCGATCGCAAAACTGAATGCCCGGTCTACACAAGACCTTGCGAGCGTCGAATACCATCATGACGAGTACGGGGGCATGCGCCTCTTCCCACTTGCACTCGCCGGCTTTTCGAATCCCTTCTATGTGCCATTGGGTCGGAGTTCTAGGACGGAAATATAGCCGAGCTGAATCGTGGGCGTGCCCGCGTGCTTGAACCACTCCCGCCGCGGCAATGTCTTTGGCCCGGTTGTTCTCGGGATCGTTTCGGGACCTGAGATTTCCGCCTTGTATTATTTTGACAGCGTTCTCTATTGGCGCATGATGAAAAAGTCGGCTCGGCCATTTTTTTCGATAGGGATATTGCGGCCTATTTAGCTCTTCTTCCCATCGGGCAATATGAGCTTCGATAAATGCAGCACTTATGGGCATGCAAGTTCAAGCTGGTTACGGGATAGATCCGCAGGCGCACCACGCCCAAGTCTATATTCAACCGCCAGCTCTGGATCCCCCTCCACGGCCTGTATCTCGACAGGCCGCATGTGAGGCAAGACGCTGAGCAGCGAGAGAAGAGGTTTGCCCCCTCCCCTAGTCGACCAACCGGCTTTCTCCTTCGTTAAAAGCCCAGTTTGTAGCCCGATCCAAACGCCCCACAAATCCTCCTTCTCGAATACCCAAGAGGCTTCACCTGATCTCATTTTTAGTATGTCATCCTTGCCCACCGACGCTTCGATAGGCGTATGAGCCGTAAGATCAGATAAGTTGTCGCGAGTTAGCTCGACGGCTCGAAACAGCGAGCTAATGAAAGCATCAAAATTTGTTTCTTCGGGAGCCTCGACTTCCAGTTTTTGAGCGACACTTTCCATGTGCTCTGGAAGTCCGATGTCTTTGGTAAAATCATGCACGTAAACGGGTATGGGAAGATCTTTTAGATGTTTCTCCATCACCGGGCGAACGTCAGCCCAGTCCAAGCCGCCATTGCCGCAGCCTAAGCGGGGGAATGAGATTTCTTTGATACCGAGCGAAGCATACTTCTCAGAAAACTTCTCTAGCCCCGATTCGATCCACTCGATCTTCGATGGATTTCGCCAGTGCTTTTTAGTTGGAAAATTCAATACCCAGCTGCTCACACCCTTCCAAAGCCAGAGCTTGCCGGGCGCCAAAAGTTGCTTGTCGCAGATACGGCGGTAAGCCGCGAACATCTGAGGCTCGCGTTCCTTGAATTCGAGTGCAATACCCTTCCCCATCACACCGACGCAATTGACGGTATTGACAAGAGTCTGAGCACTCGACTCGAGCAGGCTTGTTCGGCGATAGATGAGCATGTGGTCCCGTTTCTCCGTGCGGGCGTCGCCCCTTTTGCTGTCTCCAGTGTCCAGCTTCAAGGGTCAAGTGTAAAGAACAAAATCAGAACAAAAGTTGGTGATAAGTTAACCGAATCGCCTTTCCCACCGCTTTTTCTCCTAATCGACGGCTGCGACAACGGTTCCCAGAAGCCACCGAGCGAACCTCGCGGCGTGCGATGGCTCACTTGTCAAGTCCACTGGCGCTTGCGTACCGCCGCCATGGGGCTGAAACATCAATGCTTGACGTGAATGTCGACGAAGTTGGTCACGACCAAGCCAACCCCGCCGCTCAGACCGACAGCGACCCAGTATAGCCAGCGGCTGGCATTGCGCACGCCGGTCGCCTGCACTTGCACAGTCTGGACGGCCTGGACGGTCGGCTTCATATCGGCGATGTCTTTCGTGGCCATCGCGAGCTGCGCGCCCATTGTCGTCATTTCAGCGCGCAGCGCGTCGACCTTCTGATGCAGATCCTTGCGACCGTCCGAGGCTTTCTCTTCCATCCGCTGCCAGGTCTGCAGCAGCGTCGAGACGGTCGACTCGAGCCCGCCGATCTTGGCAGCCATCTGGAGCAAGGCAGCATTGACGCTCGCCGTATCGTCGCCGCTCATTTCGCCTTCTTTCGCTTGAACAGGCCGAACCGCGGCGCCGGCTTTTCTGCCGGCGTCGCGCTGTCGCAGGCGACGCCGCCGACGCGACCGATGCCCTCGCGGACGTCCTGGTACTGGCAGACGGCGCGACGCAGGCAGGCGTTGACCTTTGCCAGCGCCGCGCGGTCGGTTTTCCAGAGCCGCTCGATCTCACCGGCGTCGAGCTCGCGATCCGGCGTATCGACCGGCGCACGCTCGCAGGCCGCGACGTCCGCCGGCATCGCCGGAATGTTGGGCGCGTCCGGAGGCGGAGGCTGCAGCCGCTCCTGGCTACCGAACCCCGCGCACCCGGCGAGACATGTCGCGAGTAAAACACTTGTTGGCGTTAGCCGGCGTTGCATCGATTGCCCCCTGGTTAGACTTGAGCTGCGCCTCGGCCTCCGCGGCGCGCTTGGCGTCGCGCTGTTGCAGGGCGTTGGCAAAAACGAACTGGCGATCCTTCTCCTCGAGGCGCGCCTGCAATTGAGCATTCTGCTCGGCGACCTGTGCCGCCTCGCATTTGGCATCGGCCGAGCTAAAGCCGGCGTTGTAGAGATGCGCGGCGCCGGCTATCGCGGCGCCGCCGGCGACGACAGCCAGGCCGCCGGCAAACAGCGCGCCGGCCGCGAATGGCGAGAGACTGACGCCGGCGGCGCCGGCCAGGCGCATGACGATCGCGACGATCCAGCTCATGCGTGCTTCCCCGCGCGGTAATCGGCCAGGCGACGCTGCTCGAGCGTGTCGGCCACGAACCAGACCAGGACGCCGACGCCGGCGACGACGACCAGGGCGGCGAGGCCGATCGCGATCGCCTGGATCGCACCAGGCGTCAGGCCGAGGCCGCCGACCGCGTCCTTTGCGGCCGAGACCTGCGTCGCGCGATCGGTCACCCAGGCGAGCGCGCCGGCCGTGCCGAGGCCGCTCGAGCCGCCGAAGATCTTGCCGGCCCAACCCTTGGCCCGATCGGTCAGCGCAATGGTCTGCGAGCCGTCGTCGCGGAGATCCGCGACGGTCGCGCTCGCCCGCGTCTCGGCGACCTGGCGCGGCTCCTGCCGCTTGCCGAGCTCGGCGATCAGCTGGTCGTCGATTGCCGGCGTCAGCGGCAGCCCGCGCGCGTTGCGATAGGCCAGGATCATTCCCTCGGTCCGCCCCTGCGGCAATTGCTCGCCGTCGACCTGCCCGACGTCGTAATAGCCGAGCTCGCGCAGCCGCGCCTGGACATGCGCGACGACGTCAGGATCTACCGGCGCCGGCGTCGTCGCGAGCTTCGCATGCTCTTGTGGATGCGACGTCGCGAGGCCGTGCTCGAATAGCGCCGTCTCGTCGTCGCGGCGCAGGCGCAGGCCCCTGCTGTCCGGCCAGAGCCGTTTCATCGACCGGATCAGGCCAGGGATCTTGGCGAGCTCGCCGCTGCCGATCGCCGCCTTGATCTGGCGCATCTCGGTCCAGCGCGTGCCGGGTTTATTGAACCCGCCGGCGTCGCGATTAAACGCGATCGAGAG
>NZ_AUGA01000063.1:0-34896 GCF_000426785.1 Bradyrhizobium sp. th-b2
GCACGGAAATTATCTAATCGATCGTGTCGCGTTCCTGTCTAACTCCGTTCAGCTCGCGGATCATGAGCGTGGGGAGGGCGTGCGAGACGGATCCGAAGTCCTTGTCTCTCTTGTTGAAACGAATTCGAGGGTCCTTCCGGCCACGATGCCCGTGCCGTCCCTTGATCGAGGTGGTGAGGCTGATAGTGCTCGGCACAGCGTGGTCTCCGATCCGGGGCTCCAGCGCCTGACGTTCGAGTTTATTGCCGGGCGCCTTCGATTCAACCAAGCGCGGGATGGGACCTTTTGGGAGGACACAGCCGATGTCGCCATCGCAGTCTGCAAGCGCCGAACCATCCCCGACCTTCGGCCATCTTGAGCGACCGGCATCTCCTGGGTTCAGCACCGCTTCGAGCCACCTGGATCTGCCCGCCCAGTTGTCATGCCCCGCGGTTGAGATACAGGCCAGCGTGCCAACGGAGGACTTCCCGCGTGCGCAAGACTTCACGCATATCGTCGGCTTGGCATGGGACCATGGTTGCCAATCAGCCTCCGATGTCCTGATCGGTGTACTGAGCAGAAAAGGCCTCCTGCCGACGTCACCGCTCCAGTCGCGAACACATTTTTACATCCATGGTCGGCCTTACACGACGAAGCTGGGGCAAGGAACAAGGCACCCGACCCCAAATAATCCGGCAGGACTTGATATTACGCTCATCCCTGGATCTAGCTTCGAATCCCACGAGCCCGCAGCAGTGGGCATCGAAGGCTTCGCGGGAGATATGCGAAAAACATCGTCATCGACCAAGGCTGCGACGTCTGCGATGCCGACGAAGGGTGCCAAAGGCTGTGGGCTGTGGTCATGTTTCAAGTCAGGGATTGGCAAAAGTCGTCGCGAAAGCTCGTCCGGCCCTCTGGATCAGCCGGATGAACAGGCCTCCGGATCGGGCGTCCCAGTGCAGCGTCCGCTGGCGCTCCGCCGCACGCAGTGGCTGGGTGACGAGCATATCACGGCGGATTACACACTCCTGGAGCGGGAATTGCAGAGGGACAATCCGGATCTGGCCGCCCACACCCGGTTTCTGCGGCCCGCGGAAGCTCATCTGCTGCGCTTGACCGATGACGCGAACGTCGTGCAGGAAACCTTGCTGGCGATCGTCAATGACGAGCATGGTAACGATACCGCCAACTTCCTGTTCGTGCCAGTGAACAATGGCGGTGTCAGTAGCAGCGACGGTACGCATTGGACGCTGCTGCTCGTTGATCGCCGCGAGCCGGAAGGGATCGTTGCCTATCACTACGACTCCTTGCCGACGCGTTCTCACGCGGACCGGGCAAGAGAACTCGCAGTCAGGCTGGGCGCTCGCCTCGAGACCGCGCGCATGAACCGGCAGGGGAACAATTATGATTGCGGCGTCTTTGTGGTGGACGGCACACGGACGCTGGCGAGACGATTGGCGGAAGGGCAGCGGCCTGATGACGAGCCGCTTCACCTCGACAACCTCGTCGCCGATCGGCAGGCACTCCAGGATCGACTGAGCGGTCGTGCGCATTCGCGACGGCGAACTCGGTAATGCGCTTGGTCTGCTGGCGCGTCGCTTGCCGGCACCAGAACCTTGGTTGGGTACCAGGACGCGTGAACGACGTGGGTCGGCTCGCTCACGACCCCGCGCTCGCCGGATCGTGGGTGCCGGGCTGTGATCGACCAGCCAATCGGACGCTTCGACACCGAGCGACGGGCTTAAAAGCGAACCTGTCAGCGCTGTCGATCTGCCCGAACGGTGGATCGACACCGTGACTGCCGCTGGCCCATGAAGAACATCGTGCGGTATGTGGATCAAGCGCGTACCGCAGGTGGTAAAGGTGGAAGAATCGCGCCTAGCCTCTCGCCGCCGACTTAGCCGCCTATAAATTGGGGCATCAGAATAATGTTCGCGCTGAACGGATTGTTGGGGGTCACTTCCCTCATCCCTGGCCCCAACACCGCCATATAGGGCTGACCATGAATAATCAGACCTGTCGGCTGCTGGAATGACTGCGGCAGCATTCCTCTTCTATTCAGTGCGCCGATCGGGACGTCGGGGGCGCGTTGCGGGCCGTGATTGAAGCCCAAGGCGACGACATGTCCGAAATCATACGCCGGCGCCTGAGCCGGTATCGCGGCTGCCGGATAAGATGACTGTTGCGGCTGGCCCAACTCGCACCAAGCCCCGGTGTCGTGATCATCGTTACGCACGGCTTCGCGTGTAGACGACGCCGCAGCCCTTCATCTTCGGGATTCGACAACAGCCGTCCAGCTATCGCTTCGACCGTCCGTTGGGCCGCTTGCGCCTCACAAACGCGCGTGCTGCCAAAGACGACGATGGTATGGGCTATCTGTCGCTCCCGGAGCAGGGCTTCTGTCTTGAGGAAATCGAGCTGAAGGCGGACGCCGCGCGTCGCCTCGCTCTGCATGAAATCGGCATCCTGATCCGCCTCCTGATAGCTTGGCGACATCAGTATCCTGCGCAAGGCCTCGGGCGCGCGAGAATCAACTTCAGCGCTCTCGGGTTGTTGACCTGGAAGCGCATCAGCTCTGTCGACGTGATGCTCGGGGCTCGGCATCGAACCGGAGCGAGCGGTCCGGGGACCGGTCATATGCCCCCTCCTATCCACTGTTTCGCTCAAGCACCGCCCCAACCTGTTTCTGTGTGGCAAGGGGCGAGTGCCGCGCTGCCTTTCAGGGCCTCGCGAACTTCGTCATCTTCCAATTTGTCCAGGAACCAGTGGCGATCAGCGGGCTGCTCCGCGCGACTGACAGTTGGAGTGTCTTGGTGAGGCTCTGCTTGTTCGACAATGGGCAATTTCGCTTGATCGGCCATGGTGACGCTCGTCAGGAGGATGAGAATACTGGCAGCATCCGCGATTGCCCGAACAGACGCATTGAGCAGGGTCAATCCGCAGCAGAAGACGACGGGAACTTTCCGGAGGGGCAGCGTGGGGCCTGTCTTTTCCACTTTCGGCCGTCGGCCGTCTGAGCGGCTTCGCGAAGGCGTGATAGCCCACCGTTGCCGGGAACAATGAGGCTCGGGCGAGCATTGGCCAGCATCTTTGAGCTGGCTCAAGCTATTCCCGTCACATTGGCCTTTTAACTCGGAACCGATTAGCAGATTTTGAGGTCATTCCTGACCCCTTCCTCGGGAGAGCGGCATGCAATCAGTCACGGGTCCAAATGAGCGAGCGCAGGTCAAAGATCTCGAGTTGCTCGACCGTTACTGGCGAGCCGCCAATTTCCTTTCCATTGGCCAGATCTACCTGCTGGCAAACCCACTTCTGAGCGAGCCGCTTAAACCCGAGCACATCAAGCCGCGATTGCTTGGTCATTGGGGCACCACACCGGGGCTCAACTTTATCTACGCTCATCTCAATCGTGCGATCCAAGCGTCCGATCTCAACGTCATCTATGTCTGCGGTCCCGGGCATGGCGGTCCCGGCATGGTCGCCAATACCTATCTGGAGGGCACATACACGGAAATCTATCCGGAGGTGACGCGCGACCTGGATGGCTTGCAAAAGTTGTTCCGTCAGTTCTCCTTCCCCGGAGGCATTCCGAGCCACGCGGCGCCGGAAACGCCGGGTTCAATTCACGAAGGCGGCGAGCTGGGATATGCGCTGGTGCACGCGTATGGCGCAGTGTTCGACAACCCTGATTTGATCGCCGTTTGCGTCGTCGGCGACGGCGAGGCGGAAACCGGCCCACTCGCGGCGTCCTGGCACTCCAACAAGTTCTTGAATCCGATGCATGACGGCGCAGTGCTGCCGATCCTGCACCTCAACGGCTACAAGATTACAAATCCTACCGTGCTGGGGCGGATGGATGACGAGGAAGTCCGCAGCCTCTTCATCGGCTACGGCTACGAGCCGCTGTTCGTCGAAGGTGACGATCCGCACGCCATGCACCGGCTGATGGCCGACACGCTAGACGTAGCGCTCGCCAATATCCGTTCCATCCAGCAACATGCACGCCAACAGGCTGCGGGCTTTCGGCGCGCCAAGTGGCCGATGATCGTACTGCGCAGTCCAAAGGGCTGGACGGGCCCGAAAGAAGTTGATGGATTGAAGGTTGAGGGATTTTGGCGCGCCCATCAGGTGCCGATCACCAATCCGCGAGGCAATCCCGAGCATTTGAAGCTGCTTGAGCACTGGATGAGGAGCTACGAGCCGGGCAAGCTGTTCGATGGGGACGGCCGGCTCGAACCGGATTTGCAGGCGCTCGCTCCGGCTGGCAACCGCCGGATGGGGGCCAATCCGCACGCCAATGGCGGCATGCTCAAGCGTGAGCTCAAGCTACCGGATTTCCGCAGCTATGCCGTCGACGTTCCGAGCCCCGGGGGCGTGGTCGCCGAGGCCACTCGCGAGCTCGGCAAGTTTCTGCGCGAAGTCGTGAGTCTCAATGCGAACGCCCGCAACTTCCGTATCATGGGCCCGGACGAAACCTCGTCCAACCGGCTGGACGCGGTGTTCGAAGCCACCGACCGGGTCTGGATGGAAGGGATCGAGCCCTACGACGTCCACCTCGCGCACGACGGCCGCGTGATGGAGGTGCTGAGCGAGCATCTCTGCCAGGGCTGGCTCGAAGGCTACCTGCTCACCGGCCGTCACGGCTTCTTCTCCTGCTATGAGGCTTTCATCCACATCGTGGATTCGATGTTCAACCAGCACGCCAAGTGGCTGAAGGTTTCGCGCGCGCTGCCGTGGCGGCGTCCTATTGCCTCGCTGAACTATCTCCTGACCTCGCATGTCTGGCGACAGGATCACAACGGTTTCAGCCATCAGGATCCCGGCTTCGTTGATCTCGTCACCAACAAGAAGGCCGATATCGTCCGCGTCTACTTTCCACCCGATGGCAATACTCTGCTGTGGGTCTCCGATCATTGCCTGCGCACCTACGATCGCATCAACGTGATCGTCGCGGGCAAGCAGCCCGCTCCGCAATGGCTTTCGATGCGTGAGGCGATCAATCATTGCGAGGCGGGCATCGGCATCTGGAAATGGGCCGGCACCGAGCCGCCCAACGCCGAGCCGGATGTGGTAATGGCTTGCGCCGGCGACGTTCCAACGCTGGAGACACTCGCCGCAGTCGATCTGCTGCACAAGGCGCTGCCGGACCTAAAGATTCGCGTGGTGAACGTCGTCGACCTGATGACGTTGCAGCCGAAGGAGCAGCATCCACACGGGCTGTCCGACCGCGACTTCGACAGCCTGTTCACGCGAGACAAACCGGTGATTTTCGCCTATCACGGCTATCCCTATCTGATCCACCGCCTGACCTATAACCGCGCCAATCATGCCGGCATGCATGTGCGCGGTTTCGCTGAGGAAGGCACCACCACGACACCATTCGACATGGTGGTGTTGAACGGGCTTGACCGCTTCCATCTTGCGATCGAGGCGATCGAGCGGGTGCCGGGGCTCGACATCAGCGCGGCCCACGTCAAGCAGGGATTCCGCGACAGGCTGACCGAGCATTCGCGTTACGTGCGCGAGCACGGCGAAGATATGCCGGAGATCCGAGACTGGGCGTGGTGCAACGGCGCAGGTGGTACGACACTGCGGTGATCGAGGATTTGAAAGGCCGCATCTGCAGCGAGCACGAAAGAGACCGCCGATGTCCGATCATGTCCTGGTGCTGAATGCAGGCTCTTCCAGCATCAAGTTCGGCTTGTTCGACATTGAACCCGTCGAGCCGGAACTGAAGTGTAAGGGCCTGATCGACGAGCAGCAAACGGCGCCACACATCGTGGTGACCGCGTCCGGAACACAGCTGTTCAAGAAAGGCCTTCCCGGCGGCGAAGGACAGCGGGTCGATCTGCTCAGCGGCATCTTGACCTGGATTGACGGGCATCTCGCCGGGAACAGGCTTGTCGCGGTTGGCCATCGTGTCGTGCATGGCGGACGCGACTTCTTTCGCCCCATCATGATCGACGACCAAGCTCTCGCCGCGATGGACGCGTTGACCCCGCTCGCCCCGCTGCACCAGCCGCGCTGTCTGACACCGGTTTGTGCGGTGCAGTCGCTGCGGCCAGGCCTCGCGCAAATCGCCTGCTTCGATACAGCCTTCCATCACAACCTGACGCCGCTTGCGAGCCGCTTTGCCATTCCGCGCCATTTCGAAGACCGCGGCATCCGGCGCTATGGTTTTCACGGGCTCTCTTTCGAATATGTCGCGGGCCGCCTCGCCGCACTCGCACCGACGCAGAAGCACACGGTGGTGGCACATCTCGGCAATGGCGCCAGCCTCTGTGCCTTGCACGAGGGCAAGAGCGTCGACACCACCATGGGACTGACCCCACTCGACGGTCTCGTCATGGGAACACGCTGCGGCACGATCGATCCGGGCGTGCTGCTCTATTTGTTGCAAGAAGCGAAGATGTCCGCCGACGAGGTCCAGCATTTATTGTACGAAAAGTCGGGCCTGCTTGGCGTGTCCGGCATCTCGGCCGATATGCGCGCCCTGCTGGCAAGCCCGGAAGCCGCCGCACGCGACGCGATCGATCTCTTCACGTTCCGGGTTGCCGCGGAGGTCGCTGTGATGGCGACCTCGCTCAACGGACTTGACGGCCTCGTGTTCACCGGCGGCATCGGTGAACACGCCGCTGAAATAAGGCAACGCATCTGTGATCGTCTCGCCTGGCTTGGCGTCAAGATGGATATGGCCGCAAATGCGCTGAGCAAGCAGCGTATCGCTGCGAAGGGCAGCCCGGTGGATGTGCTGGTCATTCCCACCAACGAGGAGATCAGCATTGCGCGGCACTGCCGCAGCCTGCTGGCTGCAGGTTGCTAGGTTGCGCCCACTACAACCGCCCTATTCAATCCGTCGCCGCAACCCACATCACGAGCTCGCGTGCGAGCGCGCCGAAGGCCCGATCAAATGCGGCTGCCGCCTCAGGCGGCGTCAGTGAGGTCATCTCTTCGGAGTCATCGAGAATCTTTGCAACCTTTACCTGACCATTCTGGTCCACTATCTTCGCAGAGAAGGAGATGATCGCGCGCGGCTGGGTTCCGAGCACGATTTCAAAAGGTCGTTCTTGACGCAAATCAAACGGCTTTGCGGGCGGGAGGCCTATGATTTGGCATGTTTGGCCCGTCAGCACCGGGCACGCTCAGGAAGATTTCGATTATCCGCCCCGCTTTCAAGCCTTTGCCGAATACTGCGTTACCGCACTCATTCAGACAGGTCCGGCTCGAACGTGCACGCGAGCACGATCACCCCGAGGGCGCCTCCGCGATCGGCTATATCATCGTCGCTCCGCTAGACACGGCGTCGCGGATCGATGTCGAGACTTGGAAAACCCATCGCGAGGCCTGCCGTGTCGTTCGTCAGCGGCCCGGCGAGGACGATGAACTCGGCCACCTTGTGCACGGACCGAGCGACAGCTGGCGATTCCACTACGACGTGGCCGGGGCAGCCGCCGATGAAGCCGGATATCATTTCGGCAACGAGCGCTTTCGCCTCGGCGAATATGTCTCTGTCCGCGAGGCGGATGGCATGCATCCCTATCGGATCGTTGCGGTCTCGCCGCTTTGATCGCGCCCACGCCGGACCAGGATGTCGGTCCCCAAGGCATCCATCGCCGGAAGGGAGAGGTCTAAGACGACATTGATGATCCTGTGGTCGGTGGGCACTGCGGCGGCCGTGAAACCGAGTTCATGGCACATGTTCAGCATGGTCGTGTTCTCGGCCAGCACTTCGCCGGACAGCCGCTTGAGTCCTTCCGACCTCGCATAATGGATCAGGAGCTGCATCAACGCCCATCCCAGTCCTTTGCCCTTGAGGTCTGACTGCAGCAGGATAGCATATTCGGCATTCTCGTAGAGCGAGTCCGAATGAAGCTGGACTGCTCCCACCATCGCGCCAGTACTCGGATCCAGCGCCGCAAAGGCCATCGCACGCGCATAGTCGAGCTGAGTCAGCCGTGCAATGAACGTGTGCGAAAAATTCTTCATTGCCTGGAAGAAGCGAAGCCTAAGGTCCTCGGCGGTCACTCGCCTGAAGAAGTTCTCGACCATTAGCTCATCTTCCGGCCGCAACGGCCGTATCACGACGCGCGAGCCGCCCCTGAGGGCAAGCTCTCCTTCCCATTGAGACGGGTAAGGCCGCACCGCGAGCCGCGTCTGGCCGGCAAACAGCCGCATTGGTCTACGGACTGCCACGCGCGCGTCGAGCGCAATCACGCCGCTCTCGTCTGCCAGTAGCGGATTGATGTCGAGCTCTGCGACTTCCGGAATATCGGCCGCCATCTGCGCCAGCTTGACGAGGGTGAGCGGCACGGCGTCGCCGGGGACAGCGGGCACGTCGCGATAGGCCGCAAGCAGCCGCGAGACCCGAGTCCGCCCCACCAGGTCGCGCGCCAGGTTCATGTCGAGCGGTGGCAGCGCCAGCGCCTTATCGTTGATCACCTCGACCGCGGTGCCACCGCGGCCAAACACGATCACGGGGCCAAAGGTAGGATCGTCGGCAATGCCGACGATCAGTTCGCGTGCCGCCCTCCGCTCGATCATCGGTTGGATCGTCACCCCCTGAAGGGTGGCATCGGGACGCGCGTTCCGGGCACGCGCGAGCACCGTCCGGGCCGCCTCGGCGATGCTTTCGCGAGTCAGCAAGCCGAGAATGACGCCGCCGATATCCGACTTGTGACGGACGTCGCGGGAAAGCAGCTTGACGGCCACCACAAGTCCCCGGGCCAGGAACGGCGCGGCCTTCTCCGCGGCATCGTCGGCATCGCGCGCGGCAATCGTCGGCACCATCGGAATATCGTAAGCCTCAAACAGGGCGGCGATCTCGGCCGGGTCAAGCCATTCCCGCCCTTCGGACAGCGCCTTCGCGATTATGCGCCGCGCCGCCGCCGTTTTCGGCGTAAACGCCGAGGCGATACTGGGCGGGGTTGCGGCCAGTGCGACGGAGGCTTCGCGGAATCTCACCAGATACGTGAAGGCGCGCACCGCATCATCCTCGGTCGGAAAATGCGGGATGTGGGCAGCTTCAAAGGTCGCCGCCGTGCGGTCGTCGGCACCATCCCACGATGCAAGCACCAGCGTGCCAACGTCGCTCTTCCTGGTCCGACGATCAAGAACACATTGTGCCACCGCTTCAGCGATTCCTTCGGCCGGCGCGACCGCCGTTTCCACGTTCATGACCAGCACCGCGTCACTGTTCGTGTCCTCGAGCAATGCGTCGAGCGCGGACACGTAGCGAGTGGCATCGGCGTCGCCGGAAATATCGACGGGATTGGCGCGAGACCAGCCTCGCGGCAGAACCCGATCGAGCCGAGCAATGATCTCCGTCGTCAAGTTCGCCGGAGTGCCCCCGAGTTCGGCAAGCCGGTCGATCGCTAGGATACCGAGCCCGCCGCCATTGGTCAAAACCGCCAGCCGGTTGCCGCGTGGAACAAAACCGCGGCCGAGCAACTCGGCGCAATCGAACAGTTCGCGCAGGTCGTACACACGCAGTATACCAGCACGGCGGAATGCTGCATCAAAGACGGCGTCTGAACCGGCCAGCGCGCCGGTGTGGGTGGCAGCGGCCTTGGCGCCTTGGGCCATCCTCCCCGCCTTGACGACGATTACCGGCTTGAGCCGCGCCGCGGAGCGCGCTGCGGACATGAACTTGCGCGCATCCTTGATGGCCTCCACATAGAGCAGGATCGCGTTGGTATGGTCGTCCAATGCGAAATAGTCGAGCAGGTCGGCAACGTCGACGTCGAGCTGGTCGCCGATCGAGACAATGCCGGAAAAGCCAAGCCGCCGTTGCGCAGCCCATTCGATCATCGCGGCAGCAATGGCGCCGGACTGCGAGATCAGGGCCATCCGTCCGTCGAATGGACGATGGGCCGCGAAGCTCGCATTGAGCTTCGCGTGCGGGACCATCAGCCCGATACAGTTGGGCCCGATCAGGCGTATGCCGTGCTTGCGCGCCGTCCGCGCAACCATTTCGGCAAGCGAGCCCGCGCCGTGCCCGAGACCCGCCGACAGGATCACCGCGCCGCCGACGCCGACCGCGGCGGCGTCCGAGATGATCACGGGTATCGCAGCCGCCGGCGCCGCGATCACGAGGAGATCCGGAACGAACGGTAGCGACTTGATGTCCGGGAACGTAGCTTCGCCGCCGATCTCAGCGTAGTTTGGATTGACCACGGCGATCCGGCCGACAAAGCCGCTCGCCTTGAGATTCCTGAGAACAGCCCCGCCCAACGACGACGGACGCGAGCTACCGCCGACAAGTGCTATTGTTCGCGGCAAAAGAACCCGCTCTAAGCCAAAAGTAGACATCGAACGGTCTCGCAGGGAACCAGCGGAGGCGCCTGTCGATTCGTGCAGCGCGCCAGAGCCCGCATGACGTCTTCGCGAGCGATAATTCCGAGCAGGTGGTGATGTCCGTCAACCACGGGCAGGCTCTTGAGCCGATGTGCGACCATCAGCTGCAGAACACGCTGCAGATTTGTGTCCGGCTCGACTGCAATCACATCGCACGACATGATCTCGTCGACTGTCGTCCCCATGCGATCGTCATAATGTGGCAATATGTGATCCGTCGTGAGCGCGAACACCTTAAGGGCGTCGAGTTTCGTGACGAACCCAACTACGATATCGTCGCGCAGGACGGGATAGGCATCATAGTCGTCTCTTGCGAACAGCCGGTAAAGATCGCCCACGCTCATCTCGGGAGCGACGCTCCGGACCGAATTCGTCATATTGCTCGCGACGGTTTCCTGAAGAAACTCGTACATGGCTGATCCCCTGGGTTGGATGGCACTTCGCGGAGGCACCGCTGCCTGAGCAACTACCCCGCGAAGCGCTTACGCCACCGTCTTGATGTCGATCGCCTGTTCTACTTGGCGGCCAGCCTCTTGACGGTGGTCTTGAGCAGGCCCTTTTGGGTCTTGATTGCGAAGCAAAGCTAATCCGGAAGAGCCAATCGGCCGTTGACCAGGATCAAAACGGAGTCAAATGATGTGATCAAAGAATGGTCATCGAGCTAAAGCGAGTTTCGGTATGCACGCCATGATCTTGACCGCGCGCGGCGCGACGCTGCAACAAGTGCAACGGCCGGACCCAGTCCCTCGTCCCGGCGAGGTCCGCGTGAAAGTCAGCGCCTGCGGCGTTTGCCGCACCGATCTGCACGTCGTCAACGGAGAATTGCCAAACATTTCCTATCCGATCGTTCCCGGGCACGAAGTGGTCGGCCGCATCGACGCGATTGGTGACGGCGTAAGCGGCGCGCAGCTTGGTACGCGCGTTGGCGTTCCCTGGCTCGGGTCGACCTGCGGGCACTGCCCTTATTGCCGGGAGGGTAAGGAAAATCTCTGCGATGATCCACTGTTCACCGGTTATACGCGGGACGGCGGCTTTGCCACCCACCTGGTGGCAGACGCGCGTTACTGCTTTCCGCTCGGTGAAGACGGCGAGGACGCGGAGCTTGCACCGCTGCTCTGCGCCGGCCTGATCGGCTGGCGCTCCCTGGTGATGGCTGGCGACGGCCGCAAACTCGGCATCTACGGTTTTGGCGCGGCGGGACATATCGTCGCACAAGTGGCGCGTTGGCAAGGGCGGGATGTGTACGCTTTGACCCGTGCGGGCGACACCGAGGCCCAGCACTTGGCTTTGTCGCTCGGCGCATGCTGGGCCGGCTCTTCGGGCGATCGACCGCCGGCCGAACTTGATGCCGCGATCATCTACGCACCCGCGGGCCCCTCGTCCCGCTTGCATTGCGCGCGCTGCGCAAGGGCGGACGCGTGGTCTGCGCCGGCATCCACATGTCTGATATTCCGAGCTTTCCCTACAACATTCTCTGGGGTGAACGACAGATCATCTCCGTTGCCAACCTCACCCGACAGGATGGCGTCGACTTTCTCAGGATCGCGGCGAAGGCCGGAATCCGAACGCACGTCACCGTCTTCCCCTTGAATCAGGCGAACGAAGCGCTTGCGCGCCTGCGCGACGGCAAGCTGGTCGGCGCTGCTGTGCTGAGACCGTGATGACAGCGGAATCGCCTACCGACGCGGCCACGGGTGAAGCCAGCCAGGACGTTGTATTGTCGTTTTTGGCCGGATCGGACCGACCGAACGTGGCCGTGCGGCGGATCGACACGCATTGTTCGATCGTCTTTCTCGAACCTTCGCGCGTCTTGAAGGTCAAGCGAGCGGTCAAGCTTCCCTATCTCGACTACTCGACGTTGGAGAAGCGGCGGCGCGCTTGCGAGGATGAGATTGCCATCAACAAGCGCTACGCCCCTCCATCTACCGCGGGATGGTGCCAATCATACGCGGGCGCGATGGTCCGGCAATCGGAGGGACCGGACCGGTTATCGAGTGGGCCGTCGAAATGGCTCGCTTCGATGAAAACAAGACGCTCGATCATCTCGCCGAGCAAGATCCAATCCGGCCGGAGCTTGGCGAGAGACTGGCCGCCATCCTGCTGGAATCCCATCGGACCGCAACCGGACGCAAAGGATCCCCATGGCTAGCCTCGCTCTCTGTCATCATTGATCGCAATACGGAGCAGTTTTGCGCCGAGCCAGTTCTGTCCCGAGAGGCGATCGCTAAACTGCACGAACTGAGCCATCTGTCCCTCGCGCGCAATCTCGAGCTGTTGCGCCGCCGCGCCCGCCGCGGGCAGGTCCGGCACTGTCACGGCGATGCACATCTCGGCAACATCGTTCTACTCGACGGCGAGCCCGTTCTGTTCGATGCGATCGAGTTCGATCCGGTCATCGCAACAACCGACGTCCTTTATGACCTCGCATTCCCCGTGATGGACCTGTTGTACTCCGGGCAGGGCCGACAGCCAACAGACTGTTCAACAGCTACATGCAAGCCACCTTGGATGCACAATCGAACGCGTTGTCCTTGCTGCCGCTGTTTCTGTCGATACGCGCTGCAATACGCTCCAACGTCCTCTCTACAAAGCGGCGGCAGCAGCAAAGCGACGAAACGATCGCCATCCATGCAAATCGGTATTTCGAGTTTGCACGCCGGCTCGTTGAACCGGGGCCGCCCCGCCTGCTTGCAATTGGCGGAAAGTCCGGTACCGGCAAGAGCGTGCTGGCGCGCGACATGGCGCATCTGATCGCGCCACCTCCGGGGTCCTCCGTGAAGAACGCGGACGAGCGCTGATTTAAGCGATCTTTTGAGCCGGGACAGTTTCGGCGAAGGCCCGGATGATGGCCCGCAAGAGTTCTGCGAGCCATCGCAGGAGCAGGCCGAAGTTGTAGCCGGCCGCGGCGAGGACGGCGTTGATACGGTCGCCGACGCGGCATTTGAGATAGTTGCGGTCCATGCGGTGCTCGGCCTTGACGTGACCGATGACGGGTTCGACAGCCGCGCGACGCTTCATCTCGCGCCGGATGGAAGCCGTGACGCGGCGAACCTGACCCGAGATCCAGACCCTGAACCGGTGCGGGTAGTTGTGGCCGCGGTACCCTTTGTCGACGTGGATACGACGAGCCTCCACGCCGGTGAGCTTCTCCATGTCGGCGACCACGGGGCCGAGCGTGTGGCCGTCGAAGGGATTGCCGTGCAGCGCCTTGGCATGGAGCACGAACTGTCCACCCTTCGGCGACGTCACGGGGGTGGCGATACTGACCTTGCAGCCGAACTCGTAAGGCGCGCGGGCTTTGCCCTTGCCCATGCACTCGACCTCCGGCGCATGCAACGCATAGACCTTGGGGCCGCGCTGATGCTGATCCTGGCTGCGCACCCGCTGCGCCAGATCGAGCAGCGGGCCGAAGCGCGCTTCCAGCGCCGCGCATCGCCATCAATCTTGCGGCGGATGTCGCGGATGATCCGGCCAAGCCGCGTCCGCAGGAACTTGAGTTGGCGCCGGGCGCTCTTGAACTGGTGAGCGTGGGTATAGCGGCCGACCATGATGGCGGTGCGCTTGGCCAGGCGCAGATAGTTCTAGCGCAGCGGCACACGGTTGCGCTTGGCAAGCCCGACGAGCTTGGTGATGGCCCGATGCATCAGCCGCGCGTCGGTCGGATGGGCAACGGCCTTGGGCTGCACCGTGGTATCGACCACCACCCGCTCCAGGTCCTTGGCACCGATGGCGCCAGTCTTGTGTGCCACCGACAGACTTTCCTGGATCAGCGCGACGAGCAGTTCCTCGCCGAGCCGCTGGCGCCAGCGCGTCATCGACGATCGATCGAACGGCACTGTGGCAGAAGCTCAACTCGCCGCAGAAGTATTGGTAATAAGGGTTCTCGATCCAGCGGGCGCACAGCACCTCATCCGAGAGATTGTGCATGTGCTTCAGAATGAACAGGCCGGCGACAAGCCGCGTCGGCAGGCCAGGCTGCCCCGGCCCGGTTTGGCACACCGAACCAAAGCGGTCATCCAGAAACTTCCAGTCGATCAGCGCCGCCAACCGCACCAGCGGGTGGCCCATGTCGATGATTTGATCGAGCGCCGGAAGCAACAGGTCTTTCTGGCGATCATCCCGCGGTTTGCTCATCGCCGTCCCAATGCCGATGACCCGCCGTCAGGGAATCACGAATCGCTCGAAAGCAAAATCCCAAAACGCAAGAAACCGTGGCCCAACACCCAGCTTTCCTGCAAAATCGAATACTTTATCCAGACAACTTCTGCCTATCTCTCAGGCCGATCTGCATTCTTCACGGATGACTCCGGGCGCCCTGGTTCTGCGATCGGATGTCATTCGCAAGCAACTCTATGCCGTTGCCGAGCACGCCACATTGCCGCCGGAGACCTATACTCCCGGCATCCGAACTCGTCTACCAGGCCAGTTCTCGATCGTGCCGGGCACGCCTTGGCGCAAGGGGTCTCTGTTATCCTTGACGCGGTCGACGTGGTCAGGGTCCAAGCGAAGATTCAAACCGGCGACGTCAATTGGGAAATCGTGGACGCCTCCGGCTCGCCCACTACAACGCTCCACCGCAGCATGTCCTGTTTGCGAAGCACATCGTGCCCTTCCGACCTGCGGACCGCGCCCTAAGGGAATATCCGGAATTGGTCGAGCCGATGAAGTCTGTCAGCATCTTTTCACCAAAACAGGAGGATGCTATGAAACGCGCATTGAGTGTTCTTTTTGCCGGAAGCGCCATCTCTACGGCGGCGCTCGTTCTATTCTACAATTGGTTCTTCCCCGACGCGATGCCGCTTGCCTCAACCGAGCCGCTTCTGGCTTGGCGATTTGAGGCAGCCTTTGTCGTCTCGGCGGTAGCTTGGACCGCGGCCTTTGTGGCAGCGGCGTCTGCGCTGTCGTTGCTGCTGATAGCCTTCACCGGTCGGGACGCCACGGTCGAAGGCCGCTAGAATGCAGGCTTAGAATGCAAGAAGAGTGCATTCGCTTAACCTGCCTTGACCTCTCTATGCATGAAAATCATCCCCGGGCGATCGGCGGCTGGACTCTAAGCTTACGTTCAAGCGTGGCCGACATAAGCCGATCCGGCGTCACCAAGCACAACGGCAATGCAGGATCGCGGCGAGCTGAGCCGCTATGCCGGAACGACACCGCCACGCAAACGAATGGCGGAAGGTCACGCTTGGCGCCGCCACACACTCCAGAGAACACCGACCATCAGAAGCCCGGTTACGAGTAGGACGACGACGAACATTTGCATGATGTCGAAGTTGAGCGTATCGCGCGACAAACAGCGCTGCGATGACCCCCGCGACTATGAAGAGAATTCGAATAATTATGACTCATGCCTCTCTCCTGCAGACGGGCGTGGCTCGTGGCCGAACACCGGTGGTGGCGCTTTGCGGCAGATCAAGCCCGTCCACGGCAACGGCTGACCGGATCAATGCTGCAGGACGTACTGTCCGGGCGCATCGTCGAGCGGCAATCTACCCTCGGGCGCGTGAAACCCCGATTGAGCCGGCACCCACGCACCGGAATGCGCCATCAGGAACTGAACCCACTCCAGCCACCAGGATCCGTCGCGGTTCACCGCCCTCCGCAGCCACTCGTCGGGGCCGACATAAGGTTGATCCGTCTTCTTCTCCAACAACTGATAGCTGTGCTCCTCCTCCGACGGCTGAGCAACGATGCCGGCATTGTGACCGCCGCTCGCCGGCACGAAGGCGATATCGGCATTTGCCAACAGGTGAATCTTGTGAACCGACCGCCAGGGCGCGACGTGATCACGAACGGTGCCGACCACGAACATGGGGACGCGAAGGTCGGAGAGTGCCACCGGCTGCCCGTCCGCCAAATAACGGCCTTCGGCAAGGTCGTTGTTGAGAAACAGCTTGTGCAGATAGTCTGAATGCATCCGGTATGGCATGCGAGTCGCGTCCGCGTTCCATGACATCAGATCACTCGGTGCGGCGCGCTCGCCCATGAGATAGTCGCGGACCAGGCGTGACCAGATCATGTCGTTCGATCGCAGCAACTGGAACGCACCGGCCATCTGCGCCGTCTCGAGCACGCCGCTCTGCCGCATCATATCCTCGAGGAACGCGACCTGGCTTTCATTGATGAAGAGCGTCAGCTCGCCAGCATCGGTGAAATCGACCTGGGCTGCCAAGAGCGTCACCGAGCGCAGGCAGCCGGGCCGCTCCTTTTGCAGCCGAGCAGCCGCAATTGCGAGTAGCGTCCCGCCAAGGCAGTAGCCAGCCGCATGGATTGGACGTTCGGGAACAGCTGATTGATGACGTCGATGGCGGCGTCGATCCCAGCTTGCGATAGTGATCAAGACCAAGTTCGCGATCGGCCGGCCCGGGGTTGCGCCATGAGATCATGAACACCGTAAAGCCGCATTGAACCAGGAAGCGCACGAGCGAATTCTGCGGCGAGAGATCGAGGATGTAATACTTCATGATCCACGCCGGCACGATAAGTACCGGTTCGGGGCAAACGTCGGCCGTCTCGGGTGCGTATTGGATGAGCTCGATCAGCTCATTCCTGTAGACAACCTTGCCCTTGGTCGCGGCAACGTTTTTGCCGACCACAAATGGGGCGGGTCCGGACGGCCTGGCGCTCAACAGGTCCCTGCAATCTTCCAACCAGTTACGCCAGCCCGGCACGAAGTTGCCGCCACCCGAGTCCATTGCCTCGCGCAGTACCTCGGGGTTGCTGAACGCAAAGTTGGACGGCGCCACGACATCGAGGCATTGGCGGACGGTGAAATCCACAATTGCCGCATTTCCCTTCGAGACGTCGTGCAGGCCGCTCGCCGCCGAATGCCACCACTGTTCGCCCAGCAGGAATGCCTGCGCCATGACGTTAAAGGCCGGTAATGTCCAATCCCGGCCGGCGAACCGGTTGTCACCCGGTTGAGGCTTGACCATGAACCAGGGCTGCCAGACAGCATGCGGCATCGACACCATCCGCGCGAAGCGCCAGCCGTCAGCAACCGCGTTCAGCGCCAGCTGAAGCCGTTTGCCGGGTGAGGCCGCGAGATGGAGTTGCCAATCGGCGAATGCGAGCGCAGGCTAGCCGGTGAAAGCCCCCCGGTCCATCGCGCCATTGCCGCGTGGGACCAATTGGTCGATCGACTCGGCACCCGCTATTGCCTGGCGTATTGCCGCATCTGCGAATGTTACCCTGATGGTGCCATTGCCGATGGCGATCCGATGTCGATTGATTGACCGCGCCAGGTGGGCTTTCCGGCTTGCTCGACGAGAGGGGCTGTGGGCGGGTCGGGCCCTCCATAGCCCGAGCCGTCCACAACCCCGGGCAATGGGGCAGCGGTCGTGGCGTCCGCAAGCGGCTCCTTCGAGAGCAACTGCTTGGCCGTCTTCCGTCTAAGTGCCCTCAGCAGGCGCTGCACGATCGAATGCTGTCTCGTCCCGAACTCCTCTGGGTGATTCTCGCTCAGCCGGCCGACGATTGCGAGCGCGGTCAGCTGTGGCTGCTCTGACAGCCAGCCTTCGATAGTGGCAATATGTGCGTCGAGCTTGGACGGCATGCGAACCCTGGTTTTATAGGGTCGACGAGCTCGCCGGTGCGTGGCACGCGGCTCGCCGGCAGTCACCGTCTTGCCGAGCGTTAGCGCTTGATCACTTTAGCCCCTTCCCGGCGCTTCTCCTTCAGCTTGAACGAGGGCTGAAAGAAGTTGACGTAAAGCCGTGCCGCCGCATAGAGGCGGCCCATCGCGCGCGCTGTCTCGACGCCATCGAAGCGGCCGTAGCCCATCAAGCGACGCACAACAGCACCATTCTTTTGCTCGACGAACGCTTGATCGTTCTTCTTGTAGGCACGCGAGCGCGTGACTTCGAGCTTCTGTTCGCGACACCATGGCACGACGACATCGTTCAAAGGCGCTATCGTTGTCGAAGTCTACGCCGCGCAAGAGCCAAGGGAACAGGCTCTGTGCGCGGTTGATCGCCTCGACGACCAGCGAACCTTCGCGCGTCACCAACGGCAGGCACTCCGTCCAGCCCGTGGCGATATCGACCATCGTCAGGGTCTGGATGAACGAGCCAGCCACTGACGTGCCGCCATGGGCGACCATGTCGACCTCACAGAAGCCGGGCGGCGGGCTGTTCCAATCATTGAACGTGCGGATCGGGACTTCGCGCCGGATTGCCGAATAGAATCCAGCACGGCGCCGCCTGCCGCCGCTCGCCGCGAGCTTCACATCGACAAGCAGGCGGTCAATGGTAGCGGCACTGATCGCCAGAACACAATCACGGTCCGCCTGCCCAAGCTGCAATCGGCCATGTTGCTCGAGGGCCGCCAGCAAGGTCGGGATCATCACCTTGAGCCGCTTGCCGCAAACCCGATCCGACGCCTCCCATAGCGCCGTTGTCGCGTCCTTGATCGTAGCGCCATATCTACGCTTGCGCTCTCCGGGAGCCTCGACCTTACCCGGTTCAACCTTTGCGCGCCGCCCAAGTGCGCGCACCGCATGCTTGCGATGCCAGCCCGCCGTCGCGCATAGCGCTTCGAGGATGCGCCCCTTCACCACTCGTTTGGCCGACCGGTAGCGCTCCGTTACGGCCGACACCACCTCCCGCCGAGCGCCCATGCTGATCTTTCCCGCCATAGGCGCCACCGAACCAATTCGATGGCACCGACCCAATCATCGGCGAGAAGTTGTCCAGTAACATTCTGGATGAGGCAATGCCTGGCTCTCGGATGGCACCGACGCAGGCGCTCTCGCAGTCGCCACATCGTCGTTAGCGGCAGATGTGGGCTGGTCGAGAACTGCATGGACTGTCATCGCTCGCCTCCAACTCGAGCCGGATGGGCTCGGGCGCAATCTATCTTTTCGACCTGGCAGCTGTTCAGACGCCGGACCTTTGCCGCTCAGCCAAGGTGGAACCGCTTCCGACCCAGCGCCACGATCTCCGCGTCGGTCGGATGATCGCTCGGCTCAACATGCAACTGGAGGCCGGGCCGCTCCGCCCTGAGATACTGCGTCAGCTCGGCCTTCTCGATGCCTGGACCGATGACGAGCAAATCGGTGCAACCGCTTACGGCCTCTCCCACCCTGGCAAGAAATGTCGCATCGGCCTGGACGAGACCATCGCCAGTATTCGCCTTATGATGCAGGTGCTGCGACGCCAAATGCACATGGACGGCCGTCGCGCTGACGCCTGTTAACCCAATGCCGAAAACCTTCGCAACAAGGTGATCGATCCAAACGACGGCGTGCGCATGTGACTACAGGGTCATCTCGCTCATGAAGTAACTCCAATGCTTTCTTTTTCTGCTTCTCTCAATCGGCGCGCCAATGCCGCAAGCAGTTCCCTGCGACTGATAATACCGACGACGGTTCCGGCGCCGAGCACCGGAACTGGGCGACGTTGTAAATATCCATCTGCGCGACGACGTCCTCGATCGATGCCTCGACATCGACGGTGATCGGCGCGCCACTCATGAGCGAGCCGACCTGCAGCGTGCGCATGCGCTCGCGTTCAGGTGTATTCTCCGCAATGCCAAGCAACGACTCCAGCCAGTTTCCTGATGGCGGGCTGATGCCAAGCTCATCGCGGTGGAGGAAATCGCCCTCCGAAACCATGCCGACGAGGTCGCCGGCGTCGTCGATCACTGGCAGGCCGCGCTGATCGGTTTCAAGCAGCAGCTCGACGGCATTGAGTACTGTGGCAGTCGGCTTGATCGTTGCGAACGAACTGCGCATCACATCGGTTGCGAGCATTGTCATGTCTCCCATTCACCACATATGCTGGCCGCCATTGATTGACAGCGTCGACCCGGTGATGAACCCTGCTTCGTCGGCAGCAAGAAAGGCGACGGCACGGGCGATCTCCTCCGGCTGCCCCAGCCGCCCGACCGGAATCTGCGGCAGAATAGAGTTCTGCATGACATCGGCCGGCACCGCAGCCAGCATCTCGGTGTTGATGTAACCGGGGCAGATTGCATTAACAGTGATCCCAAACCGCGCGCTTTCGAGCGCGAACGCGCGGGTGAAGCCGAGCTCGGCGGCCTTCGCCGCGGCATAGTTCGTCTGGCCGATCTGGCCCTTCTGCCCATTGATCGACGAGATGTTGATGATCCGCCCGAACTTGCGCGCCCGCATGCCCTCGATGAGGGGCCGGCACATGTTGAACAATGAATCGAGATCGGTCCGGATCACCGCATCCCACTGCGGCTTGGTCATTCGATGCAGTGTGACGTCGCGCACAATACCGGCGTTGTTGACCAGGATGTCGATTGGGCCCAGCGCCGCCTCCACCTCGCGGACACCGGCTGCACAGGCCTCGTAGTTCGCGACATCCCACTGGAAAACGGGAATTCCGGTCTGATCCTGAAAAGACCACGCGGCTCATGCATTCCTAGCATAGCAGGCCGCAACGCGGCATCCGGCAGCAGCGAGGGCGCGCGCAATGGCGGCCCCAATTCCCCTACTTCCACCCGTAACCAATGCGACGCGCGCCATGCCGGCTCCTGCAAGCTGGGGCACAACATTTGCGCGAAAAGCACGCTCGATGAATTGATCTCGCTCAATCAGAATCCACGAACGCGCATGAGGCAGATCAAATTGGCCCGCCTCGACCGGTGCTTTGATGGCACTTGCTCTTACCTCTTTGGAGAACGGCCCATGTTCAAGAACATCTTGGTCCACATTCCGACGGATCTGTCGCCGCGCCCCGCAGTCGACGGATCGGTCTCGCTCGCGCTCAGCACCGGCGCGCATCTTGACGCGATGGCAATCGGCTATGAGACTGCCAATGTCCCGATCGTAGTCGGGGGTGGAGTGGCCGTCGCCTCGCTGTTCGAGGTCGAACATGCACAGGCCCTGGAGCGCGCCGAGGCGGCGCTGCGCGTCTTCGACATCGAGGCTCGGAATGCAGGGATATCCTACGCGACCCGCGCCGTGGGCGCGCTCCCCATCGATGCTCGCGGGATCATCTGCGCGAGCGCGCGACTCCATGACCTGACCGTGGTAGTGCAGCCGCGCGGCGAATACGACAGCTACGACGACGTGATCCCGCGGGAGCTATTGTTCCAGAGCGGCGGTCCCGTCCTGTTCATGCCTTACACGTTCCACGGCGCATTTTCGGCGAAGCGAATCGGGATTTGCTGGGACGGCAGCCGGCTTGCTGCCCGCGCCCTCCATGACGCAATGCCGCTGTTGCACGCAGCCGATGCTCTCGCCGTCATCACTATCGATGGTGCTGATCCGATTCCCTCAGAAAGCTCCACCGACCATCTGGTGCGTTATCTTGCAAAGGAGGGGCTTCCGGCCGAGATCACGTCGTTGCCGGCGTCCAAGTCAGAAGTTCAGTCGATCCTGCTGTCGATCGCGGCTGATGAGAGCCTCGACCTTCTGGTAATGGGTGGATACGGCCACTCCCGGCTGCAGGAAACCGTGCTCGGCGGCGTGACGCGCGATATGCTTCGTGCGATGACCGTCCCGGTCCTGATGTCTCATTAAACGCCAATCAACGTGAGGCATCCCGCCATGACGTTCCGGCATACTATTGGTTGCGGCCTCGTCATCGCCAGCGCGATCTGCGCCGCGCTGGCTCCAGCCGCCGCGGACCAGGAGCAAGGCCGTCGCCTTGCGCAGTTCTATTGCGCCCGCTGCCACGCGATCGATCGGGTGAGCCCCAGCCCGCTGAGGATAGCGCCGCCGTTCCGGACGCTGCACGAGCGCTATCCGGTCGAGATGCTGCAGGAAGCATTGGCGGAAGGAATCATCACTGGCCATCCGACCATGCCCCAATTCAGCTTCGATGCGGACCAAGTGGGCGACTTCATGCTGTTCTTGAAGTCTCTGGAGCGCGGCCAAGCAGTCCGTTGAGCCACGTCAATATGCAGGGCGCAAAGAGCTTTAATATTTGATTTTCAACATGGAGGTCCGACATGCGCGCGCATCAGATCATGACCAAACATATCATCGCCGTCAGCCCGCACACGAAGATTCTGGACGCGGCCAACATCATGCTGCGATGTCACCTCAGCGGTCTGCCGGTGATGGACGAAGATGGTACGCTCAGGGGCATGATATCGGAGGGAGATTTCCTGCAGCGCGCCGAGATCGGAACAGGACACAAACGATCGGCCTGGCTCGAGCTTTTCACCGGGGTCAGCCGTGCCGCGACCGATTTCGTGCACGAGCGCGGCCGTAAGGTCGAAGATGTCATGGCTACGAATCCGATCACCGTCGGCGAGCAGACGCCGCTCGACGAGATCGTGCATTTGATGCACAAGCATGGCGTGAAGCGGGTACCGGTTGTGAATGGCAAGACCATGGTTGGGATCGTCACCCGAGCAGACATCCTGCAAGCCGTCGCGTCGCTGGCGCGCGAAGTGCCTGACCCGACGGCCGATGATACCCATATCCGTGAACGAATCCTGCGCGAAATCAACGCCACCGGTTGGCGTCCCGCCGGCTTCCAGGTCTGGGTGCGCAACGGTGCCGTGCATCTGCACGGCCTGATCTTCGATGACCGCGCGCGCCAGGCCGTGATCGTGCTCGCCGAGAACACCTCGGGTGTCAAGGAGGTCCATGATCACCTCTGCTTCGTCGACGGCTATTCCGGCTACTATGTGGAATCGCCGGAAGACATCAAAGCGGCCGGCTGATCAGATCGAGGAGCCCAACATGGCAATGAGCACACTGCTTGTCGTCGCAGCCGTCTGTCTCCTCCTCTCGATCTTTGCGCTCGTGCTCGTCCTCGCCGATCGCAGCACGACGCGCTGGCGTCAGGAACAAGACGAGAATCGAGCCACCACACGCGCTGCCTATCCCGACAAGAACGGGACCTAGCGTCGCTTTTCGCCCCGCGCGCCGAGACACTGAATCTGGGCGTACGAACACCGTCTATTCCTCCTCTGTATCTCCTGGACTTACGTACAGATACGTAAGTGGCTTCTACTTAGGGGAAACATCCAAATTTCCCAATCCAGGAGATGCGATCAATCTGCCTCCATCGATCTTCCCATCCATGGAGCGTCGCCATGCAAACCCAAAACGCCATTTCTCGCGAGAGCAGCCGTCACCCGACCAGCATCCTCGCCCGACAGGCGCATGTCGAAAAGCCGTTTGGCATGATCGGGGCGCCGATGCGGTTCGCACGCAACAGCGAGATTTACGGCGAGGAGGAGGCTGCGGAATACCTCTACCAGGTCGTCTCCGGTGCCGTCCGCACCTACAAGATCCTGGAAGACGGACGCCGCCAGATTGGCGCGTTCTATCTGCCCGGAGATATCTTCGGCTTCGAGGCCGGTGAAAGCCATATCTCCTCGGCCGAGGCCGTCTGCGAGACGCGGGTCGTCGTCGTAAAACGCGCCGCCCTCATGGCCCGCGCCGCGCACGAAAAGGATCTGGCGGGACAGCTGTGGGACGCGACGGCGCAGGAGCTGCGCCGGTTTCAACAGCATCTGATGCTCCTGATCTGTAGCGCCGAAGAGCGTGTGGGAGGCTTCCTGCATGACATGGCGCGCCGCGCCACCAAGAATGCCGCCGTCGAGCTTCCGATGTCGCGACAGGACATCGCCGACTATCTTGGCCTCACGATCGAAACGGTCTCGCGCACCTTTACCCAGCTCGAGCGGAACGGCGTAATTTCTCTTCCGACCGCGCGCCGGGTCGAGTTGCGAAACTGCGTGAAGCCGAATCGGCTCATGGTGGCGTAAGCGGCAGGATTGATTGTCTCCTACAAGCGATCGCGGGACAGAGACGAGAAGCATCTCTTACAGCAGTTTCGGATGTTGCCGGCTTCGTTTGCCGATCCAGGCCATGCATGTCGCAAACAGGACGAGCGTCGCGACCCCTGTGGCGCTCACCACGAACTGCGCCGCGATGCTGTCGGATACTTCAACGAGATACCAACTTGCCAGCAGGGAAAGCACGACGGCTGCGCAGTAGGTTTCGAGCGAACGCTCGCCGCAATGAATCAGGCCGACCATAGTAAATCCCCGCCAATTCGGTGGCACGAACTTCGCCACGACGATGGCAATGGCCAGGAAATGCAGGAGCCGCAAAAGGCCCAGATCCGGCTTGTCGATCGGATAAATTAACCGCGTAATATAGCCTGGAATCGCGGCTGCCAATGGCTCGACCTCCCAGCTCAATGTGATCATGAGGCCAAAGCCGAGATACGCTGTCGCGAGTAAAACGACGGGCCACGACACGATTTTTGGCCAAAACATCCGATAGCCCCGGATCGCCCACCACGCCCCAAGGACGACCAGGAATTGCCAAGCAAGCGGATTGAAATACCACTGATTGACAGGCCACTCCGGCAAGTTCCAGCCATACAATTGCACCAGCGCATAGATGGACGCGGAGGTCAGCAGGGACGCATTGGGAAACTTCAGTATTCCCCAGAGGGCGGGAGCAAACGATAGATGGAAGAGCACAAAGGTCGGCAGAACATCCGTGTTCATCGGGCGATACATCAGGATGGCAGCATGGGTCAGTGCGGCACCCGGCTGTTGCAACAGAATCTTCACGTTGGCTTCGTCCGCGAATCGATCGCTGCCCGAGGCGTGCACGACCACGACAAGCGTAATAGTCAGGATGAGAAAGGCCGCATAGATCTCCCAGCCTCGCAGCAGCGTATGCGCGAAGACTGCCCACCACCCCTCGCGACGGCGGACAGCGCCGTAGCTCAGCGCGCAGGTCACGCCGGACACGAACATGAAGACTTCAGCCGCATCGCTGAAGCCATAGTGCCGCAGGGTCAACCAGCTGAAGACATTGTTGGGGATGTGATCGAGGAAGATGCACCAGAGAGCAATCCCTCGGCATACATCGAGCCGGAGATCGCGCCCCAAGGCCAAGCCGTCGCCTCTCCCCGGATCTTGAGGGGAGTTCTTGTCGTTCAGGCGAGCGGTCAGGCTGTCAGGAACCATAGGCGGTTACCAGCTGTCGGCGTCATTCCGGCCCGGCGCCCGCCGCGCCGGCGGCATATCAGCGTGATTAGCCGACCGCTTGGTTGATAAGGATCAACGCACCTCATTGTTTCCGGGAGTTAGCTGAACGTGTCAGCGCCATTGGGAGGAATTTCGCCGTGCACGTACGGGAGATCATGTCACGGAACGTCATCACAATCGACGCTGACGCATCGGTGATCGACGCTATCAAGACGATGCTGTCCCATGGCGTCAGTGGCCTTCCGGTCACCGATCGGGATGGAGTGCTAGTCGGAATCCTGTCAGAAGGAGATTTCATCCGACGCGTGGAAGTCGGGACGGAAAGGCGCCGCGGCCGCTGGCTTGCGATGCTTGCAGGCGCGAACCAGGTCGCACTCGACTTCGCCCGCCAACACGGCCGCAAGGTTAGTCAGATCATGTCGCCCAGTCCGATCACGGTCGAGGAGGACACACCGCTTGAACAGGTCGTCCAACTCATGAAATCGCACGGCGTCACACGATTTCCTGTGATGCGCGATAGAAGGCTGGTCGGGATGGTCACGCGCACTGACTTCATCACCGCCATCGCGAACCTCCGCCTCGATCGGCCATCCCCTTCCGCCAACGACGACCAGATCCGCGCGTCGGTTATTGCCGCACTGGCGCTGCACCTTGGCGGCCCAACGCGCTGCATGTCAGCGTGCATGACGGGGTCGTAGGCTTGCGCGGCGGCATCCGGAGCGACAACGCCCGCAAAGCCGCTGTCATCGCCGCGGAGAACGTTGCCGGCGTGAAGCGGGTCGAGGATCAGCTCTCGAAAGTCCCGCCGCCAGAGGAGGACTATGGCGGCGGTGACTTTGTCTCGCTGCAGGAGGAGCCCTCGACGGAGGACGATCAGCCATTATAGCACTCGTGCTGCCTGACTGGCACTGCCGTCTACACTACGTCGGTACAGCGAGCACTTGGCTCAGGCCTTACCTGAAGAAATCGGCTCCCGATGGATCTCCCTACCCGGCTCATCGATGACCGCGACATAATGATCGACAGATGCGGTCGGATTCTCATGTCGGATCTTGCTCGCCGTTTGCTTGCTGTGTGTGATCACAGCTGTATCGGCTTGCGAACTCCAGTCCGATCCGATCACAGACCGGGACACCATCCTTCAGGTCGAAGTAATAGGTTCCCATCGGGAGCTTCGCGGGACCCGCGTGCCTGCGATCAAACAGTTGAAGCTGCCAGCTATTGGCAACCGGCAAGTTCAGGGAAACGAATGACGAAGGAGCCGACCTTGGTCCAGGTCAATCGGCCTTGCGATCCTCTTTCGCGTTACGCGGCGCAATCTGCCTCGCCTCCTCATCCGCCAGCAGCTTGTGCACGATCTTGCGCTCCCCGTCCGTAAGCCGCGGATCAGCGAGCTTCTTCCTGAACAAGGCCAGGTTCTTGTTGTGAACAAACTGCTCCATGGGACGGTCTTCTGCTCCCATTCACGTACAGGGTCCGTCATCCTAGCTGTGCGTACGCAGGTTAACAAGTGACGGGCGCTGTCCGATCCTGGCGTGGCAGCCCCTTGAAGCGGGTTTGCGAGCCTGACCAAGGGATTAGCTTCGTCGGAATAAGGCATACGCGGTCCGGACGGCTTGAGCCACATCAACCTCGAGCCCATGCGGCCGCGCTATGACTTGCCGCAAATCCTTTCCAGCATCGCGAGACTCTCATGCCGCTCAAGCCGTCAACGTATGGGCCAGCCGTTGAGGCGTTCTGGCGGGAGCCAACCAGTTCGCTGTTGCGTACTCTCGATGCACCACGGCGCGGCCTGCGCCAACAGGAGGCCGAAAGACGGCTGGCGCAAATCGGTCCGAACCTCGCCGAGCCTTCCCAGACGCGATCGATGCTGCAAAAGGTCGTGCACCGTCTGATCAATCCGCTGATTGCCATCCTGATCGTGGCGGCAGCAGTGTCAGGATTCAGCGGCGACCTGGGAAGCTTTGCGATCATCGTCCTCGTGGGGCCTGTCGCTGACGCTGGATATTGTGCAGGAACATCGCGCGGAAGTCGCTGTCGATGCCTTGCGACGATCGGTTGCGATCCAGGCTGATGTCATTCGCGATGGCGCGATCGTTGCGCTGCGGGTGAGTGAGCTCGTCCCCGGAGACGTCGTGCAGCTTCGGACGGGCGATCTCGTGCCGGCCGACGGGGTCGCGCTTGAGGCCCGCGATCTCCGACTGAACGAAGCCCTTATGACAGGCGAACCGTTTCCGGCCGCCAAGACGACCGAGTCCTGTATCACCAGTCTGCCCGCAGAAGCTAGCAATGCCCTGTTCGCCGGCACCAGCGTCGTCGGCGGCAGCGGAACCATGCTTGTCGTCGAGACCGGGCGCCGTACACGCTTCGGCATGATCAGCGCCGCGCTTTTGGCGAACGATCCGCCAAGTGCGCTCGAGCAGGGCGTGCAGAAGCTCGGTATGCTCATTCTGAGACTGACGATTTTCCTCACGCTGTTCGTGCTGCTCGCCCATCTCGTGGCGCATCGGGCGGCCATGGAATCGTTCCTGTTCGCCGTCGCGCTGGCCGTCGGCCTGACACCTGAGCTGTTGCCGATGGTGATGACAGTGACGCTGGCGCGCGGAGCGCAGCGGATGGCCAAGAGACAGGTGATCGTCAAAAGGCTCTCCGCGATCCACGATCTTGGCGCGATGGACACGTTGTGCGTCGACAAGACCGGCACGCTGACGGAAGCGAAAATAGCGCTTGCGGCGCATATCGATCCCGCGGGGCGCTGTAGCGAGCGAGTGCTCCAACTGGCCCGATTGAACAGCGCGTTCCAGACCGGCATCCGCAGCCCGCTGGATGAGGCCCTGCTCGCCGTGGATATCCCGTCGGGAAGCAGCGCCTGGACCCGGCTCGCTGAAATCCCCTTCGACTTCGAGCGCCGCTGCCTCTCGGTCCTCGCGGCACGCGGCAATGGCCGATTTCTGATCGTCAAGGGCGCACCGGAAGCCGTCATGGCTCGTGCGGTCGCGGTCGAGGTCGACGGCTTAGCGCGACCGCTGGATGACAGCCATCGCGCCGAGCTTGTTCGCCTGCAAGATGACCATGCCCGGCAGGGCTTTCGGCTGCTAGGCGTCGGCATTCGGACTATGGCTCCGGATCAAGCGGATGTTGCGACGGAGGACGAGGGTGTCCTTACGCTGGTCGGCTTCTGCGCCTTCGCCGCCCCACCCAAGCGCGATGCAGCTGAAGCCGTCCGGGAACTCATGGCACGCGGCGTCCGCATCAAGGTGCTCTCCGGTGACCACGCGGCGGTGGTCGCTCACGTCGCGGATGCCGTCGGATTACCCTCACGCCGCATCCTGACCGGCAACGAGATCGCCGATTTGAGCGATCGGGCGCTCGCCGCGCAGATCGAGGATGTCGACCTGTTCGCCAGGGTCGATCCGGAGCAGAAGAGGCGGATCATCCGGGCCTTGCGCCAGCGTGGTCACGTTGTCGGCTTCATGGGCGACGGCATCAACGACGCTCGGCAATTCACACGGCCCATGTCGGGATTTCCGTGGCCGGCGCGACCGAAGTGGCACGCGCCGCGGCGGACATGATCCTGCTGGCTCCGGATCTCGGTGCTGGGCGCCGGCGTGATCGAGGGACGGCGAACCTTCGCGAACATCCTGAAATATGTCCGCATGGGAACCAGTTCGAATTTCGGCAACATGCTCTCGATGGCGCTGGCGTCCATCATCCTCCCGTTCCTGCCGCTCTTGCCGCTGCAGATCCTGCTGAACAACCTGCTCTACGATCTCTCCGAAATCGGCATTCCCTTCGACGAGATCGACGAGGAGGATGCCGAGAGACCGCAATCGTGGAATATAGCCGGTATCCTGCGATTCACGGTCGTCATGGGTTCGATTTCATCGCTGTTCGACGCCGCGACGTTCATCATTCTTCTGAAGGTCTTCCACGCTGACGCGGCGGCCTTCCAGACCGGCTGGTTCCTGGAATCCATCGCCACCCAGATCCTGGTCATCTTCCTGATCCGCTCACGGCGACCGCCATGGTGGGCCAACCGGCCGCATCGCGTGCTGGTCCTCGGCTCGCTGGGCGCCCTTGCCGCCGCCGCCTTCCTGGCGCTGGGGCCCGTCCGATCCTTATTCGGGTTCGCGGGCCTGCCGCCTGTGCTTCTGGGCGCTATTATTCTGATAACGCTCGGCTACCTCGCCGCCGCTGAGGCCGGAAAGCATTTTGCGCTTCCTGCGGTCGCTCGGCGCGAGCCAAATCGCGCCGCATTGGGACGACAACATCCTGCCGGCGATGCCGCCTTGAATGGATGACGACAATCTGGCGTGCCGGCGTGCGGCCGGACCACAGTTGATCCGCATTTGCGATCCTTCATGTCATTTGGTGCAGGGCTGGACGGCAAATGGATCGACCACGGCAGCAGAACCGGCAGAGGTTTGAAGAGGCGGTTGACAGCAGTGATCGCGTCGCTACGGCGGGCGCTTCGATGCCGACGTTCGAAGACTCCGCGCGGCGTCGGCATCGTCGAGGCGGCCCGACCGTCTCATGGTACGGCCGGCTGTTGATCGTTGGAGCATTGCTGACCGCCGCGGGCTGGGAGATATTCCGGTTGCTTCTGACCATCGTCACCCTCGACTGAGGGTGCGCGAACTTCGATTCAGCGGAATACTGCAGCGTCGCGCTACGCCAACTCGGTCGATTCGTTCGTTTCGTACTCGTCAGTGCTCCATCTGCGGAAGTACACCGCATCTGCGCCCGGGATGCTCACGCAACGATTCGTCCCGGCAAACTGCGCGACCTTGGCGGCAGCGACCTCGTTGATTCCAAACAGCCGCTCATAATCGTGCTCGGAGATTCTCAAAACAGCGCCGGGGTCGAGGCGATCGAGCCGTGATCGCAGCTCGGCAAGAGTAAAATCTATGCTCATCAACGTTGCCAGATCTCTAGACCGAGCTGGGATTCTGCCGGGTGTTCACTCACAGCAACGTGTAGAGCGGACAATACGATAAGAATGCGGTCGCGATCAGGATGAAGCCGAGGGTCCCGGCAACCAGCCAGCCTATCCCGAGCGAGCCATCCTTCACGGTATAAGCGGTCAGAGCCAAACCGATGATGATTCGGGCATACTGATCAACGCGTCCGACGTTCCGGGTCATCATGGTAGCCTCCTTGCCTGTGAACCGCATCTAACATCCGCCAGCATGCGCTGGAGTTGATCCGGATCAACCGCGCGTTGCCACCCGGTGGGGCGCAGCTCAATCCGTCGTCGATCTGCTGAGGCTTTGCTCGAGCGCCAGGAGCAACTGCGCACGGCCCACAATGCCAACGACCCGCGTGTCGCGAAGTACCAGCACCTGCGAGATCTGATGATTGTCCATTTCCGCGACGATCTCGTCTACCGTTGCATGCTCGTCGACGAAAACGGGCTTGCGGCTCATGACAGCATCAACACGGAGAGCCCGGGTCCGCTCGCGTACGAGCCTTCCCTCCTCCTTGCTGAGAAGCCATTCGAGCCAGAACCCTTCGGGGCAATGCACGCCGAGTTCCCTGCGATGGAGAAAATCGCCTTCCGAAATCACGCCGACTAGAGATCCGGAGCCGTCGAGCACGGGCAAGCCTCGTTGACCCGTTTCCAGCAGCAGCCGAACAGCATCAAGCAACGCCGCGCCCGGCTCGATTGTCGCGAACGAGGCGCGCATCACATCCTTTGCGAGCATGCGCTATCTCCATTTAGCGATTCTAGTCTAGGATGGGCACAGCGCGCCCGCCTTGATGCACGTCAACCTTGAGACTGTGCCGGCTCGATGCTTCCGGGCCGGCGGCGAGCGGCAATCAGCTCCACGGTTGCCGACCTGGCGCGGCAAGCATCACCTGCCGACCGGCCTGGCGGATTGACGCGGATCAAGCACCAGTCGCCCTGCAACGCTTATCAGTTCAGAGATCAGCTACGGGAGGTTTCTGTGCGAGTTCATCAGATCATGGCCCGGAACGTCATTTCGATCGCTCCCGAAGCCGATATGAGGGAAGCCGCAAGCCTCATGGTCCGGCATCACATCAGCGGGTTGCCGGTTGTCGACGGGCGGCACGCGCTGGTTGGCATCCTGTCCGAGAGCGATTTTCTGCGGAGAAGTGAAATCGGCACGCAACGCAAGCGCGCCCGCTGGCTCGAATTGATCCTTGGCGCAGGCGAAGCCGCCGAAAACTACGTTCACGAGCGCGGTTGCAAGGTGGCCGAGATCATGACCGCCGCTCCGATCACGGTGGACGAACAGGTCACCTTGGCCGAGGTCGTCGAGATCATGGAGAGAAACAACATCAAGCGCGTTCCGGTCGTGCAAGACGGGAAGCTCGCTGGAATTGTGACCCGGTCAGACCTGATGCAGGCGGCGGCAAGCCTGGCCGGCCGGGTGGCCGACCCTACCACTGACGATGAACGTATTCGCGCACAAGTCGTCGAGGAGATCGAGAACAAGGACTGGGGCCCGTCCGGACTGAACGTGATCGTCAAGGATGGAATCGTTCATCTCAGCGGCACAATTTCGAAGAACCTTGTCGGACGGCCGCCATCGTTGCCGCAGAGAAAGTCAAGGGCGTAGTCAAGGTCCATGATCACCTGCGGCGGTTCGGTTCCGTATATGGGCTCGTGTCTGAGCGCTCGCCCGAGGACGAGGAGTGGGCGCAGGTGGATTGACGGAGATCAACATTCCTTATCGCTCGAATGATACCTTCCGCTCCCGATCCAAAATCATCTGCCACCCCACGCCCAGGAAATCTATCGCGAGGCCCTCAATCACGGATTTGCCGCGCATGCGGGCGACCGCAGGCAGGAAGAAATCGCGTACCGGACCGCGTGGTCGGCGGTCAAGCGATCCTATGTCAAGGATGGTGATCATTGGGTTGCGCGCGCCTGCCTGAAGGCCCGTCAGGCCGATACGCTACAACTACTCAACGGGGAATTGCGCTGACTGTGGTGATCAATCAGTGTCGGAGGGTGGCGAGAGCGCCGCTGCCGCGGCTCCCGACTTAAGCGATTAGTGCGACATCAGCAGGCAGATTGGAGTTGCTGCAGCAAGCCGCGCGTCATGCCACCGAACATCCATTCACCCAGTTGACTGTGCGCATAGCCACCCGTAACGATAAGATCGGCGCCTTCGGTCCTCGCCAGCCTGATGAGGTACTCTGCGTCTGGCTCCGCGGTGTGGACGCGAACCTCGAACTGGCAATTGACGCAGTGCCGTTCAAGGTAGCCCGCGACATCGCGCGCGCGGCTACATCTTGCTCATCCGACGCGCAGATTTCGGCGATCGTCACCTTCGAAGCCCGGATCAGGAAGGGCAACGCGTCTCGAACCGCCCGACGTGCCTCGCGGGTATCTTTCCAACCGACGACGACGCGGTCGGCCGATAACTTGGTCACACCTTCCGGCACTGACAGCGTGGGACCCATCCGCAGAATGGCCTCATCCGAATCGAGGTAGTGAAAGTAGTCGGACTGAATTTTCCTGCGTTTGAAAACAACGAGATCTGCCGCCCTGGCCTGCTCCGCCAGGAACGCGGTCGGGGATTCCAGCGCACGCTGCCACTCCACCTTATCGCGCTCCCGCCCGCACCTTCCTCAACCATTCGCTCTTCGCCGCAAGATCGGCGCGCATCCGCTTGATATCCGTAAGCGCGACTTTCTCGTCACATTGAATCTCGCATAGAATCAGTCGGCCCCTACGAGAGCCAGTGGATTCGCTGCTGGACGAGAGATTATGTTATATCAGGCCGGGTTTTCGGCGCTGCGGCTTTTGGGGAAGTTGAGACGGAGTAGATCTTCAATATCGTCGTCGTCGCGGCGCTGGGGCAATTCGGTGAGGACATGTCGCAACCATGCGAAGGGCTCAACGCTACAGGCGCGACAGGTCAGCACCAGGCTATAGACAACGGCACTGGCCCTGGCTCCATTAACGGTATCGCTGAAGAGCCAATTTTTCCTGCCACAGGCGAAGATTCTGATGTCGCGCTCACGAAGGTTGTTGTTATCGATCGGCATCTCGCCGTCCTCGGTGTAGCGCGTCAGATATTCCCACTGATTGAGCGTATAGGAGACAGCCTCGCCGAGCTTGGTGTCGGGCACGACCTTTGGGGCGATTGCTTCGAGCCATGCCTTGAGAGCGTTCAGGACAAGAATGCTGTGTTGCTGGCGGAAGCGGCGCCTGTAATTGGCCCGCGTTTCGCCGTCATCCGGTTTTTCGTCGCGCACCTGTCTTTCAATCCGGTAGAGTTGGTCGAAGAACTTGAGGGCTTGCGCCGGCGGCCCGCCGGGTTTCTTCCTCGCCTTGAGGGCGTCGACAAAGCACCGCCTGGCGTGGGCCACGCATCCGATATGCGTGGCGCCTTTCAACGTGCGCCACGCCGAGTAACCATCACTCATCAAGATGCCGCGGTAGTCGCCAAGGAAGGTCTGCGGGTGTTCCTGCCCACGAACAGGCTGATAATCGAACAGCACAATCGGCTGCTCACTGTCCTCGCCGCTGCGATAGGCCCACATGTACGAAATGCTGGAGGCTTCCTTGTCCTTTTCCTTCAATACCTGAACCGTTGTTTCGTCGCCGTGGATGAGGGCCTGGCACCCGAGCCGCAGTTTCAGTACATCGTAGATGCGGAGCAGATGTCGCTCACTCGCACCGATCACCCAATGCCCCAGAGCGCCGCGGGTGATCGTGGCGCCGGCGCGCTCGACGGCTTGTGCCAGACGGTAGAGCGGTGTGCCGTCGACGTATTTGTGAGCGAGTACGAAGGCCAACGTCGAAGGCGTGGCGATGCTGCCCGGCAAGGGCTGCACCGGCATCGGCGCGATGACAATCGGCGTGTTGATCCCGGTGCGTTCGCAGTTTCGGCATGCGTATTTGAACCGTACGTTCTGCACGACCTTGGCCTTCGCCTCGATATGGGTCTGCTCGGTAAGGCTCTCCCCCATCCGATGCATCCGGCCGGTGCAGCATGGACAGACCTTCTGATCGTCGGGGATGTCATATTCGACGCGTTCCCGTGGCAGGCTCGAAGGTGACGGCTTGCGCCCTCGCTTCTTCCCCACCGACTTTCCAGTAGGCGACAATCCGGTATCGGGCAGATCGACGGCAGCATCGATTTCGTCAAAGATTTTATCGCCAACCGCAGCCTCTTCGGCCTCGTTAAAGACGCGATCAATGTGCTTTTCACTGCGCGCCGCATAGCGATGCAGTCGCGCCAGCGCCAGTTCCTCCTCAAGTCTGGAGACGCACTCGGTGAGCTGGCGGTTCTCCACTTGCAGCGCGGTTATTTGCGCCATCAGCTCTGTGACGCTCGGTTCGCCCGTTCGATTCATCGGATTCTTGAATCGGAAGCATGCCGTGGCGTCAAGATAGTTCAGCCGCCCGGGATATTTGCAAGCCGTAGACCGGCAATCTGTCAGCCAGCAACCCGATATTGTCGCACCGGATGGCGGACCATCGCATCGATGTCGATCCCGTCGAGGATCCAATGCAATTGTTCGCTCGTAAGTCGTACCACCGTTTCCTGGCGCCGAGGCCAACGGAACTTATCCTCGGTCAACCGCTTCAACACCATCACAAACCCTGACCGATCGAAGAACAGGAGCTTCATCCGGTCGCGA
>NZ_AUGA01000064.1:0-32003 GCF_000426785.1 Bradyrhizobium sp. th-b2
AGCGCGCATTGAGAGGCATCGCCTTGGGAAGGCGCAACTGGACCTTCGCCGGCAGCCAGCGTGGTGCCGACCGTGCCGCCATCATGCTGACGATGATCACGACCTGTCGTCTCAACGACGTCGATCCGAAAGCCTGGCTCGCCGACGTCCTCGCCCGTATCGCCGATCTTCCCGCATCGCGTCTGCACGAATTGCTGCCCTGGGAATGGAAGCTCCTGCGCCAAGCCGACAAGCCCGCCGATCAGCAGGCCGCCTAACCTTCACGCAACGCCATCATAGAGCTCGCCGTACCCGCGCGCATGCGTCCATCACGCGGTCCTCGTCGTATGCGTACGAGGAAGGCGCCATCCTCGCCGTCCCAGATCGTGTGGTCGATCACCAGGAAGGGGACGGCGCGGCAGTAGCCGTAGCGGGCGGTCATGTCGCGGTTGAAGGCTTCAGAGCGTTCATCGAGCCGCTTTTTCGCCGCGGCGAACATCGCGACGTAGTCTTCCGCCGTCTTTCTGATATTGCGCGGATCGTCGGGGTTGAAGCCGAGATCGCGCAGCATCGCACCGACCTTCGGATCGTCCCAGATCTCCTTGGGAAAGACCCGCGTCACGCCATCCGCGTCCGGTGTCGGACGCATCAATTCCTGGAGTTCGCCCAGGGTGTGCTGCTTCTTCCCGAAGGTGATCCTGCGCCCGAACATGGGTAGCGCCTCCTGCCAAGCTGGTGGCGGGATTTTGGCAATCAACGTCGATTTGTTTCTTAATTGGCCGGAAGGACGATGTCCCGATCGAACAACAGGATGACGCAGCCGTTAAATCAAACGCGACAAATCGATCGAATCCGCCGCCTCCGGCGGCCTAATTTGCGGCGACACTCGTCGATTTCGCCAGCGCCGGGCTGACGCGGGCGAACCGCAGCACGAAGCGGGTGCCCTTGTGGTTCGGGTCGCGCTCGACGCTGGCGTCGAGCTTGGCGGCCATTGCGGTGACGATGCGCTGGCCCATGCCGGTGCCGCGCGGGTCGGCCATGTCGGAAAAACCGACGCCGTCATCGCTGATCGCGAGTTGCAAATCGTCGGCCTGCGGCTTCAGCTCGACATGGATCGGACCGGCGCCATCGGGATAGGCGTATTTCACGGCGTTCATCACCAGTTCGTTGACGATGATGCCGATCGCGACCGCGCGGTCGGGGTCGATCTCGATCGGGGCGGCCTTCAGCGTCAGCCGCGACATCTTGTTGCCTTCGGCCGAGCGCCTGAGATCCTCGAGCAGCGCCTCGAGATACTGGTTGAGCATCACCGTCTTGAAGTCGTGCGAGGTATAGAGGCGGCGGTGCACCTGCGCGACCGCGGCGACGCGGCCCATGGCGTTGGTGAGCGCCGCCTTGACGTCCTGCTGGCTCGCGGAATTGGCCTGCAGATGCAGCAGCGATGCGATGATCTGCAGCGAATTGCCGACGCGATGATTGACCTCGCGCAGCAGAACCTCGCGCTCGGCGGCGAGCGCGGCGTAGCGGTCGCGCGAGGCGTGGACCTCGGCCTCGGCCTCGTCGCGCGCCTTCTGGATCGCGGCCTGCCGGATCGCGCCGTTCACCGCGACCTGGAGCAGGGGAATGAAATCGCCCCTCGCGTCCTTGACCAGATAGTCGGCCGCGCCGGCCTTCAGCGCAGTGACCGCGATCGCCGAATCCTGCGAGGCGGTGACGAACACCACCGGCGGCGCGTCCGCGATCTTGAGAATCTGCTCCAGCGTCTCCAGCCCATCGAGGCCGGGCATAACCTGGTCGAGCGCGACGACGTCGATGCCGCCCGTGGCGAGCCGGTCGAGACCTTGCTGGCCGCCTGCGGCGTGCACGACCTTGAAGCCCGCGCGCGTCAGGCCGCGTTCGACCAGGCGCGCCAGCGCCGCGTCGTCGTCGATATAGAGCAGTGTCGGCGTTTCGCTGGTCATATGGAAGCTGGCGGCACCTGAATCACGGAAAAGAACAGGCCTAGCTGGCGAATGGCGTTGGCAAAGCTTTCGTAGTTCACCGGCTTGGTGATGTAGACGTTGCAACCGAGTTCGTAGCAACGCTTGATCTCCTGGGAGTCGTCCGTCGTGGTCAGCACGACCACCGGCGTCGCCTTGAGATACTTGTTCTCCTTGACCCGACGCAGAATATCGATGCCGCTCGTGTCAGGCAGATTGAGATCAAGCAGGATGAGCAGGGCCTGGCCCTTGCGCTCGACCGCGCTGCCATCCTTGCCGAACAGGTAGTTCACGGCCTCTGTACCGTTGGTGAACGGGATGATCTCATTGTTGACACCTGAGCGCCGGATATTGCGCTCAATCAGGCGGGCATGGCCCTCGTCGTCCTCGATCATGATGATGGTGACTGGATCGCTCATGATTCCTTATCCCGTTGCTTTCCTGACCAATTGACCGGCAGCGTCACGGTGAATGTGCTGCCGCTGTGAAGTTCCGATGCTACCGACATGGTGCCGCCCAGTCTGCGCACAAGTGCGCGGACATGGGCAAGCCCGATGCCCTGACCGGGCTTGTCCTGGGTTCCGGCGCGGCGGAACAGATCGAAGATGCGCTGGTGGTCCTTCGGATCGATGCCGCGGCCGTTGTCCGTGACCTCGAAGATCGCGAAGCCGAGCTTGGTGCGGCCCTCGATCGCGATCTCGCCGGGGACGCCGTCCTTGAGATATTTGAGTGCGTTGTCGATCAGATTGGAGAAGATCTGCTCCAGCGCGAGGCGGTCGCTGACGAGGTTGGGCAGCGCGCCGACCTCGATGGTCGCATTGGCCTCGACCGCCTGATGGGCGACCGTCTTGACGATGCCGTCGATCAGCTCGCGAAGGTCGATCCGTTCGGCCTTGAACTCGCGGCGGCCCTCGCGGGTGAGGTTGAGGATCGCACTGATCAGGCGGTCCATCTTGGCGATCGACGACTTGATGAAGCCGAGCGACTCGTTGAAGTCGTCGGATAGCTGCTTGTCGGAGCCTTCGAGCTCGGGCTCGGCCACGTCGGTGGCGTCTTCCATCGCCGGCGCCAGCGACACGAAGCGATTGAGCGTGGCGATGCGCTTGAAGATGTCGCCGCGCAATTCCTCCAGCTCGCTGGTGAAACCCATGATGTTGACCAGCGGCGAACGCAAATCGTGGCTGACGATATAGGCGAAGCGCTGGATTTCCTCGTTGGCCTCGCGCAGGTCGGCGGTGCGCTCGTCGACGATGGTCTCGAGATTGACGTTGCTGTCGCGCAGCCTGGCCTCGGCCTCGTCACGGGCCCGCGAGGATTGCCGCAGCAGCACGAGCGAGAGGGCGGCGAGCGCCAGCACCATGCAGGAGCCTGCGATCGTGACGGAGGAGGCCAGTACCTGGGTCCTGTCCGCGGTCGCGGTGCGCATCGCCAGCAGGCGATCCTCCTCGGTGCGCAAGTCGCGGCCGATCCGGGCGATCGCCTCCACCGCCTCGGTCGATGTGCCCTTGCGCAGGATGTCGATGCTGGTCGCGACGTCGTTATTCTTGACGCGCTCGATGCCGAGCGCGAACTCGGCCAGCCGTTGCTCGACCGCGGCCTTGAGCTTCGCGGCGTTGGCGACCTGCGCGGGATTATCGACGGTCATCATCTGGAGATGATTGAGCGCGGCCGGGATTCCCGCCGCAGCCGACTGGTACTCGGACAGGTATTGTGGTGCCGACGTCAGCAGATACGCCCTGGTCGCGCTTTCAGCGCGCCTGATGTCAACCAGCAGGTTGGCGACTTGGCTTTCGACCTCGACGGTATGCACCACCCAGGAATTGTCCTCGCGCGCCTTGTTGACGAGGAAAACCGAAGCCACGCTGATCGCGACCAGCACGAAAAATCCCGCCGAAAGCAGCAGGATCTGCAGCGTAGACCTGCGTCGTGAAACCGGTGTCACGGCGCTCTCGTCCCGGGAGTGGGATTCTTGGGAGGGGGATTCTTGGGAGTGGGATTCAATGCGTCCCCGTGGAAAGCCAATAACCCTTAGTACGCTTGAACAGGGCGCTGGGTTCCACGGAGTTCCGAACTATTTCGGGGCGTCCGATGGCTGGCCGGCGAGGTACTGCTCCAGCCAGTGAATGTGGTAGTCGCCTTCGATGATGTCGGGCTCGCGCACCAGTGCGCGGAACAGCGGCAGCGTCGTCTCGATGCCCTCGACCACCATCTCGTCCAGTGCACGGCGCAGCCGCATCAGGCACTCGCCGCGGGTCTTGCCGTGCACGATCAGCTTGCCGACCAGCGAGTCGTAGTAGGGCGGGATCACGTAACCTTGGTAGACGGCGGAATCGATCCGCACGCCGAGGCCGCCCGGCGGATGGTATTGGGTGATCCGTCCCGGCGAGGGACGGAAGGTCTCCGGGTTCTCCGCATTGATGCGGCACTCGATGGCGTGGCCGATGATCGCGATGTCGCTCTGCTTGGCCGGAAGGTCGCCGCCGGCCGCAATCCGGATCTGCTCCAGCACCAGATCGATATCGGTGATGCTTTCGGTGACGGGATGCTCGACTTGGATACGCGTGTTCATTTCGATGAAATAGAACTCGCCGTCCTCGTAGAGGAATTCGATGGTGCCGACGCCGAGATACTTCATGTCCCGCATCGCCTTGGCGCAGGTCTCGCCGATCCTGGCGCGCGCGGCCGCCGCGAGCACCGGCGAGGGGCCTTCCTCCCAGACCTTCTGGTGACGCCGCTGCAGCGAGCAGTCGCGCTCGCCGAGATGGATGGCGCCGCCGCGGCCGTCGCCGAGAATCTGGATCTCGATGTGGCGCGGCTTCTGCAGGTATTTCTCCAGATAGACCGAGGCGTCGCCGAACGCCGACTTGGCCTCGTTGGCCGCGGTCGAGAGCGCGAGCGCGAGGTCGGCCTCGGTGTGGGCGACCTTCATGCCGCGGCCGCCGCCGCCGGCAGCCGCCTTCACCAGCACCGGGAAGCCGATCTCCTTGGCGATCGCCATGGCGTCGTCGTCCGCCGTCACCGCGCCGTCGGAGCCGGGCACCACGGGAATGCCGAGGCGCTTGGCGGTCTTCTTGGCTTCGATCTTGTCGCCCATCAGGCGGATGTGCTCGGCCTTCGGTCCGATGAAGCCCAGATTGTGGTCGGCGAGGATCTCGGCGAAACGCGCGTTCTCGGACAGGAAGCCGTAGCCGGGATGCACGGCGTCGGCGCCGGTGATCTCGCAGGCTGCGAGCAGCGCCGGCACGTTGAGATAGGAATCCTTCGACGGCGGCGGACCGATGCACACGCTCTCGTCGGCGAGCCGCACATGCATGGCGTCGGCGTCGGCGGTGGAATGCACCGCGACGGTGGAGATGCCGAGCTCCTTGCAGGCGCGAAGCACGCGAAGCGCGATCTCGCCGCGATTGGCTATGAGGATCTTGTCAAACATCGCAGCGCCTGGTGTTGACGGAAGCTATTCAATGATGACGAGCGGCTCGCCGAATTCGACCGGCTGGCCGTCCTCGATGAGAATCTGCGTCACGGTGCCCGCGCGCGGCGACGGGATCTGGTTCATCGTCTTCATCGCCTCGATGATCAGAAGCGTCTGGCCGGCCGAGACCTTGGTGCCGACTTCAATGAACGGCTTGGCGCCCGGCTCAGGCGCCCAATAGGCGGTGCCGACCATCGGAGAGGGCACCGCGCCCGGGTGCTTTGCGAGGTCGGTCGCAGCCCCAGCAGCTGCCGGGACGGCCACGGCGGCCATCGCATGCACGGCGGGCACCGAGGCTGCGATGCTTATATTGCGTGCGACGCGGACGCGCAGGCCGGCACGCTCGATCTCGATCTCGGTCAGATTGGTCTCCGCGAGCAGCAGGGCGAGCTCGCGAATGAGCGCGCTGTCGTCGCTCTTGGATTTTGCCGTTGATTTGTCGTCTGGCTGGCGCGCCATGTTGTTTGATCCAAAATCTCTGTCTGATGACGGGGGACGTCAGGAGTGACGATTAAGCCTTTGCCTTGGCATCGGTCTTGGTACCGATCTTGGCACCAATCTTGGTGGCGAGGCCGATGATCGCAAGCCGGTAGCCATCGATGCCGAAGCCGCAGAGCGACGCGAACGCGGCTTTAGCAGTGAACGAGTGGTGCCGGAAGCTCTCGCGGGCGTGGATATTGCTGACATGGACCTCGACGGCGGGAATCTTGACCGCAACCAGCGCGTCATGCAGCGCGATCGAGGTATGGGAGTAACCGCCGGCATTGATGATGATGCCGACCGCCTTCTTGGCGTGGGCCTCATGGATGAAGTCGATCAGTTCACCCTCGCGGTTGGACTGCCGGCAGTCGGCGGCAAGTCCGAACTGGCGTGCGGTGTCCGCGCACAGCTTCTCGACGTCGGCGAGGGTGGCGTGGCCGTAGGTCTCCGGCTCGCGCGTCCCCAACAGATTGAGGTTCGGGCCGTTCAGCACATAGATCGTTCCGGCAGCAGCCATTCCAGGGGTTCCGGGCAAGGGTTCCGACAAGGGGTGGAGTGGGCCGGGTTATAGGTAACAACCGGCCGCAGGGGAAGTCTTTAGGTGAAATCGGAACGTCTTCAACAGCTTCCTCCGCCCTGTCAGGTAGCTGCCGTAACCCACGGAAATTGCTGATTAACCAAATCTGGTGGAAGGCGGCCTCCGCGGCCGCTCCTCCCAGCCATCCACTGCCGCGAGGGGCTGCGCCCGGACGCAAAACCCCGCCCCGAAGGGGCGGGGTCGAGAATGCGCGAGGGCGCTTAATGGCGCCCTCGCGCCGAGGCCGGCTTAGCCCTCGATGATGTAGACGATCTCGTGGGTCTCCGGCTGCACGATGATGTAGCGGCCGTGGACCAGGATGAACTCGTAACCGCGCCACTGCGGATAGATCGTCACCACCCGTTCCGGCACCGGGTAGAAGCGAACGTCGGCCGGGACGCGGGTGCCGACTGCGACGTTGAAGTTCACATTGGTGACCTCGGTGACGTGCTCCGACTTGATCGCGGTCGTGATCTGGCTGCGCTTCTCGGCCGGCGGAGCCGCGGTGGCCGACGTCGCCGCATTGCCGGTCGTGGTCTGCGTGCGGCTGGTGTCGTTGGTCTGCGCGCGGTTGGTGTCGGCCGGGCTCTTGGTCTGAGCGTTCTGGTTGGTCGTGGCGCCGCTCTTGTCGCGGCTCTCGGCGGCGTTGTTGCGATCGCGGCCGTCACGGCTTTCCGCGTTCATCTTGCCGCTCTTGTCGCGGCCCTCGGCCTTCATGTCCCTCGAGTCCTCCCTGGAGCCCTTGGTCGCGTCGTTCTCGGAGCTCATGCTCTTCGACTTCTGCGTGTTGTCCTGCGCACCCTTGGTGGCCGCGCCTGAGTTGTCGGACTCCGCACCCTTCGTGCTCGGGGATTCACCGGTCGTGGAATGCTCCGAACCCTTCATGCCGCCAGTATCACGCTGCATCGTGCCCGATGACGCGCCTCCGGACGGTGCGCTGTGCTGCATGGTCGCGCCACCGCCGGCCCCGGATTCCTTATTGGCGCCGCCGGCGCCCTGTGCATTCGCAAAGCCGGTGCCGGCGATCAGAGCCGCCGCGGCGACCGAAATCAGAAAGCGTTTAGACATCGTATTCCTCCTCGTGTGTCAGCATTGCCCGCGCCGACAACGAGAGAGGATGTGCGATGTTCCTGTTGATTTGCGGTTCCCCGCGGTTTGTTTGTTGTGTGAATGCGCGATGAACGCGCGCTTCAACCGCAGGCCCAGTCGAACTCCATGCTCGCAAGATCGAGCTGGCCGTTGCCGCCGCCGAAATTGAAGCCGCCGAAATGCTCCTCGATCTCGAGATAGGTCGCGCTGTATTTCGGCGTCCATTGATTCGGAAACATCGTGCCGCCGAGATGGTTGCGGCCGTGCAATCGCTCGAGGCCGCGCGCCTTGCCATCTTCGCCGTACGGCGCGATATAGTCGCCGAGCGCGCCCTTGTGCAGCAGATGGTCGCGCGGCGGCTTGCCGACATTGGGATCGCCGTCGCGCGGCGCAAGCGCGATGCCGTAGGCGTGGTGCCCGGTCTCGGGGACACGGCCGAACAGGCGGTACCAGTATCTCTTCTCCAGTTCGTCAACGCTGGTGGTGCGGCCGACCTGCGCATCGAACGCGGTGCGCGCCGCGCCCTTCTCGAGCCAGCGTGGCGGCGCATTGGCTTCCAGCAATGGATTGCCAGTCAGCTCCAGCGGCCGGCACAGCGGCCCCATGAACTCGGCATCCGTGAGCCAGATCGCCGCGAAATTGTGGTCGATGATGTCCTTCATCCGAAACTCCATCGGATGACGGTTCTGCCGATAGGCGAAGTACGGCAGCAGATGGCGATCGGCCGGACGCTCGATCGTCTCCGCGGCGAGATATTGCGCGACCGCATCGATCTCGTCGGGCTCGTCATATTGCTGGTCGGCGAACATCGCGAGCGCAACATAGGCGTCGCCCCTGGTGCGATATTGCACGGGAATGCGCAGCGTGAAGCAGTGCTGCATCGGAAAGCCGTCATGCGGACTGAGCGGCCATTGCTCGGTGCGAATGCCGGGCGGCAGGCCGTAGCACCAGCCGTGATCGTGTTCGGTGCCGCGCGGCGGTTCCGTCTTCAGCAGCGTGAGGTCGTAGCCAAGGGTTGGTGTAGTAAGGGTTGGTGGAGCAAGGGTTGGCGGGGCCAGGGGCATCGCGCGGCCTTCGTTGTTGGTGACGGCCCTTGGTTGCGGCGAGCGCCGAGGTGGTTCGGTGCCGGCCATAAAAAAAATCCGGCTGCCTGGCAGCCGGATTTCGTTGAGCGAATGAGCGCCGGCGAAAGCGCGATCAGCAGGTCGCCTTGCCGCAGCGGGCGATGCCGATCTTTTCCTTGAGATTGTCGACGCCGACGGCGCCGATCACGACCTGCTTGCCGATCACGTAGCTCGGCGTGCCGTTCATGCCCATGGATTCGGCGAGGCGGAAGTTCTCCTCGATGGTCGCCTTCACTTCGGGGCTTGCCATGTCCTTCTCGAGCTTGGTCATGTCGAGACCGATCTCCTTGGCGACCGCCAGCGCGCGTGCCTTGTCGGCGGCGCCGCGGCCACCCAGCAGCTTCTGGTGGAAGTCGAGATACTTCTTGCCGGTCGGATCCTGCATGCGCACCGCGACCGCAACCTGCGCGGCCTCGACCGAGCCTTGGCTCAGCACCGGGAATTCCTTCAGCACGACTTTCAGCTTCGGATCCGCCTTCATCAGATCCATCATGTCGGACATCGCGCGCTTGCAGTAGCCGCAATTGTAATCGAAGAACTCGACGAAGGTGACGTCGCCGTCCTTGTTGCCGAGGAAGACGCCGCGCGGCGAGTTGAAGATGGTGTCGGCGTTCTTGGCGACGCTCTGCTCATGCTTCTCGGCTTCGGCGGCGGCCTGCCGCTTGCTCAGCTCGTTCATCGCCTCCTCGAGCACCTCGGGATGCGCGATCAGATAGTTGCGCACGATGGTCTCGATGTCGCCGCGCTGGGTGTCATTGAAGCTCTGCGCGGACGCCGACAGCGGCGCGGCACAGATGCCGAGCGCGAGCAGGGCAGGGGCAAGAAAACGAAGCGCTGGCATGACAAAATCCTTGTTCGAGGTGGCCCAAAATGCGGCGGGGCCGTGAGCCGGTTTCGGGGGATCGTTGTATGGAACTGCGGTTTATTTCTAGTTGTTTTTCTGACCCGGCATGGGCTTGGCGCTCACAATGTCGTCAGCTTTGACCCAGCCGGGCGTGCCAATCGCGAACCGCGTCTTGGCGCGCGACGCCAGCTCGCGGGCGGTCTTGTTGTCACCACGGAGATAGGCGGCCTGTGCCGAGGCAAGGTCGGCCTGGGCATAGTCGCCCTTGCGGCCATAGGCCATCGCGAGCTGGGTATAGCCGAGCGGCGCCTCGGGCTCGCGCGCCACGGCGGCACGCAGTATGTTGATCGCATCGTCGGTGTAGGCCTTGTTGTCCGAAGCAACCAGCGCTTGGCCGAGCAGCATCTCGATCAGCGGTGAGCTGCCGGAGAGTTGCACCGCGCGGCGCAGCGGCGCGATCGCCTCACTGGGCCGGCCGCCTTCGAGCAGCGCCTGACCGCGCAATTCGTAGAAATAGGGATTGTTCGGCTGCACCTGGATCAAGCCGTCGATCTGCGCGATCGCCGAACGCAGATCGCCGTGCAGATAGGTCGTGATCGCGCGCGCATAGCGCGCCGGCAGGCTGGTGTTGGACAGCGGGTAGCGGCGATAAACTGTATCCTGCCGCTCCATGAAGCCCGAGATCTTGGCGCGCATCATGTCGTGACGCAGCTGCAGCGCCGGATCGTCCTTCTTGTCCCAATAGGGGCTCGAGCGCGCCAGTTCCTCCAGCGCCGAGACGCGATCGACCGGCATCGGGTGCGATTGCAGATAGGGGTCGGCACCGCGCGAGGCGAACAGGCTCTCATCGGTGAAGCGCTTGAACGTCTCGTACATGCCCCGGGCCGACTGGCCGGTCGCGGTCAGGAATCTGACGCCGGCGCGGTCGGCGTTTTCTTCCTGCTGGCGCTGATAGGACAGCAGCGTGCGCTGAATGACCGACTGCGGCGCCGAGATCGCGGCGGCACCGGCGCTGGAGAGGCCGCTTCCACCGCCGCCGCCCGCTGCACCTGCGGCCAGCGCGCCGACGCCGAGCAGCATCGCGATGATCATCTGGGTCTGCGCCTGCGCCAGCTGCTCGCGCATCTTGGCGAGATGCCCGCCGGCCAGATGGCCGGTCTCATGCGCCAGCACGCCGATAATCTGGTTCGGCGTCTCCGATTGCAGCAGCGCGCCGTAATTGACGAAGATGCGGCGGCCGTCGGCGACGAAGGCGTTGAACGAGCTTTCGTTGATGATCACGATCTGGATGTTCTGCTTCTCCAGACCGGCGGCGCGCAGGATCGGCCGCGTATATTCGCGCAACAGCTGCTCGGACTCGGTGTCGCGCAGCACCGGCGGCCCCTTCTGCTGGGCCCGCGCAGGGACGGCGGGACCGATCGCGAGCGCGACCGCGGTCAGCAATGCGGTCAGCTTGAATGCAGTCGGCTGGAAGGTTCTGGTGCGAAGCGCGAGGCGGAACAGCATGGGCGATCTACCGGCGATGGCTGGCCGCGCCGGGGCGAAGCCCGGTTCCGGGCCCGACCGGATCGGGCGCGTGGCGCAGTCTGTTGTTTTTGCAGTTCTTCTTCACGCGAACCGGGTATGCACTTGGCCTATTCACTTGGCCTGAAAACGTTATAAGGAGCCACCGAATGCGGCCAGTCTGGGGCGGTAGCAAGGTGCGGGAACCTGAATTCGGCAGCGGCCGTGCAATAGCAGAAATCCATGCGTGAAGCGACAGCGAGAGACCGTGTGAGCAGCCTTTTGAAAGCGTCCGGCCGGAGCGATGTTCCGCCGTTCATGGTGATGGACGTGATGGCGGCCGCCGCGCGAATCGAGGCGGCGGGCGGCCATGTCATCCACATGGAGGTGGGGCAGCCCGCCGAGGGTGCGCCGAAGCCGGCGATCGCCGCCGCGCAGGCCGCGCTTGCCGGCGGGCGGATCGACTACACCTCCGCGCTCGGCATCCCCTCGCTGCGCGCGCGCATCGCGCGGCATTACCGCGACACGTATGGCTGCGCGGTTGACGCCGAGCGCGTCATCGTCACCACGGGCTCGTCGGGCGGATTCATCCTGGCGTTTCTTGCGATGTTCGAGCCGGGCGACCGGGTCGCGGTCACCGTGCCGGGCTATCCGCCGTACCGGCACATCCTGACCGCGCTCGGCTGCGAGCCGGTGCTGATCGAAACCTCCGGCGACACCCGCCACGCACTGACCGGGGAGGCGCTGCTCGCCGCCCATCGCAAGGCGCCGCTGAAGGGCGTGCTGGTCGGCAGTCCCGCCAACCCGACCGGCACCATGATGTCGCGAGAGGCGCTGTCGAACCTGATGGCGGCCGCCGACAGCGCCGGCATCCGCTTCATCTCCGACGAGATCTATCACGGCCTCGACTACGCATTTCCGGCGGTGACGGCCGCGGAGCTGTCGCCGAACGCGCTGGTGATCAACTCGCTCTCGAAATACTTCTGCATGACCGGCTGGCGCGTCGGCTGGATGGTGGTGCCCGACGTGCTGGTGCGGCCGATCGAACGGCTGCAGCAGAACCTGTCGATCTCGGTGCCGACCTTGTCGCAGATCGCTGCCGAAGCGGCCTTCGAAGGCCGCGAAGAGATGGGGGCGATCAAGCGCGGCTATCAGGAGAACCGCCGCATCCTGATCGAGGGCCTGCCGAAGGCCGGGCTGACCAAATTCCTGCCCGCCGACGGCGCGTTCTATCTCTATGCCGACGTCTCCGACTTCACCTCCGACAGTTTCGCCTTCGCCAGCGAGATGCTGGAGAAGGCGCATGTCGCGGCGACCCCCGGCGTCGACTTCGATCCGATCCACGGCCGCGCCTTCATCCGTTTTTCCTATGCGCGCTCGGCGGCGGAGATGCAGGAAGCGGTTGCGCGGATCGCGCGTTGGCTTAAATAGCTCGCAAACTTCAAGAGCCTTCCGGAGTTCGTCTTGTCAGCCAGATCGGTCTTGCAGCCCGGCGCCATGATTTCGGCTGCGCGGTGCGCGGCAGATCGTCGCGGATAAGCGGCAGCGCACACACAGTTTCCAGTTTGACTTCAACCGCCAAGTTGATCTTGGCTATTTCCGCCATTTCTGAGGGGGAGTGACACATGGCAACGACAACCGTTGCCACGGCTGCGCCGGCGAGCGCCGGCAAGCCGTGGTACAAGATTCTCTATGTCCAGGTCCTGATCGCGATCGTGCTCGGCGCGCTGGTCGGCGCGTTCTGGCCCAGCCTTGCCACCAACGAGTGGATCAAGGCGCTCGGCGACGGCTTCATCAAGCTGATCAAGATGGTGATCGCGCCGATCATCTTCTGCACCGTGGTGTCGGGCATTGCCCATATCCAGGATGCCAAGAAGGTCGGCCGCATCGGCGTCAAGGCGCTGGTCTATTTCGAGGTGGTCTCGACCTTCGCGCTGGTGCTCGGCTTGCTGGTTGGCAATCTGGTCAGGCCGGGCGCAGGCTTTGGCAATGCGGCGGCGAACGCGCAGGCGGTTGCCGGCTATGCCAAGCAGGCGGAGGCGCAGAAGAGCGTCGACTTCGTGCTGCATATCATTCCGGACACCGTGGTGGGCGCATTCGCGCAGGGCGAGATCCTGCAGGTGCTGCTGTTCTCGGTGCTTTTCGGCTTCGCGCTCATGGGGCTGGGCGAGCGCGGCCACACCATCCGCTCGTTCATCGACGACGCCGCGCATGCGGTGTTCGGCGTGATCTCGATCGTGATGCGGGCGGCGCCGATCGGCGCGTTCGGCGCGATGGCCTTCACCATCGGCAAGTTCGGCACCGGCGCCATCCTCAACCTGATGGGGCTGATCGCGACGTTCTATCTGACCGCGGCGCTGTTCGTGTTGGTGGTGCTCGGCTTCATCGCGCGGACCGCCGGGTTCTCCATCTTCAAGTTCCTGGCCTATATCAAGGACGAGCTGTTGATCGTGCTCGGCACCTCGTCGTCCGAAAGCGCACTGCCGTCATTGATGGAGAAGCTCGAACGGCTCGGCTGCTCGAAGTCGGTGGTCGGCCTCGTGGTGCCCACGGGCTACTCGTTCAACCTCGACGGCACCAACATCTACATGACGCTGGCGACGTTGTTCATCGCGCAGGCGCTGGGCTTCGACCTCTCGTTCGGCCAGCAGCTCACGATCTTGATCGTGGCGATGCTGACCTCGAAGGGCGCCTCCGGCATCACCGGCGCGGGCTTCATCACGCTGGCGGCGACGCTTGCGGTGGTCGATCCGCGGCTGGTGCCGGGCATGGCGATCGTGCTCGGCATCGACAAGTTCATGAGCGAGTGCCGCGCGCTGACCAATCTGTGCGGCAACGGCGTCGCCTGCGTGATCGTCGCCTGGTGGGAGGGCGAGCTCGATCGCGACAAGCTCAATGCCAATCTCGCCCGGCAGATCGACCCGACCGACCTGGAGACCGCGCTGACGACGGATTAATTCGCGTCCGGAATCAGAACCGGTCCAGCCGATACGGCGAGGTATCCACGGCGGATGCCTCGCCGTTCATCGTTTCGGCCAGCACCCGCGCCGTCGCGGGGCCGAGCGTGAAGCCCTGATGGCCGTGGCCGAAATTCACCCACAGCCCGCGATGGCGGGGCGTTGGCCCGAGCACAGGCAGCATGTCGGTGGTGCAGGGGCGGGTGCCGAACCAGGGCTCGGGCTCGACGCGGCTGCCGATCTCGAGCAATTGCCGCGCCGCAGCTTCGGCATGGCCGAGCTGGATCGGCGTGGCCGGCGCGTCGGGACTGGTCAGCTCTGCGCCGGTGGTGATGCGGATGCCCTTGGCCATCGGCGCCATCGCGTAGCCATTCGCGGTGTCGACCAGCGGCAGGTCGAGCGATCGGCCGCCCTGGTAGTGCATGTGGTAGCCGCGCTTGCGCACCAGCGGGATCCGGTAGCCGAACTTGCGCAGCAATTGCGGTGACCACGGCCCGAGCGTGACCACGACGTGGGCGGCATCGATCCGGCCGCCATCGGTGGCGACCGACCAGCCGGACGCGGTCTCGGTCAGCGTCTGCGCGTCACCGCGCAGCAGCGTGCCGCCGAGGCGCTCGAACAACCCGGCGTAGGCCGAGACCAGACCGCCGGGGTCCGACACGGTCCACGGCTCGAGCCAGTGAATGGCGCCGGGCAGGTCGTCGCGCAGCAGGGGCTCCGCCCGGGCGAGCTCGCCGCCATCAAGCACACGGAATTTCACGCCGAAGTCACGCTGGTTCTCTTCTGCCACCGCGATCGCTTGCTCGAGCGCTGCCGGGTCGCGATGCAGCAGGCGATAGCCGGCGCGGCGGATCAGATTGTCGGCATGGGCCTCGCGGATCAGCGTGTCGTGCTCGGCAGTGGCGTAAGCGATCAGGCGCGCCCAGGCGATGGTGGCCTCGCGGTGCCGCTCGGGCGTCGAGTTCCACCAGTAGCGCAGCAGCGGACCCGCGTGCTGCGGCAGCGACGCCAGCCGATAGCGTACGTCGTTGGTGCGTCCCATCGCGATTCGGGCGAGTGTGGCGGGATCGCGCGGCATCGGATAGGGCCGCACCGCTTCGCTTTGAATGATCCCGGCGTTGCCGTAGCTGGTTTCCCGGCCCGGTTCCTTGCGGTCGACGAGCGTGACCGCCCAGCCGCGCCGCTGCAGATGCACCGCCGTGCTGACGCCCACCATGCCGCCGCCAAGAACGATCGCGCTTTGCATTGGGATCCGTCTCCGTCAGGCTCCGTCACGCCGGCGCCTGACGAACGGTTCGCCTGTCCAATAAAAACGCCCGGCGTGAACCGGGCGTTTTGACTTCCAGGGAGCGCTAGTTGCCGCCGCCGCCGAAGCGGCGCGACCACCAGCCCTTGCGGGTCGGAGCCTCGGCCGTAGCGGCCGGCGCCGCCTCCTGGGCAACGGCTGCGGGCTCAGGGGCAGCTTCCTCAGCCGGGCTCTGAGCCAGCGCGTGCGCTGGTGTTTCAGGCTGCGGGCTCGACGCGAAGCTGACCTTCTCGCGCACCGTCGAACGGCGCCGCTGCGCGCGGTCGCTTTCGGCGGCCGTGTCCTCGGCGGCTGCGGCAGCAGCCTCCGGCGCGGGCGCCGCAACGGCCTCGACAGGTGCAGCCTCGATCGGCTGCCATTCCTGCGGCTGGGCGAACAGCTCGGGCTGCGCGAGCAAGGGAGCCGGCTCCGCGTCATGGCTATCGAAATCGGCGACCGCGTCGGCGGCTTCCGGTGCTGCGGCAGGGCTCAGCTCGTCGGCGATCGATCCCGCGAGACCGTCATCCGGTCCGCTGCCGCGCCGGCGGCGGCCGCCACGACGTCCGCGGCGGCGCGGGCGGCGATCGCCGTTGCCGGCCTCACTTGCGGACTGGTCATCGCGGGCCGCGCCCTGCGCTTCGTCGCCTTCGTCCTCGTCACCCTCGGCATCTTGCGCGGCAACCGCCTCGGTGCCCTCGGGCAGGACATGCATCAGATCGCCGTCGTCGCGCGGCGGCTGCGTGCCCTCGCGCGCTTCGTTGGCACCACCGCGGCCGCGGCGCCGGCGGCGGCGCTTGCGGCGCTGGCCGTCGCCTTCGCCCTCGGCGGCAGAGGCTTCCTCGCCGGCGGCCTGCTCATCGGCAAGGCCTTCGGTCTCGTCGGTCTCGACCTCGTATTCGAACAGCTCTTCCTCGTCGTCGGCCTCATCGGCCTGGGCCGGCGCGGCGGCGGCCTGCGCGGCCAGCAGCGCCTTGGCGGCCTCGAGCGTATGCACCTGCTCGCCGCGATCGATGATGTAGGATTGCTGGCCGTGCACCGTGGCGTCGGCCACGATCGACAGCGAGACCCGGAAGGAGTCTTCGAGGTCGCGCAGATGGCCCCGTTTGTGATTGAGCACGTAGAGCGCCACGTCGGTGCGGGTGCGGACCACCAGATTGTGGGTCGCGCCCTTCATCAGGATTTCCTCGATGCCGCGCAGCAGCTGCAGCGCCACCGACGAGACCGAGCGGACATGACCGCTTCCGCCGCATTGCGGGCAGGGCTCGGTCGAGCTTTCGAGCACGCTGGCGCGGATGCGCTGGCGCGACATTTCCAGCAGGCCGAAATGCGAGATGCGGCCGACCTGGATCCGCGCGCGATCCTGGCGCAGGCAGTCGGACAGCTTGCGCTCGACCGCGCGGTTGTTGCGCTTCTCGTCCATGTCGATGAAGTCGATGACGATCAGGCCGGCGAGATCGCGCAGACGCAATTGACGCGCGACTTCTTCCGCCGCTTCCAGATTGGTCTTGAGCGCGGTGTCCTCGATATGGTGCTCGCGCGTGGCGCGGCCGGAGTTGACGTCGATCGAGACCAGCGCCTCGGTCTGGTTGATGACGATGTAGCCGCCGGAGCGCAGTTGCACGGTAGGCGAGAACATCGCGTCGAGTTGGCTTTCGACGCCCATGCGCGAGAACAGCGGCTGGCCGTCGCGATACTGCTTCACCGCGCGCACATTGGCCGGCATCAGCATCTTCATGAAATCGCGCGCTTCACGGTAGCCGGCTTCGCCCGCCACCTGAATCTCGTCGATCTCCTTGTTGTAGAGGTCGCGCAGCGAGCGCTTGATCAGCGAGCCTTCCTCGTAGACCAGCGTCGGCGCCTGCGACTTCAGCGTCAGGTCGCGCACCGTCTCCCACATCCGGATCAGGTACTCGAAGTCGCGCTTGATCTCCGGCTTGCTGCGGGAGGCGCCGGCGGTGCGCAGGATGATCCCCATGCCCTCGGGCACGTCGAGATCCTGCACCACTTCCTTGAGCCGCGAGCGGTCCTGCGCGGAGGTGATCTTGCGGCTGATGCCGCCGCCGCGCGCGGTGTTGGGCATCAACACGGCATAGCGGCCGGCGAGCGACAGATAGGTGGTCAGCGCGGCGCCCTTGTTGCCGCGCTCTTCCTTGACGACCTGCACCAGCATGACTTGCCGGCGCTTGATCACTTCCTGGATCTTGTACTGGCGGCGCGGGCGGAACGCGCGCTCCGGAACCTCCTCGAGCACATCGTCGCCGCCGACGGACTCGACGACATCCTCTTCCTCGCCGTCGTCCTCGTCGTCATCTTCGCCGGCCTCGTCGCCATGCCGGGCCTCGGACGCGGTCGCATCAGCCAACGGGGCGTATTCGGCGCCCGCGTGCTCATCCGGGCTGGCGTGAACTTCGTCCGCAGCGATATGCGGCGCGTCGTCGGCATGCGCGGCGTTCTCTTCGACCTGTTCCTGATGGGCCCGGTCAGGCTCATGATTGACCTCGACCGTCTCGACGGCCTCAGGCGCGGCAGACGCAACCGAGGCTTCGACCGCCGCGACCACGGGGTCGGACTGGGTGTCGGCGGCCGGCGCCTCGCTCACGGCCGGGGCGTGGTCGTGATCGTGCGCATGATCGTGGTCGTGATGGTCGTGGTCATGATGGTCATGGTCGTGATCGTCGTGACCATGACCATGGTGATGCTCGTGATCATGGTCGTGATGCTCATGGTCCTCGTGATGGGCATGATCATGCGGCTCATGCTCGTGGTCGTGACCTTCGTAGGCGACCACGCCATGATCGTGATGCCCGGCATCATGTTCATGCTGCCCGGCATCGACGGGGTGTTCGTGAGCCTCATTGGCCGGCTGCGCCTGCGCGTCGCCAGCACCCTCGATCACCTCACTCTGGACGCGCTCGCCATGGCCGCGGCGACGGGCGTTGCGATGGCGCGACCGGCGGCGATGGCCGCGATTCTCGTGCTCTTCCTCGGCCTCGCGATGGGCGCGTTCGTCGGCTTCGATCAGCGCCTGACGGTCGGCGACCGGGATCTGGTAGTAGTCGGGATGGATTTCGCTGAAGGCAAGGAAGCCGTGCCGGTTGCCGCCATACTCGATGAAGGCGGCCTGCAGCGACGGCTCTACGCGCGTAACCTTGGCGAGGTAAATGTTGCCGCGCAGCTGCTTGCGCTGGGCGGTCTCGAAATCAAACTCTTCGACGCGATTGCCACGGACCACGACGACCCGGGTCTCTTCCGGGTGGGTGGCATCGATCAACATCTTGTTGGGCATTTTGGAGCTCTTGGCGGCGGCGGGCGCGGATCATGGCGCGCGCAAATAGCGCCGCCCGGTGACGCGACGGTCCACCTGATTCGGGGGTGAGGGGAAGGCCAAAACGCGTCTCGCGGCGCAGCGCCGGACGGGAACCCACCGGGATGATGCGACGGGCGAAGCTTTCACCTCGCGTCAGCGCGATCATTCGGGGGATCCTGGTCGGCAATACAGTCTGGCGCATTAAGCGTCGGCCCGTCTAAACATGTTGGCGGCGAGAAATACCGCCGTATCTTTTGCTGAAGACCCCGCCTGGCGCCGAAGCGCCTGCCGGCCATCGCATATCGAGGCCCCAAGGGACCGGATAATCAGTTATGCCGTGTCTCAAACCGTCCCTCTGGCGAGGGAGTGTGCCTGGGACCGGACGCCGCTCGGGCTCGAATCCGCCACTCCATGTCAGCCGCGCGCGGCGCTGGCTGGGGAGGGACCGGAAAAACACGGCGGGATCTTCGATCTGGAAGGTTCCACCGCTGCACCGGGAGGCTGAACGCGACACAACCGGGAGTACTAGCCGTCAGCACCCCGTACATACGTGGATTGACAGCCGCGTGCAAGGGAAGCGTCACGCCGCCGCAACACTCGGTTCTTTTCGCCTGAGTGTCATTAGGGCGTGATTAACCGTCCGGTTCTAATGCGGTAAGAAGCAGTCGGGAGGCTCCGAATCGGGTGGCGAGCCGTGCAAATCACCTTGTTTTTCTGGGATGCGGGCTGTTGTGCGCCGCAGCATTGATGTTTGCCATAGCCAGCGCTCCGAGCGCCGCCGAGGGACCGCAGGGCGGCCAGGCTGCCCCGGCCGCCGGTGCCCCCGCCGCCCCGAATTTCCCGGTCGCATCCGGTGCCAGGCTCGCCGGCGACGACAAGCAGACCCGATTCATCCTCGACCTCGACCGCAAGATCGAGTTTCGCGCCTTTCCGCTGGCCGACCCTTACCGGGTCGTCGTCGACATCCCGCAGGTCAATTTCCAGCTCGCGGCCGGTACCGGCTCGGCGGGCCGGGGACTGGTGAAGGCATTCCGCTATGGGCTGGTGATGCCGGGCGGCTCCCGAATCGTGTTCGACCTGGCCGGGCCGGTGAAGATCGCCAATTCCTACGTGCTCGATGCCGCCAATGGCCAGCCGCCGCGGCTGGTGCTGGACTTCGAAGCGGTCGATCGCACCGCGTTCGTGCAGTCGCTTGCGCCCGAGAGCCGGCCCGAACTGAAGCCCGCGATTTCCGATGCAAACACCAGCAGCAACACCGTCACGGTTCCGCCGGTCACGACAGCGGCGCTGCCCCCGGTCGCGGTCACCGATCCCCGTCCGTTGATCGTGATCGATCCCGGTCACGGCGGCATCGATAACGGGACCCAGTCCGGCGGCGAGACGGAGAAGAATCTGGTGCTGGGCTTTGGCCTTGCCCTGCGCGACCGGATCGAGAAGTCCGGCAAGTATCGGGTGGTCATGACCCGGTCCGACGACACGTTCATTCCGCTGAATGACCGGGTGAAGATCGCCCGCACCCAGTCGGCGGCGCTGTTCGTCTCGATTCATGCCGACGCGCTGCCGCGCCGCGAGGGCGATGCCCAGGGCGCCACGATCTACACGGTGTCGGACAAGGCTTCCGACGCCGAGGCTGAGCGGCTGGCCGAGACGGAAAACAAGGCCGACGCCATAGCTGGCGTGAACCTGACGGACGAGCCGACCGAGGTCGCCGACATCCTGATCGACCTCGCGCAGCGCGAAACCAAGACCTTTTCCAACCGCTTCGCCCGTCTTCTGATGGATGAGATGAAGACCTCGGTGCGGATGCACAAGCATCCGCTCAAATCGGCCGGTTTCCGGGTGCTGAAGGCCCCCGACGTGCCGTCCGTGCTGGTCGAGATCGGCTACGTCTCCAACAAGGGCGACCTCGAGCACCTGGTCTCCGAGAGCTGGCGGAACAAGGCCGTCGGCGCGATGGCCCAGGCGATCGACGCGTTCTTCGCCAAACGGCTGGCAACCGCCGGACCGGCAAAGTGAAACTGGCCGCCTGAAAAGCCCGCTCCGTTGCCGGGAAGCCCTAGTTTGGCCACAGCGGCGACGGTATAGACAATGGACCGCAGGCCCGCAGAATCGACCATATTGTCCGGCGGCTCTTGTATTTTCGCGTGCGCAGGGCAGCTCGCTGGGCCAAGGCTTCGTTGTGTAAGGCCTCGTTGTTTGAGCCTTCGTTGTGCGAGGCTTTGTTGTGTGAGGCTTTCGCACTTTTGGACAGGCGCTCCCGACGACTGAGCGCCGGAGGGTAGGAACGGAACGTCGATAATGCGCCTGCTCGTGCGGTTCATGGGTTTCTTGTTCGCCGCCGGAACCGTTGTGTTCCTGGTTGGTGTCGCCGCCGTCGCAGGCGCGATCTGGCATTTCTCCAAGGATCTGCCCGACTACTCGCAGCTCCAGGATTACGAGCCGCCGGTGATGACCCGCGTGCATGCCTCCGATGGCGCGCTGCTCGGCGAATACTCCAAGGAGCGCCGGCTCTATCTGCCGATCCAGGCGGTGCCGAAGCTCGTGATCAACGCGTTCCTCGCCGCCGAGGACAAGAACTTCTACGAGCACGGCGGCATCGACTATCAGGGCATGGCGCGCGCCGCCGTTCTCTATGCGCAGAACTACGGCTCGAACCGCCGCCCGCAGGGTGCCTCGACTATCACCCAGCAGGTCGCGAAGAACTTCCTGCTCACCAACGAAGTGTCGTTCGCCCGCAAGATCAAGGAAGCCTTGCTGGCGATGCGCATCGAGCGCGCCTATTCCAAGGACCGCATCCTCGAACTTTATCTCAACGAAATCTATCTCGGGCTCGGCGCCTACGGCATCGCGGCGGCGTCGCTGGTCTATTTCGACAAGTCGGTCAACGAGCTGACGATCGCGGAGGCGTCCTATCTCGCCGCGCTGCCGAAGGCACCGGCTGCATTGCATCCCGTGCGCAACCGCGATCGCGCGATCGAGCGCCGCAACTATGTGATCGATCGCCTGCTCGAGAACGGCTGGATCAAGCAGGCCGACGCCGACAAGGCGCGCAAGGACCCGCTCGTCGTCACCAGCCGTTCCAATGGCGCGCACATCTTCGCCGGCGAATATTTCGCCGAGGAGGTTCGCCGCGACATCTTCGAGCGCTACGGCGAAAAGAAACTCTACGAGGGCGGGCTGTCGGTCCGCACCACGCTGGATCCCAAGATCCAGGTGATGGCGCGCAAGACCATGGTGGCGGGGCTCGTCAATTACGATGAGGCGCAGGGCTGGCGCGGCGCGCTCCACAAGCTCGATGTGTCGGGCGACTGGGGCGTCAAGCTTGCCGACGTCAAATCGCTCTCCGACATCTCGCCATGGCGGATGGCCGTGGTGCTGGAGACCAGCGACCAGTCGGCGCGGATCGGCTTCCAGCCGGGCCGCGAGCTCGGTGGCGCGGTCAGCAAGGAGCGGCAGACCGGCATCATCACGATGGATGGGGTGCGCTGGGCCAAGGCCAAGGGCAAGGCGCCGACGGCGGTTTCGCAGGTGCTGCAGCCGGGCGACGTGATCTATGCCGATCCGCTGGTGACCAAGGAGGGCACGGCGGTCGAAGGCCAGTACCGCCTGCGGCAATTGCCCGAAGTCTCCGGCGCGATGGTGGCGATGGATCCGTGGACCGGCCGCGTGCTCGCGATGGTCGGCGGCTTCTCGTTCGACCAGAGCCAGTTCAACCGCGCGACGCAGGCCTACCGGCAGCCCGGATCGTCGTTCAAGCCCATCGTGTACTCGTCGGCGCTGGACAACGGCTACACGCCGTCGACCACCGTGATCGATGCGCCGATCGAGATCGATCAGGGGCAGGGCGGCGGCGTGTGGCGTCCGGAGAACTATTCGACCGGCAAGTATTACGGCCCGACCACGCTGCGGAACGCGCTGCAACGCTCGCTCAACACCGTCACGGTGCGCCTCGCGCAGGACATCGGCATGCCGCTGGTCGGCGAGTATGCAAAACGCTTCGGCGTCTATGACGAACTGCCGAACTATCTGTCGTATGCGCTGGGTGCCGGTGAAACCACCGTCATGCGCATGGTTACCGCGTATTCGATGTTCGCCAATGGCGGCCGTCGCGTGAAGCCGACGCTGATCGATCGCATCCAGGACCGCTACGGCCACACCATCTTCAAGCACGACACCCGCGAATGCCGCGGCTGCGACGCGCCCGGAGGCTGGAAGAGCCAGCCCGAGCCGCAACTCGTCGACCGCCGCGAGCAGGTGCTCGATCCGATGACCGCCTACCAGATCACCGAGATGATGGAAGGCGTGGTCCAGCGCGGCACCGCCACCGTCGTCAAGGAGGTCGGCAAGCCGATCGCCGGCAAGACCGGCACCACCAACGACGAGAAGGACGTCTGGTTCGTCGGCTTCTCGCCGGATCTCGCGGTCGGCGTCTACATGGGCTACGACAAGCCGCGCAATCTTGGCCGCGCCGCTACCGGCGGCCACGTCGCAGCGCCAATCGCCCGCGACTTCCTCAAGCTTGCGCTCGCCGACAAGCCGCCGACGCCGTTCAAGGTTCCGGCCGGCATCAAGCTGATCCGCGTCGACGCCAAGTCCGGCATGCGAGCCGGCCCCGGCGATAGCGGCAACACCATCCTCGAGGCCTTCAAGCCGGGCACCGCGCCGCCGGACAACTATTCGGTGATCGGCGTCGCCGATGCCGACGGCCGTGGACCCGGTCCCGGCCCCCAGCCGTCGCAGAGTGGTGGACAGCCTGATGGCGGCTTCTTCATGCGTCCGGGAACCGGCGGGCTGTATTAATCGGCTTCGTGCCCAAATCGCCGGGATAAGCCGATTGCGCTTTGCCGCGCCGGCCGCTACATCCCCGGCAAGCTTTTTTGCCAACACCTGAAAGACCATGCGCGCGGAAATCGAACGCCTTGTTGAAGAGATCAAGCAGTCAGTCGGGCTGCTGAGGAGGCATCTTTGACGTCGATCAATCGACGGCACGCCTCGCTGAGCTGAATAAGCTCGCTGAAGACCCCAATCTCTGGAACGATCCCCAGAAGGCCCAGCGGCTGATGCAGGAGCGTACCTCGCTGGAGGACGCGCTCTCTGGAATCGGCAAGGTCGAGCGCGAGCTCGAGGATCAGGTCGGCATGATCGAGCTCGGCGAGGCCGAGAACGATGCGGCCGTGGTCGCCGAGGCCGAGAAGGCGCTCAAGGACCTAAAGAAGGAGGTCGCCCGGCGCGAGCTCGAGGCGCTGCTCTCGGGCGAGGCTGACAAGTTCGATTCCTATCTCGAAGTTCATGCCGGCGCAGGCGGCACCGAGAGCCAGGACTGGGCGCAGATGCTGCTGCGCATGTACACGCGATGGGCGGAGAAGCACGGTTTCAAGATCGAGTTTCTCGAGGAGTCGCAGGGCGAAGAGGCCGGCATTAAGTCCGCCACCATCCAGATCTCCGGCCACAATGCCTATGGCTGGCTGAAGACCGAGGCCGGCGTGCATCGCCTGGTGCGGATCTCGCCGTTCGACTCGAATGCGCGGCGGCACACCTCGTTCTCGTCGGTGCAGATTTTCCCCGTGATCGACGACAGCATCAAGATCGAGATCAAGGAGGCCGACGTCCGCACCGACACCATGCGGTCGGGCGGCGCCGGCGGTCAGCACGTCAACAAGACCGAGTCGGCGGTGCGCTTGACGCACATCCCGACCGGCATCGCGGTGGTCTGCCAGGCCGGCCGCTCCCAGCACAAGAACCGGGCGCAGGCCTGGGACATGCTGCGCGCACGGCTGTATGAGATGGAGCTGAAGAAGCGCGAGGAGCAGGCCGCTGCCGATCAGGCCGCCAAGACCGACATCGGCTGGGGTCACCAGATCCGCTCCTACGTGCTGCAGCCCTATCAGATGGTGAAGGATTTGCGCACCGGCGTGCAGACCTCCGACACGTCGGGCGTGCTCGACGGCGATCTCGATGAATTCATGGCGGCGACGCTGGCGCAGCGTGCCTTCGGCACCGAGCCCGGCTCCGTCGAGGATGTGGATTAGCCCATGCCACGCGTCGCTTTCATCGGATTGGGACGCATGGGCCACGGGATGGCCGGCCGTTACCTCGATGCCGGCTTCACGGTCGCGGTGTGGAACCGCAGCAAGGCCAAGGCCGAGGATTTGATCGCGCGCGGGGCGCAATGGGCGACCTCGCCGGAGGATGCCGCGATCGATGCCGATGCCGTCGTGACCATGGTCGCCGACGATGAGGCATCGCGAGCGGTCTGGCTGACCAAGGACGGCGCCGCCGCGACCATGAAGGCCGGCACGCTCGCGATCGAATGCTCCACGGTCTCCTACCAGCACACGCTCGACATGGCGCACGAGTTGCGCAGCCGCGGCCTGATCTACATCGATTGTCCCGTCACCGGCCTGCCGGAAGCGGCGGCGGCCGGCAAGCTGACGCTGCTGGTGGGAGCTGATCCCGCTGATCTAGAGCGGGCGCATCCGTTCCTCACTCCGATCGGCAGCACGATCCGTCATTTCGGCGCGGTCGGCACCGGCACCGTGTTCAAGCTGATCAACAATCTGATCGGCGCAGTGCAGATCGCAAGCCTCGCCGAGGGCGTTGCGATCGCCGAGCAGGCCGGCCTCGACATGCAGCTGGTGGCCGAGGCGCTTTCGACCGGCGCGATCGCGAGCCCGCAGGTGATCCGCCACTCCAGGCGGATGATCGACCGCAACTTCTCCGGCGCGTCGTTCACTGCGGCGCTGCGTCACAAGGATGCGGATTACGCCGTGCGGCTGGCCGAGGCGCTGCTGCCCGGCGTGCCGGTGAGCCGCGCCGCGCTGGCCGCCTATGACAAGGCGAAGGCCCATGCGCCCGATGGCGATGAAGGCCAGATGATCGAGATCGTGTCGCGGCCGAAATAGGCGGGGCCGCCATTCACGGAAATCGGGTGGGAATATTCGCAAGCCTGCGCTAGTCACCTGTTCGAGTGCAGGTGAGTGCCCGACATGCCTTCCACCGACAACCGCATTGATAGCCGCGACTGGGGGCTGCTGGGTCTGCTGTCGGTGCTCTGGGGTGGGTCGTTCTTCTTCAACGGCGTGATCCTGCGCGAATTGCCGCCGCTGACCCTGGTGCTGCTCCGCGTGGTGCTCGGCATCGTGCTCTTGCTGCCGCTGCTGCGGGCCGCGAAGATCGAATGGCCGCGCGGCGCGTCCGGATGGGCGCCGTTTGTCGCGATGGGGCTGTTCAACAATGTGCTGCCGTTCTCGCTGATCGTGTTCGGGCAGACCTATATCCCGAGTGGCCTCGCCTCGATCCTCAATGCGACGACGCCGCTGTTTACGGTGGTCGTGATGGCGGCCGCCGGCGAGGAGCGGTTGCAGGCGCGCCGCGTGGCGGGCGTGGTGGTCGGCCTGATCGGGGTCGCGATCCTGCATGGCGATGCGCTCGGTTTCGAGAGCCGGCAGGGCATCGGCATCCTGCTGTGCCTCGCCGGCGCCTTCAGCTACGGCATTGCGGCGCTGGTCGGGCGGCGGCTGCCACAGCGGGTGCCGCCACTGGGCACGGCGACGTTCCAGATGATCGCATCGGCCGCGATGATGGCGCCCGTTGCCGGTGTGGTGGAGCGGCCGTGGCTGCTGCCGATGCCGCATCCGACGATATGGCTCGCGGTGCTCGGGCTCGCGGCGCTGTCGACGGCGCTGGCCTACATCGTGTTCTTTCGGATCCTGCAGCGCTCCGGCGCGACCAATGTGATGCTGGTGACGCTGCTCATCCCGGTGACCGCGATGCTGCTCGGCACGCTCGTGCTCGGCGAGCCGGTCGCGCCGCGCGAGGTGATCGGCGCGCTCGTGATCGCCAGCGCGCTGCTCCTGATCGACGGCCGCGTGCTGGGCTGGTTCAGCCGCGCGCCTGCTTCCACGCCGCATACCAGCCGGTGAAGCGGCCACTGTCGCGTTCGCCGCCGTGCCAGGCCGCATAGGTGGTGCCGTCGTCGGCGACCAGCACCACCGCATCGAGCCCCCTGGAGCGGCGCAGCGTGTCGATCGCCTGCGCCGGCGTCTGCGCGATTGGACCCGCGACGTTGAACGAGGTGTTGACCGACATCTCGACGCCGATATGGCGGCCGAGCGCCTTCAGATAGGCATAGGTGAGGGGATCGTCGGTCTCGCGCACGATCTGGATGCGGCCGGTGCCGTCGGCATGCACCACCGCCGGAATTTTCTCACGCGCCTCCGGCTTCGAATGCGCGGTCAGCACCATGTAGTTATAGGCGTTGTAGTCGCCGTCGGACGCGCCGTCTTTGAGCTCGAAATAGTCGCGCGCGGCCTGCAGCGTCGCCATCGGCGCCAACGGCCGGATCGCCTCGCGATATTTGACGCGCTCGTTGAGCCGCTCGCGCACACGCGGGTCGCAGGGGTTGGCGAGGATCGAGCGATGGCCGAGCGCGCGCGGGCCGGTTTCGGCCGCGCCCTGATAGATCGCGATCACGCCGCCTTGCGCCACCATGCTCGCCATCAGATCCGCGATCGCGTCGCGGCCTTGCGGCGTCGAGACGTTGCCGATCTCCATCGAGGCGACGTCGCCGTTCCTGAGCGCCGTCGTGATATCGGCGTTCGAGGGCGGCAGCCCGCAATAGAATGCGTGCGACAGCGGCGCACCGCGCGGGGCGCCCGCCATATGGGCGAACAGCCAGGCGGCGCCGATCGGCACGCCGGGATCGCCGGGCACCGGCGGCACCCACATATGCAGCCGCGTCTTGCGACCCTGCGCGCGCTCAAACCAGGCTTCGTCGAAATGCTCGAGCAGACGCATGTTGCCGAGCGCGTTCAGCGCCACGCCGCCGGTCAGCACCAGGCGGTCGGTGCCGGTGACGCGCAAGAGATGATCGATGACATGGATCATCGCGTCCTCGAACACCAACTGCGTCGCGGCGGCCTTGTCGAGCCGGTCCTTGGTGTCGGGACGATGATTGATGTCCTCGACACGCAGCACGGCGTCGGGATTCCAGAGCTGGTCGGAGCGCAGCGGCGGGCCCAGGATATCGATCAGCGGTTGATGGTAGGGATTGTCGGCGGGATCGGCATACCAGTTGGCCATCGCGCGATTGAGCCGCACGGTGCCGCCCGGCCCGAGCTGCAGCACCGCCTTCAGCCGCTGGTAATACGGATTGGTGGCGCGGTTCATGTCGCCCCAGGCGGCGGCGCCCATATAGCGGCCCTCGCTGGACAGCCAGGTCCAGCCGCCCTGGCTCGACGAGATCACGGTGTAGAAGGCGCCGAGCGAGTCGAACAGGCTCTCGTTGCAATAGAACTGCTTCATCTCGCCGTTCTCGGCGGCATAGAGCGAGATCGAGCCGACATCGCCGGTGCCGTCAAGCACCGCGATCGCAACCCGCTCGCGCTGATCTGCGAACGGCGAGGCCGTGAACGAGTACCAGGCGTGATTGTCGTGATGCGGCATGCAGATCAGCGGCAACTGCTCGCCGAGCCCGTACATCTGGCCGAGCCGGCGTGACAGCCGCCGCACCTGATCGAGCTGCCGCAGATTGATCGCGGGCGCGATCGGGGCGCGAAGCAATTTGAGGCTTGCCGGCGCTTCCTCCAGCGAGGTGCGGATCAGCATCGCCAGCAGCGCGGGATAGTCCCATGTCGTGACGAAGGCGGCGATGTCACCGATATCGCGGCCCATCCGCTGCAGCACCTTGCGCATGTCGTCGAGCGCATGCTGCGGAAACTCGTTGGTGTGCTTGTTGCCGGAAAAGCGCTCTTCCTCGTTGTTGAGGATCAGCCGCGGTCCGTCCTTCTGGGTGACCTCGACCAGCGCAACGCCGGTGTTGTGCGTGCCGGGGCAGGCGAGACCCGCGATGTAGATGGTCTCGCCGCGCTGCAGCCGCTCGCGGATCGAGGCGATCGTGCGCTGCGCGAACTCGCCGTTGGCCTTGTGCAGGCCACGCTTCGCCAGCACAGATTCACCGAGGCGGCGCGTGAGCTCATAGCCCGCGACCGCAATACGCGGATGCCGCGGACCGGTACGAATGTCCGGTTTACGCAATCAGAACGCCTCGACTCGTGAGCCCCAGATCGACCTTCAATCACAAATAGCGCCAGGCAACAATGCCGTTTCGCCCAACGGAAATACCCGGCGCTTGCCAGCACATGCGTCTCTTGCGAGACTTGCCGCCAAAACCAACGACAAAAATCGGGGAGAAAACGATGCCGGCTCGTCTCGGATATATTGGCGCAATCGCGGCGTTCGCAAGTGCCGCACTGATCGCGACCTCGGCCACGGCGCAGAAGAAATACGATCCCGGCGCGAGTGATGGCGAAATCAAGATCGGCAATATCATGCCATATAGCGGCCCGGCGTCGTCCTATGGTGTGATCGGCAAGACCGAGGCCGCGTTCTTCAAGATGATCAACGACCAGGGCGGCATCAACGGCCGCAAGATCAACTTCATCAGCTACGACGACGCCTATTCGCCGCCGAAGGCGATCGAGCAGGCGCGCAAGCTGGTCGAGAGCGACGAGGTGCTCTTGATCTTCCAGCCGCTCGGCACGCCGTCCAATTCGGCGATCATGAAGTACATGAATGCCAAGAAGGTGCCGCAATTGTTCGTCGCCTCGGGCGGCACCAAATTCGGCGATCCCAGGAACTTCCCTGGACGATGGGCTTTCAGCCCAACTACCAGAGCGAGGGACGCATCTACGCGAAATACATTCGCGACAATTTCCCGAACAGCAAGATCGCGGTGTTCTGGCAGAACGACGATGCCGGCAAGGATCAGTTCAAGGGCCTGAAGGACGGGCTCGGCGACAAGGTCGGCATGATCATCGCCGACAAGTCCTACGAGGTCTCCGATCCCTCGATCGATTCGCAGATCGTCGCGCTGCACGATTCCGGCGCCGACATCTTCTTCTCCTGGGCGGCGCCGAAGGGATCGGCACAGGCGATCCGCAAGGTCGGCGAGCTCGGCTGGAAGCCAAAGTTCTTCCTCGCCAACACCGCGACCACGGTCGCCTCGGTGCTGAAGCCTGCCGGGCTCGAATATTCCAAGGGCATCATCTCGACCCAATATCTGAAGGATCCGACCGACCCGACCTGGGACAAGGATCCCGCGGTCGTGAAGTGGCGCGGCTTTATGGACAAATACTATCCTGAGGGGGACAAGGCCAATTTCAACAGCGTCTATGGCTATGTGCAGTCGGAGGCCATGGTGCAGGTGTTGAAGCAGTGCGGCGACAATCTCACGCGCGAGAACGTCATGAAGCAGGCGGCCAGCCTGAAGAACTTCCACTCCGACCTGATGCTGCCGGGCATCATGGTCAACAGCTCGCCGGACGACTACTACCCGATCGAGCAGATGCAACTGATGCGGTTCAACGGCGAGGCCTGGGAGCTGTTCGGCGACGTGATCACGGGCGAGGTCGGGCACGACGCGACGCGGTAGGATCGGCATTTTTCGATACTCCCGTCATTGCGAGCGAAGCGAAGCAATCCAGCCCTCAGCATTTGCGGAACGATGGATTGCTTCGTCGCTTCGCTCCTCGCAATGACGGAATGAGTTCTGATTCAACTGTCAGATCGCTTGTTCGGTGTCATCACCCGCGAATGCGGGTGATCCAGTATTCCAGAGGCCGCAGTGTTTGAGCCGAGAGGCCGCGGCGTACTGGATCGCCCGGTCGAGCCGGGCGATGACAGTGTGGGTGGGGACGCAGCTTCGCATTCTCGCGACATGGTCGTCCGAGCTTTGCTCTTCGTTCCGCCCGTTCCCTGCGCGATAGTTTCACGGCTTACTTCGTGCTCTCCCCGCCGAGACTTGGCTTTTTTGTCACCGCCTCCGCGAAGATGCTTCGCATCTCGCGGGGGGGCCGCTGGGTCGTTCTGTCGCATCTCTCGAAACGGGCCGACGAGCGCAGCCACTCGTGCTCAGCTCCAACGTCCCAGGTTGGGTGGCACAAATCATCGCATCAAGTCTGCGACAGAAATCAGTCCTCAGCTTTACTCAGAGCCAGGATCATCGGCGACGGCGCACTGCACACGATCGCTGGCGCCTCAGCGCCGGCGCAGAACGTACACTCCGGCATAATCGCACTCTTCAAATCCGGGCGGCGTGGCCGCCTGTTCAAATAGCTCGGCAGATACGCGATTGATATCGTGCCGGTGCTGAGGTGGGTTAGGCATGACGTATGCTGCCTGATAGACGCGAGACATGTAGAGATAAAACCCGACGGATTCGAATGCGACGATCTCGAAATCCTTGGAGACGAAGTCCTCGAAGCTTTTCTTGCTGATTAGACGATTGTACTCGACGACGGTAACTGCCTGCAGCCCGGCCTTTTGGCGATATCGATTTAGAGCTTCCCAACCTTCTGTCCAACCTTCGCTCAGCAGGTAAAGTCCACCGGGCTTCACGACGCTGGCGATTTGATTGATCGCCTGCTTCTGCAGGTCCCAGGTCGGCAGGTTGATCAGGCAGCGAATGGTAACAGCTATGTCCGCTTGACCGAACTGGCGCGTGACAGGTTCAAGGTTCAGGACATCCGCTTGAGCAAAGCTGAGATTTTCGAGCCCCTGGCGCTGTGCCATGTCATTTGCGGCTTCGACAAAGGCAGGAATATAGTCGAAGCCCAATACCTCGCGTGCCTTCCTGGCGAACCGGGCGCTCGAGTGGCCATCGCCTGCGCCGATATCAAAAACCGTCGATCCGGTGGCCAGCCATCTTTCGATGGAAGCTTCAACCACCGTCTGCAGATACGGGTCGCGCGCGGTCGGACGTAGGCCGTCGGCATCCACCGGCTTTTCGGCCGCAGTCCGCCAGTAGTTTTCTATATCCGAAAGCGTAGGGGCCATTATGTGCTTTCCTTGCTCCTGACGACGTCATTGCTATGGATTCGGCTGGGGCATCTCGCTTGGCAATGTAACTCTCGCCGCCAGGTTTTTCATTGCCTCGGGAGTCGCCAATCTTGATGCTGCCGGATCTGTCGAGAATGACATTTGGGTCAATCTATGTGCGTTTTGCTACCGCGTTGCCGCGTCGCTCGGGGAGATCGCCGATAGACATGCGACGATTATCTAACCCGTCTTATTCGTCAGAGGCGCCTGAGAGGCTGGCGAGCGTGGTGTAAAGCGCTGATGCGGCGTAGGATTCGGTTGCAAAGCCAACCCCATCACCTTCAGCCGCGAACACCAGGCCCGCCATGACCGATGATACGATTCTGCCCTTCTCCGTTCACGCCAAGAAAGTCACAGCTGCCTTCGATGGCGGGCGGCTGACCTCGAACGGGGGCGTGATGCTTCTGGCGATGGCCGAGCGGCGTCTCGGCTTGGCCGACAATTTGGCCCGGGTGTTCCCGGATCGGCGCGATCCGACGCGGGTCGTGCACAGCCTGGTCGATATGTTCCGCGCGCGCATGTTCGCGATCT
>NZ_AUGA01000065.1:0-31638 GCF_000426785.1 Bradyrhizobium sp. th-b2
CGGGGCAGCTCTGCCCGATGTCGCGATCCCTTCGCAGGTCGGCTTCAAGCTCTTCGACAATGACCCGAAGCAAACACGCCGCAAGTGGATCAGTGACCTCCCGCGACAAAAGCTGATAATGCGCGATCTGAACCTCCTGCTCTCGGAACTGGCGATCTGTCATGGGGCTGCCCTCCGACAAACCGACGCAGAGACGGCCCAGTTGTTTCACTAAAGTTTTCGGATCATTTTCTATGGTTTCTATCTAGTAAATCCGCACACATGCCTGCCGCTGGATCGGCCTTACCGTAGGCCAATTCGGGCCACGCTCATTCCGCGATTTCTCTCGGCTCGCTAATGCCTGTTGCGCCGACCTCGATAACCTTGCGAGCGACCATATCGCAAAGCGGGTCGTTACGATCAACCACGCCCAACAAGTTCAGCGCGTGGCTGAAAGCCTTGTTCAAAAGCTCGATTTGTTCCGGCGTGCACTTGTCTTGCAACAACCGATTGATTGGCAATGTCCCGCCCTCACCCCGAATGCAAGTTTATGACTGCTTGACGAAATGCTCAAATCGCCACTGAAACGGCCCTTGTCAGGGACGGTTCGATCATCGCAAAGCTACCAACTCGACTATCACAAGCATTCCCCGCCGTAGTGTTCGCCCTTGGCGTCGATGACGGCCTACGGGTTTTGTCGCTAACGGGACCCCTCCCTCGCTTCGATCTAGTGATGTGGCCGCGAGTTGCCTAGTCAAACCGTCACTCGGTGTTCGCCAATTGGCCGGGCGGTTGAGATACCGGTAGTTTGAGTCCAGGCTATCTGGTCGAGATGATCTCTTGTTTGCCGCGTTTTCGCGGAACCGTTTCAAGTGCTGCTACTTGGTAAAGCATGCAATCGTTCGAGACGAGTGACCCAAAGGTCGCGAGACGCTGCCGCTATGCCCAACATCGCCGGCGAAAGACAATGTTGACGATAGAAGGGACGCTCGTCACGGGGTTTGTCCATTCGGTCAGGGAAGTAAAATCCAGCAACCCGACGCGTTGGATCATGACGCTCTTTGGAGAGCAACCCAACCGAGACGAGCACACTCAGGGTCGACCGATTGCGCCGGCCTCAACTATCACGTCGTGAGCGTGTTCGCACTTGGGACACTCGCACTTGGGCTGTGCAAAAGCCACGCTTTGAGGGCACGATGCGAGCGAGTATCATATGAGCGTGGCATGTTGATAATGGCGGACTTCACTCTTTAGCTAACCAGGGAATGATCGATTCAGTTGAACAAACGCAGTAGGATCGCCTTGCCGACCGGCGCCGCTCGGACGCTGCGAAAAGCGCGGGCATACTCTCCAGCGTAAAACGCGCGTACGACGCGAACTCGGGTTTCGACGGTTTCTTCGAATCGAACGCCAAAGCCGTCATCCGTCAGCCGTACGACAATTGCGGATACGCTCTGGCCATAGACCTTGCAATTGAGGATGGTTTGCACCGGCGGTGGAGCGTGATCGACAAAGCGGGCGCCGGTTATCGAGATGTCCGCCATGCGAACCAGCCGCGGAACTCCGCCCTCGTGAATAAGGACAGGCTCATCGCGTTGGAAACGCTCGGCCTTGCGTCGGCGGGGTTGCTCTATGCAGATGAAGCACACGATCGCTAGGATCACGGCATTGTACAGGCTCCAGGCAAGGGCAAGCCCGCCATAAGCAATCTTCTCTCCCTGCAGATTGAGTATAAAGGCGTAGGCGATCGCCAGCAATGTTATCAGCAATGCGGACCCGTAAATCCGCAGAAGCGGCCACTCGACAAACCTCTGACTACGATCACCGCCTTTGGCGGTCACCTTGAATTTGTGGCTCTGTGGCCTGATCAGGCCGGTGATCACTGCCTTCAGGACCGCTGGCGCCGCGATGTATTGCGACAAATCCGTCATGATCGCCAGCGATCGGCCGCGGGAAATCCAGGCCATCGTAACCGCATGCCAGACATAGAAAGGCAGAAAGTATTTCAAAAGTTCGAAAAGATCGGCGTGAACCGCCTTAATCCCGAACAGGAGGTAGAGCCAGGGCACGACGAGGCCAAACACTTTCGCTCCATAAACTGCTGCCCAACTCATGAAAGCGTCGACAAGCGAAAGGCGATCGATGAACGAAAGCTTCGAGTGGAGCGATAGTGGCCCACTGCGGCCTCTCACGATCTGCATGAAGCCGAGGCACCATCGGCCGCGCTGCGTGATGTATTCCTTGAGTCCCTCGGGCGCCAGTCCGAGCGTAAGTCTCTCGTTCAGATATACAGTACGAAAGCCAAGTTCCTTCAGACGTAGCGTAACGAGATAGTCCTCGGTGACCGAATCTGTCGGGAATCCGCCAATCTTCATGAGGCTTGAAAAGCGGATCACCGAGGACGTACCGCAGCAGAATGCTACGCCCCAGGCGTCCTTTGCAGGCATCAGAATATCAAAGAAAAAGCGCTGCTCGTCGGGCCACACCTCAGCGGCAGCGAGATTCGATTGAATCGGATCGGGATTGATGAAGTGCTGCGGAGTCTGCACTACACCAACAGTCTTGTCTTCTAACAAGATGGTCGTGCGCGTCAAGAAGTCGGGCATGGGGACAAAGTCGGCATCCAGGATGGATACGAACTCCGGCCCCTCACGCAGCCCCGCTACGTGCCGTAACGCGTGATTGATGTTGCCGGCTTTCGCGTTGCGATTATCCGGGCGCGTCAGGTAGCGACACCCAAGGTCTTCCGTCAGGCGTTTGAGCCACAAGCGCCGCCCGTCATCCAGAATCCAGACGCGATAGTTGCCATACTCCAGGCCTGTGGCGCCGATAATCGTGCGCTCCAGAATCGCCTTTTCCTCATTATAAGTGCAGATGAACACGTCGATGAGTGGAACCGGCGTAGCGTCGGCACCCCTCCTTATTCCAGCCGTTACGTCGGCGGAGCGATCGATCGTACGGCTGAGAAATACCAGTGACAGGCAAACGGCGACCAGCGAGGCCGCCTCCGCCAGTGCGAAGGGATACCCCACGAGACAGTCGGCGGTGAAGCCAGGTGGCGGCAACGTTTGCGTCACACGCCAGACGAAGTATCGCACCAACAAGACAAACGATATGCCGACCATCAATGATCGGGCCATCGTGCTGCTGCGTTGGAGCAGCGGCAGGATCACGAGACAGGAACCGAAAGCGATCAGGCCAGGTGCAAGCGCGGCAATCATCACTTCGGTGCGTCCTGGTCGAACACCACCCTTCCAGTGCGCCCGACTTCACAATCCTTGCCGGTCGCACCGATGCCGGGCATCGAAACCGTCACGCGGTATGGTTCCTTGTTCAGCGCGTCGGGATTGATGGCCAGGTTCGCGGGCGCACCAGACGCTCCAGTAAGGTTGACGATAACTCCCTTGATTGCCAGGCTACTGTCGTTCGGCTCAAACTTCGCCTGCTCACCCAGTTGCAATCGGTTGTAGACACTCTCGGTGACGTTTGCGGTTACTACAGCGCCGTTGCAGTCCAACAGCTTTAGCAACGCTTGCCCGGCCCGGACATCCTCGCCCGTTGAAGTCATCATTTCCCAGATCCGGCCAGACACAGGCGCCGTGATGTCTGCTTCCGACCGAGCGATGTAGTGCAACTGTTCGGACGCGATCTCGTGGGAGAGCCAGTCGATCTCTGTATCCGCATGCGCCAGATCGGCGTTGATATCTCCAACGCGTTGACGCATCTCTTCTTCCCGCTGGACTGAGCTCGGCCGGTCATTATAGCTGTCGCCGATATACGTGCCATTCTTCGCGGCGGTGAGCTCGACATTGGCAGCGTCAAGTCTTCGACGGGCACCGATCTCGATCTGGTGAGCTACCGATTGATCCCGGGTCAACCTGGCGAGTTCCACAGTCGAGACGCTACCCGACTTGATGAGCGACGATGCCCGCTCCACGGCGGCCGCTGCCTCTTCGCGGCGCGATGCTGCTGCTTCGATCGCCGATTGAATTTCGGCGATGCGCGCTTCCAACTGTAGAATCCGCCCTTCCCTGAATTGGGACGCCTGCCGGGCGAGATCCTGCTGCAACGTTTGAGAGGAGGCGAGCTTGGCCGTAAGGGTCGGCCGTTCGTTGTCCAGCCGCGACATTTGCCGTCTAAGATCGTCCAACCGGTTTCGATCACCTCGTGCGTTCACAACCCTAAGGATGATGTCACCTTCCTTCACCACGCTCGACGCAGTTGAATGACCGGACTTCGAACTCACGGTGCCGTCGATCGGCGTCCTCAGCGTCACTATCCTGGCGTTGACCACCGCCTCGACGCTGGACGTTTGCCATATCGCTTTGAGTGGCATCCATCCGAATACCGCAACAATGGCGACGCCGGCGGCAATTTTCAATATCCGGTGAACCGTGCGCGACGATGGACGCGCGGGGATCTCCCGATCAGACGAATCGCGGCTCACTGGCCCGTCGGAATCCGGCTTCAGTCGATCTTTCAAATCGCGCTGCAATCCCTTGGCGCCGTGATTGGAATTAATAACAATGTCGCCGTCGTCAGTGGTTGCGGGAGGTTGCTCCCGACCGAACTGCTCTTTTGCGTGATCCATGGCAACTGGGCCTAGATTTCGCGACCGAGCGAACTAGCGAACTAACTCGACGCCCTTTGGGGTGATGCCAACGCCAGTAGGACACGCTTGTCCTTTAGAACCTACTAAGGAACCTGAGGCATCTTTCGATAAAACGACAACAATTACTGGGACATCTTCAGGCTGGTTTCAAATTGCTTAACTTGCTCGATAGAAACAAAATGATCGTCCTCGGTGAACACGCGGCTGAATTTCACCGCGCTGAGCCGTTCTGCCAGCTTGCGGGCGACCTGTTCGCCTTGCTCGGTCAGCGGAATGTCGGTTCGGCCGGTGTGCTGGCCCGACAGCGACCAAGCGGTTTGGCCGTGTCGCATCAAGCAAAGCTGCGAGAGCAACCTCGGCGCGCCCGTCACGTCCTTGCGCCCCACCGCCAGTTTCGAATCTCCGGCATGTCTTCGCCATGCTTGCGGATGTAATGCTTATGTTCGGTGAGCTTGTCCTGAAGCTGCTGCTTCAGATATGCACCCTTGGCACTTAACTGCGGCAGGCGGTCGATTACGTCCATCACCAGATGGAAGCGATCCAGATCATTGAGCACGGTCATGTCGAAGGCGGTGGTGATCGTGCCTTCCTCTTTGTAGCCGCGGACGTGCAAGTTCTGGTGGTTGGTGCGGCGGTAAGTCAGTCGGTGGACCAACCATGGGTATCCATGGAACGCGAAGATGACCGGCTTATCCCTGGTGAAGAGCGAATCGAAATCTACATCGCTTAACCCATGCGGGTGCTCGGTCGTCGGCTGCAGCTTCAGGAGATCGACGACGTTGACCACCCGGATCTTCAAGTCGGGCAGATGCTGGCGCAGAATCGAGACAGCGGCGAGCGTCTCCAGTGTGGGCACGTCGCCAGCGCAGGCCATGACAACGTCCGGCTCAGAGCCTTGATCATTGCCGGCCCATTGCCAGATGCCAATGCCTTCCGTGCAATGCGCGGCGGCGGCGTCCATGGTCAGCCATTGTGGGGCAGTGTGTTTGCCTGCGATCACGACGTTGACGTAGTGGCGGCTGCGCAGGCAGTGGTCCATTACCGACAGCAGGCAGTTGGCGTCGGGCGGAAGGTAAACCCGCACGATCTCGGCCTTTTTGTTCATGACGTGGCCGATAAAGCCGGGGTCCTGGTGTGTGTAGCCGTTGTGGTCCTGCCGCCAGACATGCGAGGCCAGCAGGTAGTTCAGCGAGGCGATCTTACCGCGCCACGGCAGGTGTGACGTGACCTCCAGCCACTTGGCGTGTTGGTTGAACATTGAATCGACGATGTGGATGAACGCCTCGTAGCAATTAAATAGTCCGTGCCGCCCGGTGAGCAAATAGCCCTCGAGCCAACCTTCGCACTGGTGCTCGCTGAGCATTTCCAGCACGCGCCCGGTGGGCGCGAGAAATTCGTCGTTCGGCGCGGTCGCGGCGTCCCATTGACGTGTCGTTATCTCAAAGAGCGCTTCCAGGCCGTTGGAGATCGTCTCGTCAGGCCCAAAAATCCGGAAATTCCGCTGCTCGCTGTTCAGTTTCGTCACATCACGCAGGAACGGTCCGAGCACACGCGTGTCGCCGATGCCGCGAACTCCGGGCGAGCGAACCTCGACCGCGTAGTCGCGGAAATCCGGCATCCTCAGGTCGCGGAGCAAAATGCCGCCGTTGGCATGAGGGTTTGCTCCCATGCGTCGATCGCCCTTGGGCGCAAGTTCAGCCAATTCCGGTTTCAGGTGGCCCTGCTCATTGAAGAGTTCCTCAGGCCGATAGCTTCTCAGCCAGTCTTCCAACAGTTTGAGGTGTTCAGGATGGGTGGCCGGGTCGGAAAGCGGCACCTGGTGCGCGTGGAAAGTACCTTCAACCTGCAGGCCATCAACGACCTTGGGCCCGGTCCAGCCCTTGGGTGAATTGAGGACGATCATCGGCCAGCGCGGGCGCGTGACATTGCCGTGGATGCGGGCGTCCTGTTGGATTTGTTTGATCTGTTCCACCGCGGTGTCGAGCGTTGCGGCCATGGCCGCGTGCATTGGCGCGGGTTCGTGGCCCTCGACGAAGTAGGGCGTCCACCCATAACCCCGAAGCAACTGCTCCAGCTCCTCGCGGGTGATCCGGGCGAGGATCGTCGGATTGGCAATCTTGTAACCGTTGAGATGAAGGATTGGCAGCACCGCGCCGTCGGTCGCGGGATCCAGGAACTTGTTGGAATGCCATGCGGTCGCTAGCGGGCCAGTTTCAGCCTCGCCGTCCCCGATGACACAGGCGACGACGAGATCGGGATTGTCGAACACCGCTCCGAACGAATGGCTAAGCGAATAGCCGAGTTCGCCGCCCTCGTGAATCGAACCCGGACACTCCGGCGATGCGTGGCTGGGAATTCCTCCGGGAAACGAAAACTGAATAAAGAGTTTTCGAAGCCCGGCCTCATCCTGGCTGATGTCGGGATAGATCTCGCTATAGGTGCCCTCGAGGTAGGTGTTGCTCACGACGGCCGGCCCGCCATGCCCGGGCCCGGAGACGTAAATCATGTCGAGGTCATATTTCTTGATGGCGCGATTCAAGTGCGCATAGATAAAATTCTGGCCGGGCGTCGTGCCCCAGTGTCCCAGCAGCATGTGCTTGAGATCGCCGAGCGTCAGCGGCCGCTTCAGCAGAGGATTGTCGTAAAGATAAATCTGTCCGACCGAGAGGTAGTTGGCCGCCCGCCAATAGGCATCCAGTTTTTGCAGCAATTCCGGACTAAGTGTCTTTTCTTTCGGTTTCATCGTTCGACTTCCTTGTCTGACGGCAGGTGCTTCGGCACGTCGAGTCTCGACACGTCGATCCGGTTGTCTGCCATCCCATAATAAACGTCGAAGCGATCGGGTGACCTGAGCTCGTCCCGCCGATCGATGCCGGTCGGGAATACGACGTTGGTGACGATCCTTTGGCGCTCCTGCGGCAACTCCGGTATCAGCACCGGCTCCCGCGAGCGAAAGCGAATAATTTGAGGAAGCTCCTCCGAAAGCACCAGCACTCCAGCCCGAGTAGCACAGCTTGTGTGGGGATCCGGGGAAAGCCGAAAGCTCGCTGACGCCGTGGTAAATTGTCAACCAGCCGTGCCGGGTCAGGATGATCGGTGGAGGACCGCCGCCGATTTTGAGCTGTTCCCAGGCGGCTTCCGGGGTGCCCAGGCGGTGGTGCGAGCCGAAATGACTGAGATGAAAGGGTTCACAGTCTGCCATGGCTGTCGAGCAATAGGAAATCCAGATGCTTTCGCGATGAAGGCCCATCAAGCCGGACTCAGCATGGCGCGACGTTTCCTCGGGACGAGTTCGGGGAAACCGTGGCCGCTGCAGGATGGCCATTGAGAGCTGTCCCGATGGATCCGGTATGGCGACAGGGAAGACGCTGGTTGTCGACGCCTTCGAACTCAATGCCCTCATACGGTTGGAACGTGGCCAACCCCAGGCGTTGCCAGCGGAACAAGTCTTCGGATATTGCCAATGCGATCCGTGGGCCGTTCGGCGAATGCGCGGTGTAAGTCATGACGTAACGTCGGAGCGGTTCGACAAACGTGATACGCGGATCTCGCAGCCGCCGGTGCCGTCCGGCCGCAGCTCGTAATCCATTTCGGGCTCAAGTGCGATACCAAGCCGCTCGACCCCGGCCGGATCGCCGATCCCATTGAACAAGACTCGCGCTATACCGATGCGGGAGTGGTTACCCCGCGCGACGAGGCCCGGGAAAAGGCAAAGCCGACCATCCGGACCACGCACGGCGGCTGGGTTCAGGACGCCTTCGGCTTCCAGAGGATTACCTGGCTCCGGCTCCATCAACAGTCCAAGACGCCGCAATTGGAAATCACTCATCTCGGCGGCTCACTGGGGCGCGTTTGCTGTCCAAACAAGCAAGGATAGCTTCGATAACCCGTTTCGTCTGTCGGGAGGAGAGATAGGTTCTCGATATTTTTGCATCGCGAGGGAGATTCGAGACCAATTGCTTTTCAAATTGCGGCCAGTTTCCGCCGGAAATCACTGCTGCTCTGACGATGCTGAGAAGGTCGCGCAGAAGCGCCGACATTTCATCGTCAAGCGACGATTTGCTTTCAGCAATGGTACCATCCAGGTCGAAGACGATCAGCTTTTTCACAAATCCTCCGGAACGATCAGTAATTTCAGCCGGCCACATGAACTCCAGGTTCGGGAACCTCAGTTCCGTGGGTCAAGCCAAGGACGCGGAGGACGGACCTCGCGATCATGATTTCTTCATCTGTCCGAATGACACGCACCGCGACCAGACCACCGTCAGCCGAAATCAAGGGCGCGTTCTTCGCGTTTCGCTTTGGGTCTAGTTTGATGCCTAGAAAGCCCAATCCGCCACAGATACGTTCCCGGATGAGCGCCGCGTTTTCGCCTATGCCTCCTGCGAATACGAGCGTGTCCAATCCACCGAGCGCCGCGGCAAATGAGCCGATCCATTTCTTGGCCTGATAGCAAAAAAGCGCCACGGCTTCCGCCGCGCGAACGTCACCAGATTCCCGTGCGAGCAAATCGCGCAAGTCGGAACTGGTCTCGGAAAGGCCAAGTAGCCCAGACCTGTGGTTCACCATTTCCTGAAATTGCGCCGCGCTCATTTGTTCTGTGCGCGCCAGGTAGGAGACCAGTCCGGGATCCAAGTCCCCCGAGCGACTGCTCATCACCAATCCGGACGCTGGCGTAAAGCCCATGCTGGTGTCGATACTCTTGCCGTCGCTGACGGCGGCCAGGCTCGCGCCGTTGCCGAGATGGGCAAGGATCGCGCGACCCTTTGTTGCCGCCGCGGGATCGCTGAGACGTGTGAGTTCCTCCATGAGAAATTCATAAGACAAGCCGTGGAAGCCATAACGTCGGACGCCCGCCGCCTCGTACCGTCGAGGAATTGGCAGCAAGCTGGCGACCCGCGGCATGGTGCGGTGAAACGCGGTGTCAAAGCACGCCACCTGAGGCAAACCAGGATGGCGTTGGCGAAATGCCTCTATCAACTCGATCTCAAGCGGCAGATGGTCAGGGTCATACGGCATCATGCGGTGTAATTCATCAAGCAACTCCGGCGTGACGCGCTCCGGTTCACTGTGCTTCATCCCATGTACCACCCGGTGTCCCACGGCTTTGACTGAAGCGAACGCCTGCTGCATTTCGAGCCAATCCAATAGAAAGCCGACGGACGAATGGCGATCGCTGGCATCGATGGTGTGACTACGACTACTCTGCGATTGTCCGGTGGCGTCCTTGCAGGTCAAATTCGTACCGCTCAAACCGATACGATCCACCTTCCCATCCAGCAACCGCCGCAGCGGTACGCCGACATCAAACAGCGCAAATCGGATACTGGACGAGCCGCCGTTTATCGTTAGAAGAGAGTACGGGTCGCGACGCGCCTCCAAGTTTTTCGCATGCACGACCAACTCCGCTGGGCTTGCCGAACCACTCAACTAACTATCTGTGAGCATGTAGGGAATCGCTTACTGTTTGCGCATTAGTGTTGGTTTGTCATAGCTTATCGGCTTCATGTGACGGATATTCAACGCTTGAATGGCATTGATAGTTGCATCGTCTCGCGTCGCATGACATCGACCAAGGTAATCGGTCTTTTCAACTTTCGATCAGACGATCGCGGCCGTGGTGCCTTGCAACGGTTCTCTCATCTCCGGAAACAGGCAAATGCAGGTTCCTTAGCAGAGACGGTTAGCCGTTGTTCACATTCGTCCGCCAAAAGCGGCAGAGGGCTCCCGATGAAGCTACGCCCGTGCCGATGTAAAGACTGTGCTGAATTGCTCACATCCAGACAGTTGCAAGTCGTATCTTTGTGTCCGTATCGAGGGCGTCCCATTTAGGTCCGATTCGCGGCTGATTGAACGGAATGCAAGACAAATGGATCTCGATGCCGCGGTGTCATCAATGAAACCGGGTTTTCGAAAAGTTGCCGTGAAGCGAGCATGGCTGGGATATCTCACTCCAAACCCAATGGTCTGATGGCATTCCCACTAGGAAAGCTTCGAGCGTGCCTTTGCGTCAAAAGGAACTGGCTGCGCGCAGCGGTGCTAGGCGCGAACGACGGTATCGTTTCGACGGCGAGTCTGGTGCTCGGTGTTGCTGTGCGCATGGGACCCGCAGCAACGTATTGGTCGCGGGAGTCGCCGGTCTGGTCGCAGGTGCTATGGCGATGGCTGCCGAGCGCGCGGAACTTAAAGCGGACGACAAGGGAGAACATGAGGAACTGACTGCGATCTACGTTGCTCTCGGTCTAGATCCTTCGCTGGCGGAGCAGGTCGCTCATCAACTCATGGCCCTGATGCAATAGGCACGCATGCCGACGAACTTGGCATCCGGTGAGTACGTATCTGTCCACTCACAGGCAGACTCCGAACAGGCCGAACTCAAGCGTGATGAAAACTCAAACGAATGGTACTCGCTGAATCCGGCGGGCTGAGAAGGACGGCCTGTCCGCGCGCGGGCCAAGAGTGAGCAAAATTGCTCACATCAGGGCTTTCTTCGGTCCCCAGGGTACTGAGGACCTTAATAGAGGCCTAGACGTTGGCAATAAGCAAGTTCGTGTTGTCATGCTGAAACGCGCCTTGACGGACCGTATGCACCCGTAAATGTTGGCTTTGGTGTCGGGATGTCAATTGTTCGATTGACCTATCTAAAATGGCAACGGCATCTTGTTCTCGGGGATGGCTGGCGGATATTTGTCCGGCCGATCCGACCGGATGACGAATTTCTGATTCGCGACCTTCTGATCCACGTGACCAAAGAAGATTTGCGGCTTCGCTTCTTCGATTCCATCAAGGAATTCTCGCATCAATTCATCGCCAAGCTGACGGAGCTCGATTATGCGCGTGCGATGGCCTTTGTCGCCATCGATGAAGCCAGTAGCGAGATGCTGGGCGTCGTCTGGCTCTACTCCGACTCTGCCCACGAGTCCGGCGAGTATGCGATTCTGCTGAGATCGGACCTTCACGGCAGAGGACTGGGCTGGGCCTTGATGCAACTGATCATCGAGTACGCAAAATCCGAAGGCCTGAAACAGATATCAGGCGAGATTCTTCAGGAAAATGCTGTCATGCTGAAAATGTGTCGGGAATTAGGATTCAAAATCAAGACTGATGCCGAGGATGGCGGCGTGTGCGACGTCACTCTCGTGCTCGAAGGCGGGTGATCAGTGAGCAAGAGAGATACAAAGGCACGACTACAGCTGCGAGTCGGTCGATCGTAGCATTAGCGGCTCGGTCCACTGCTCAATGCGATTGGGTCAAAATTGCATCACAAATGAAAATAGATGTGAAGAAACGACCGAAAGAACGTGGACACACGCCTATGGTTTTCGTTTCCAAGTTGATCACGTTCACGATGTTATCTGCCAGCATATCGCTGGCATCGGCTGCGCCATCCTTTGAAGTCGAGGCGATTTGCCGAACGGCGATCGCATCAATTATGGGTCGCGATCCGAAACTTATGCAGGTAACTCTAACCGCCGACGACGTCCTGTTCCTAACGTACGTTCGGCCAATGGATAATTTCGTTTGGACCTACAGGTGCCGGATCGAAGGCAATCGCGTCGTTTGGGCTAGCGAGCCTGGGCGATGGCGGGACGATCCAGAGGATGACGAAGTCTTCTTCGAGGTTGTCGGCGCCGGGAAGCAACTTCTCATTATCGACAAGCACCGGGACGGTTCGAGTACAAAGCAGTCATTTGATCGCGACACGATTCTATGAAAGCGATCGACCAATCCCTCCCAAAAAGTCAGACTGACAGTCTCGGCCCGTTCTGGACCCTGCCGCCCGAGCCAATTTGCGCTGCGCTTCATTGCGGACTGGAAGGCTTAAGTTCGGATGATGCGAAAAGACGGCTGGCGCAGTACGGACCCAACAGCGACGCCGAGACCAAGGCCGACAGTCTATTGCGCGCGATCTTGCGCCGATTGCTCGAGCCACTCTCGCTAATCCTGCTGGCTGCAGGGATCGTTTCCGTCGTCACCGGCGACGCGATCGGCGGTTCGATCATCGTAGCGATCCTCGCGCTCTCGATCGGGCTCGACACGGTACAGGAAGGACACGCCGTCCGAACTGCCGATATCCTGCGGCGATCCGTGGCGCTCAAGGCTGAAGTCAAGCGCGACGGAGCGTTTCATCAGATCGAGGTGGACAAGGTCGTTCCTGGCGACATTCTGCGCGTGCGGGCGGGCGATATTATCCCGGCCGACGCGCTGATCCTCCAGAGCTCCGCCTGCACCGCCGGCGAAGCGGCCCTGACGGGAGAACCTTATCCCGTCGAGAAGCGCGCTGGCCCAGTCACCGGAACGAACGCCGGCGAAGCATCGAATACGTTGTTCCGCGGTGCTGTGGCGCAGACCGGAGAAGCGATCGCGCTCGCAGTCAATACGGGGCGAGCAACAGTGTTCGGGGCTGCTGCGTCCGCTCTGGCGCAGGCACAGCTGCCTTCTCCCTTTCAGCGCGACTTGCGCGAATTCGGCCTCGTGATCGCGCGGTTGACCCTCGCTCTCGTGGTCATTGTTCTCACGACGCGGGTCTTGTTAGGCAGGCCCGTTCTGGATTCACTGATGTTTGCCGTGGCGCTGGCGGTCGGCCTGACACCCGAACTGTTGCCGATGATCACGACGGTCACTCTGTCGCGCGGCGCCATGCGGATGGCCGGCCGCAAGGTCATCGTCAAACGTCTCGCCTCGATCCACGATCTAGGCGCGATGACTGTGCTATGCACCGACAAGACCGGTACCTTGACCTCCGCCGTGATTACTCTCGCACGCAGCCTCGATCCTTTTGCAGCCGACGATCCGCGCGCTGCCCGACTCGGGGCCATTGCCGCCGACCTCGGCGGTGATCGCGGTTCGCTTGACGCTGCGCTGCTCCGCGCTTCGTCGGGGGCCGCGGAGGGCTGGACACTCGTCGGCCGACACGCGTTCGATTTCGCTCGTCGACTTGGATCGGTCCTGGCAACAGGCCCGGACGGTCAGTTGTTGATCGTCAAGGGCGCCCCCGAGGCCGTGCTGGCGCTCTGCACAGAACACCGGCGCGGCAAAGATGTGGTAGCGATGGATGGAAAAGCGCGGGCCGAGGCGATGGATCGGGTGCATGTGCTCGCCCAGGATGGACTTCGTGCTGTTGCCGTTGCCTCGCGTCCCTGGCCGGAAAAGACCCAACAGATTGAAGCCGCCGACGAAAACGTGCTGATATTTGAGGGGGTCTGCGCCTTCGCCGATCCGCCCAAACCAACCGCCGCGGCGGCAATCGCACGGCTCGCGGGCGCTGGCGTCAGGCTCAAGATCTTGTCGGGCGACGATCCAATCGTCGTGAAGCGACTGGCCGGCCTTGTCGGGCTGAATGCCGAAAAGGTTCTGTCCGGTACCGATATCGCTGCGTTGAGCGACGATGCGTTAGCGGTTCAGGTTCAATTCGTCGACGCGTATGGGCGTCTGGCGCCCGACCAGAAGTCTCGGATCGTCAAGGCGCTTCAGGCCAAGGGCGCGGTTGTCGGGTTCCTTGGCGATGGCATCAATGATGCGCCAGCTTTGAAGGTTGCGGATATTGGGCTGTCGGTCGAAGGCGCGACCGGCGTCGCGCAGGCTGCGGCAGACATGATATTGCTAGCCTCCGATCTGGAGGTAGTCGCCGACGGCGTCGAAGAAGGAAGGCGAACCTTCGCCAACATTCTCAAATATGTGCGGATGGGCGCGAGCTCCAACTTCGGGAACATGCTGTCGATGGCAGTGGCGTCCATCGCCTTGCCGTTCCTGCCGATGCTGCCGACGCAGATACTTCTCAACAACCTGCTGTACGATCTGTCCGAGCTCGGAATTCCATTCGATGGCGTGCGTCCAGATGCGACGGCCCGGCCTCAGGTTTGGGACATGGGCGGCCTCATCAGGTTCGCGGCGATCATGGGGCCGCTCTCTTCGCTATTCGATTTCCTGACCTTCGGGGTGCTGGTGTTCGTGTTCAATGCCTCGCCTGCGGAATTCCGAACGACGTGGTTTCTCGAATCGATGGCGACACAGATCCTCGTCATCTTTATCATCCGCACCAACGGCCGACCATGGCGGGATCTTCCACGGCCCGCACTCGCGGTGTCATCGCTCGTAGCGTTGCTCATCGCAATGGTATTGCCCTTCACAACTGTTGGCGGCTGGTTCGGCTTCGAGGCGCCGCCCGTGACGATGCTCGCCGGCACCGGTATCATCGTCATCGTCTATTTGGTGTCGGCCGAACTTCTGAAGCCATTGGCCGTGCGATCCCGGCATCCATCAGCGGCCCCGTCTCAATGCTCGACTGAACATCGAAAGGCCGCTGCCACTCATCGCAAAACTTGAGTAAATCTGACTCCTGCGCCAGTACCGAACGGTGCTGTTGTGTAATTCGCGGTTGTCGTCCTCATCGCCACTCATCGACTGGATGGCATTAACGATCAGGTTCAACATCACCTGTTGCAGTTGGATCCCATCGCGTTGGACGCGCGGGGACTGAGGCGCCAGTTGCGTGCTCACCGTGACGCCGGTCTTGATCGCTTCGGCTGCCGGTCAGGGGGCACCTCCAGGATCGGCCGTATTGAGGTCGACGACCTCCTTCCGGGGTGGCGCTTTTTTGATGAGACACCCGATCCAGTCGATGACGTCGCTGGTCGATCGGCATCGTTCACAATGCAGGCGAGCGCCTCCCTCACCTCCGCCACATCGGGTGGGCTTTTGTCTAAAAACCGCAGTGCAGCAGCTCGCTGGAGCTCGGCGGCAACGGCGCCGCCATTATGTCCGACGATGCCAATCCGCAGGAAATAGCGCCCGATAGCGGCGCTGAACAGCGACGCAGCGGCAGAGAGGACCAAAAATCAATTTTCGCGAGATTCTGGGGCCGTTCGATTTGTGACTTTTGCAACAGTATCTGCCATCAGCGACAAGCCCGTCGGCAGTAATCGAGCCCTGAGCCGGATCCCTGCTTGTCACCCGAGATCGATGATCCATCTTGTCCCGATGGCCGTGCTCGAGATCGCTGCGGCTGCGGCCGATAGCGTGATCACCGCCATGAGCAGGGCAATCGAGAGAAGAACACCGTCCTCCTCGAGAAGCCAGCGAAAGCAGCGCAATCACGAGGGCAGGGACGACATTGCTCAGTGGTAGCGGAAAGAATACCAGGGTAACGCTTTAGCAAGATAATCGCGGCGCCCACCATGCTCGCCTCGATCGGCGTATGCCATCGTGGATGGACCACATGCTCAAGATATCTGAGCACCGGTACGGATCGCTGCAACACGGCCGCGAGGTATCTGGCCGGCAACGGATGTGCGGCGATGCTGCACGGGAATACTGGAGCAGGTTTGCCCGCGATCATCTGGAACGCCGGAATCATGAGAAGCAAGCCGGCCGCAATCGAAAGGCCCGGAGCAACAGCGACCAAAGCGAGCAGGAGCATAATGATGCCGAACGAACGCTTGTGCAGGCTGTGCATCAACCAGCCCAATGTGAAGCGGTCAGTCGGGATTTCATCGTGCAGCCGTTGCAGCAGGATTGAGGTCACAACACGCGGCCCGGTGTTGCTTGGCGCTCTCAACATCGAACAAAATTCCTGACCTTATAGCGGCGCAGTTCTGCGCTGAAATCTGTCGGCTGGTGGGGTTCGGGCGCGTTTCAGGCGCTAAAGGCTTGTCGCGGTTTGCCGAGCTTCGAATCGCGGGCCTACATGGCAGTCTGCGGGACCGAACTCAGGCAAGCGAGCGATTTCACTCTAGGCGATCGGCAGAAAGTATGCGTGGTCAATACGGAACAGTGGTCAAAATTGACCAGACAGGGGACCGTTTCATTTGCGACCCTAGAATGACTAAATGCCAGGAAGTCATGCCGCCGGTGCTCGCCCGCGAGGGAGCCAGGCTCCCCCACCGGCTTCGCCGATATGCTGTTTGGCGGCGATCGTGAGCGCAACAACCATCGCATGGATCGAACGTCAGACTAGAGCGAAGGCACTAAATGTCGGTCCGACGGAGCCAGAAAAGGGCGGTCCGGCAGGACCTTGCATGGTTCCGTCGGCGTAATCGCGCCGGACGGTTTCCGACCAAGCGGCTGTCGGCGCATCGGTCCGCGTATCCTGCGAGCTACGGAACAAGGGAGAGCGTCAATGCGGGCACATCAGATAATGACACGAAGAGTGCTTACGGTGGTTGGAGCCACTTCCATCGTGCAAGCCGCCAACATCATGCTGAAGAATCACGTGAGTGGGCTTCCGGTAGTGGACCATTCGGGCAAGCTGCTCGGTATTGTCTCGCAAGGTGATTTTATCCGTCGTGCGGAGATAGGGACCCAACGAAAGCGTGCACGCTGGCTGAAAATCCTCCTCGGTCCGGGGACTGTTGCGTCCGATTTCGTCCATGAGAGGGGACGCAAGGTGGAGGAGGTCATGACGCTTGAGCCCTACACCGTGACCGAGGAGGCCACGCTCGAAGAAGTTGTGCAACTTATGGAGCAACATAACGTCAAGCGGCTCCCCGTTATGCGTGCAGATCAGCTTGTCGGCATCGTAACGCGCTCCAACCTGCTTCAGCTCGTTGCGGAACTGGCGCGCGAAGTCCCTGACCCAACCGCCGACGACGATCACATTCGCAACCATATCATCGCATCCATCGAGAAGGCGGATTGGGGACCACTCGGGCTCGGCGTCATTGTGCGTAACGGCCATGTGCATCTAAGTGGCATTATTACCAATGAGCGGTTTCGCGAGGCGGCGGTGGTGGCTGCCGAAAACATTTCGGGCGTCCGAAAGGTGCACGATCATCTGTGCTGGGTCGATCCGATGTCGGGAGTTTACCTGAACTCCGAGGAGGATGAGGCATTATTGAGAGCGAACTGAGCTGATGTCGGCTGCCTTCCGCATTCAGGCCGTCATGTTCGTGACCGGCAGAAAACGGTTGCCATGACGGAACATCATTATCATGCGGCGATCTGGATCGATCACCGCGAAGCGCGCGCGAGGGTGCGCACTCAACCTGATAACCCATGCCATCTTAGCTGACATATCGATAGCGTAAGGATGACACTTAACTTCATTTCGGCGTGGCCGACGTCGAAACACTCGTTCTGCACCCGGACAATCCGACCCGGCATATCCATCACAAGGCGAATTCCATCGGAAGCGGGCACGCATCGACGAGTCCAGACTACCTTCGCGCGATCGCCGAATCAGTTTCAGACGCAGGTTCAGTTCTGATTACCGGGCCTGGAAATAAGAAAACCGAGTTGGTCGAATTCATCCGCCTGCACGACCCCGAGCTAGCAAAAGTGATCGCGGGCGTGGAGACGGTCGATCATCCGACCGACGCGCAACTCGTTGCTTATGCTGGAAAATACCTCAAAGCAACGGACCGGATGGTCCCGTAGTCGATCATCGCCGCACTCAACGCCAGCCAAAGATCTGCAGTAACCGCGGCAGGTGTTCCCGCCGCCAAACCTCAAACTGAGCAATGTTGACCAGCGGTTCGGTGGCCGAAAGCGCATGCTGTTGTCATCACCGACCCTTGCCCGGCCGTTATCGGTGACTGAGGGCATAGTGCTCTCGCCTGGAGTGAGGGGAAGCATCGTGCCCCTATCCGAGCCGGCGCAGTTAAGGTGTCGATTGGCACTTCAGCAGAGGCCCTGCCGGGCGGTGCTCATCTGTGCATTTGAGCTGCCACGGTGCGATGACTGCCCGAATGCAAGCAGTCTGGTAAACGGCTCTGAACCCGTCGACGATCCTTTGAAATCGGTGGTTTTGAACGGTTGGTTTTACGGCGAGCTTCATGCACCGATTGAAACGAGGTTAGCCGAATTCACCGCCCTCATGGATCGAGCCGGGCGTTTCCGGCGAGACGTGGCTGGGAATCCCGTATGGCCATGCCGGAACAGCCGCTGCAGCCCGTTCCGGCTGCGCTCGATCGCAGGGTACCGCTCCGTGTACGAACCTTCGAGATAGCTGTGTGCTACGATGCCAGGACCGCCGTGGCCCGGACCGATGACGTAGATCATGTTGAGATCATTGTCTTTGATCAGGCGATTAAGGTGCACGTAAAGGAAGTTCAGTCCTATAGTCGTTCCCCAGTGCCCGAGCAGCCGAGGCTTGATATGTTCGAGCTTGAGGGCTGTTCCCAACAGTGGATTTTCGTGCAGGTAGATTTAACCGACCGAAAGATAATTTGCCGCTCGCCAATAGGCGTGCATGCTGCGGAGCAGATCGGGCGATAATGTATCTGGCATCAATTGTTCAAATTCCGTTTGCTGCGTTCACCCAGGAGGGGGCATCGCATTGGCTGTCCATGCGATCAGTTCTGTCGCGATGCTTGCGAATGCGTCATTGAAGGCGGCGACAGCTGAGGCGGGGTCAGGCTTGTCGAGCTTCCTGCGTTGTTGAAAAATATGCGAAGCCACGACTTGCCCCTCCTTGTTCAGGACCCGCGCTGAAAATCCGATCTCGGCGGTTGGTTCTGGATCCGTATCGATCTGAAAGCTTCTGACGTCGACCAGTAGCTGAGGGTTTGCTCCCGGATTGTCGGTCGAGCGGAGTGGCGCATGGGCGACATCGTAGTTTTCGAAGCTCTGAATGAGCTTGGCTTGCAGCATCTTCGGAATGCTGTCGGCCCACTGCGCGTTCGAGAATCCCGGAAGGTCCCTGTTCGGCGCAATCAGGAATCGCTGCGTGTCCAGCAGCAGGATCGACGTCGGTGTCGGCATCACCAGGTGCTCGTTGAGCGGCGTCCTTGGCGAAGCAAATTCGGAGGGAAGGCTGAGGTCGTAGACGGTCTTTGGGATCACCGGCTCGCTGCCTCCCGTCATCTTGACAAGACCGGCCACGATGGAGTCGAGGCCGCCGGTATTCTTGGCGAGCCCTTCCGTAAATATCTTCAGATTGGCGATCGTATTCTTGAGCGGTTCCGCGTTTTCAGCCAGCACTGAATCGACCCGCCCGAGTGCGTTGCGGGCAGCCTGCGTCATGCTTTGACCGGCCGCCGGATCGGCGACGAGCACTTTCATATCCGTTGACGCACCGACCTCCTTGCCACCCTCCAATATGATCACGGGAACGCCCGTGAGACCCTGGAAGTCCAGACCAACCTTTGTGTCGGAGTGCACCGGAGTACCTGATGCGACGGCGATGGTCGCATTCACCTGCCGGGGGCTGTCCGCGACTAAACCCAGATTGGTGACCTCTCCAACGCGGATTCCATTAAACAGCACCGCTGCGCCTACAAGTAGTCCCGAGACGGACCCCTCGAACTGGACGTGATGCACTGTCCGCGCGCCGGTTCCGGCAGTGTTGTGCAGCCAATAGACGAATCCAAAGACTGCACCGATTGCCGCCAGGACGAATGCGCCGACGACGATAAAGGGAGCGCGGGTTTCCATTTGTCAGCTCGATTCTGGTTGTAGCATCAGGGAGCGCTTGCCGTGGAAGTACGCCTTGACCCATGGGTGGTCGGAGCGAAGCAATTTGCGCATCGGACCGATCGCAACGATCTTACCGTCCGCGAGCGCCGCAACGCGGTCACAAACAGTTTTCAGGCTGGCAAGGTCGTGGGTCACCATGAAGACGGTCAGCCCGAGCGTTTCCTGCAGCGTTTTGATCAACTCGTCGAAGTCGCCAGCCGCTAGGGGGTCGAGCCCGGATGTCGGCTCGTCGAGGAAGACGATTGCGGGGTCCAGCGCGAGCGCACGCGCCAAGGCTACGCGTTTTGTCATTCCGCCCGAGAGTTCGGACGGAAACTTGTCGCCGTCCACTGGCGTCAAGCCAACCATTTCGAGTTTGGCGGTCGCAATCTCGTTCAATAGCGATTCGGAAAGGACGAGGTTTTCTCGAAGCGGAAACTGAATATTTTGCAGTGCCGTCAGAGAGGAAAAGAGCGCGCCCTGCTGGAACAGGATGCCCCACATCGCAGCGGTGTGAACGTCGCGACCGTGGCTGTTGTCAATATCAATGCCCATGACCTGGATGCGGCCGCTCCGTTTTGGAATAAGCCCGATAATGGTCCGCATCAGCACGGATTTTCCGCCGCCGGACGCGCCGACCAAACCCAGTATTTCGCCTCTGCGAACGTCAAGGGACAGATGGTCGATCACGGTTTGCTGGCGGAATCCCACCACGAGATCGTTCACGCGAATGGCAAATTGTTCCCCGGATCCCTGCATCGTCACATTCCAATCGATGCAAAGAAAACGGCGAAGGCGCCGTCGAGAACGATGACGAGAAAGATCGATTTGACGACCGAGATTGTCGTCTGTTTGCCGAGCGATTCCGCGCTTCCCTTGACCCTCAAGCCCTCACTGCTTGCGACGATGCCGATCACCAATGCCATGAAAGGCGCCTTGATTATTCCGACTTCGAAATGCGTCACGGAGACGGCCTCGTGAAGTCGAGCAAGATATATCGCCGGACTCATCCCGCCATAGAACCACGCGACCAGACCGCCGCCATACAAGGCGGCCATCGATCCAATGAAGGCCAGGATTGGCAGCGCTAGGATCAATGCGATGATGCGCGGAAGTATCAGAACCTCGACGGGATCGAGACCCATGGTGGACAAGGCATCGATTTCCTCGCGCATTTTCATCGACCCGAGTTCGGCGGTGTAAGCACTTCCAGACCGGCCGGCGACCATGATGGCAACGATCAGGACACCAATTTCGCGCAGTACGAGAATTCCGACGAGATCGACGACATAGGACTCGGCGCCGAATTTTCGGAAATGAAAGATGCCTTGCTGAGCGATGATTGCGCCGATCAGAAAGGTGACCAGGGCCATGATCGGTATGGCTTGCCATCCGACCTGGTACAGGTGATAGACTAGAGATTTCAACCGCAGCGAACGGGGCCTTCGCAGAACGCCCAGGCTGGCCGCGCCCAGCGCTCCCAGCATTTGCAGAAAGACGGATATATCTTCAGCTGCGCCGAACGCGGACCGGCCGATGGTTTCCAATCGCCGGGCGACAGGATTTTGGATCGGCCGACTGGCGGGCGTACGGCGGTTGACCTGCCGAATGTCTTCGATAAGGCCCTCATAACGGCTGGCGACGCCAACGAGTGTTGCGGGGTGACCGAAGTCGGACGCGCCGCGCAAGATCTTTTCAAGCAACCATGCACCAAGCGTGTCGAGTTCACGCACGTCGACCATGTCGATCTTCAATTTCTGGGTCCTTTGGACGCCAGGCGAGACGAGATGGATCAGCCTTTCCAGGGTGGCCGCATGGACGACTGTCCAGGAACCGCTTGGACTAAGTACCAACGTCTGGTCTTGGGTTGCCGCACCCAGCGCGGGTACCGTCTTCAATACTCTTGCCGGTCAAGAATGCTTCGTCTGGGTAGGTATTCACCCGTGATCCATTTCGAGAAGGCGCAAGAGAAGTTATGGATGCAAATTTCGCAAACTTGTTCTGTATGATCGGAGCTTCCGTTTGGCACTTGGAATCCTGTTCTGCTGCTCAGCAAGTCCGCGTAAATATCGCCCTGGCGGGATCAAGTGTTGATTATCAGATTGCGCGGATGCGGCTCGCCGGTGGTGGTGCCACTCATCGAGATAAGCAAGGAGGAAGGATTGAGTTCCCTGAAACAGGGCTCGTCGGCGGTGTGAGTGTGAGCATTGAAGGTCGGCGTCGTTGGACATACCGAAGCCTTCCAGTGACCTATGGTCAAAATTGCTCACAACAATAAAAATAAATGGAGCAGGATCAAGCGATTCCGCGGACAAAGACATTGTTGGTCTGGCGTCCTTGTTAGAAGCGGTGTTGGTTTTAACGTGCCGCCCCTACTGTATGGCAAAAGAGCGGTCCTGGCGGCCGTACGCTATAATTTTCGAATCCAGATTGGTTCATTACCATGCCCGATGGCTCTGCCACCGCCCATATCTATCGTCCGAAAATCTTCACCGTGTTGGTGGAAGGATATAATCTCAACTGCTTTCGCCGGGATATGTTGGCCGCACTTACCGTGGCGATTGTCGCTCTCCCATTGTCAATGGCGATCGCTGTTGCCTCGGGCGTTTCGCCGGAACGAGGGTTATATGCCGCCGTCATTGGCGGCTTCCTGGTCTCGGCGCTGGGCGGCAGCCGCTATCAGATTGGCGGTCCCGCCGGCGCGTTCATCGTTCTTGTCGCAGCAACCGCTACCAAATTCGGCCTGGAAGGGCTGCTGCTCACGGTTTTTATCTCCGGATGCATGCTGACGCTGATCGGGTTGCTGCGGCTCGGTTCGCTCATTCGCTACATTCCGCACGCAGTGACAGTCGGCTTCACCTGCGGGATTGCGGTCACGATCTTTGCCAGCCAGCTCAAGGATCTCGGCGGCCTGAAATTGCCCGGTGCCGAACCTGGACAGCTGTTGCCCAAGCTCGCGATGCTCGGTCAGGCGTTGCCGACCCTCAGCCCGGCCGCGTTCGCTGTTGGCGCAGGCTCCGCCACCTTGATCTTCTTGCTGCGACGCTTGCTGCCGAACTGGCCGGGAATGTTGATTGCCGTCGTGCTTGCCTCGGTAGTCGCCTGGATGTTCCATTTGCCGGTCGAGACCGTCGGCAGCCATTTTGGTCAACTTCCGGATGGCGTGCCGCCCCCCCGATTGCCATCATTCTCAACTTCATCTGTGCTTGACGTGTTGCCGGCTGCGCTCTCTTTCACCCTTCTTGGGGCGGTCGAAAGCCTGCTGTCCGCCAAAGTGGCCGACGGCATGACAGGACGCAAGCACCGCTACAATATGGAGGTCGTAGCGCAAGGCGTCGCAAACGTCGCTTCTGCTATATTCGGCGGGATCAGCGTGACCGGAACCATCGCGCGCACGGCGACCAATATTCGTGCCGGAGCATGCAGTCCGATCTCCGGCATAGGGCATTCCGTCTTTATCCTGGTTTTCATGTTGGTCGCAGGACCGTTGGCGAGTTTCATCCCCTTGTCGACGTTGGCCGGTGTACTAGTGGTGGTTTGCTGGAATATGGCGGAGAAGGAAGATTTCCTTCTCCTGCTTCGCGATTGGCGCGGTGCCAGCGTGCTTATGGCCACCTTCGGCCTTACGCTGATCGAGGACCTTACCTTCGGTATCATCGCGGGATGCATGCTGGCCGCGGCGTTCGGGATCTTCGACCGAATCAAGCGGCGACAAGTGCATTCCTGAGAAATGCTCGAGTCAGCTAAGGCGTACGAATTTGTTGTGATCGAAAGCAGACACCTGTGGAATGGCCGGTTCTCCAAGCGGCCATAATTCGAAATAAATGGTCGATACGCGTTGCAGGATTTGTGCGATTGAATGCGATAAGTTCAGCAATCGCCTCCGACCGACCCGGCGCAGAGCAAAGGTACCCACGACGGATACTTATCCTCCTGTCGGATTGAAAATGGCGCCGCTAGTGCGGGGGCGCGCGATGCGCACACCCCGCTCCTTCAAGTCACGCAAGACAATATACATCATTGCAGTCATCAGTGCGTCGTTGAACGCGTCGTGCTGGGCGAGGGGCGGAATGCCGAGATCCTTAAGTATCGCCGCGAAGGAGAGATCGACCACCGTGTTGGCCGGCGCATCGCCATATTTGCGCTCGTAGTAGAGCTTGGAGACCTCGATTCGACGGTTGGGCAACTCGATCCCGATGTGCGGCAGGATGTACTTGTCCAGCATGGCGATGTCGAAATCGACGTAATACCCAACCAGCGGACGTCCGCCGATGAAATGAAGCAGCCCCGGTAGTACCTTCCCTATCAGGGGGGCCTGCGCAACATCGGCCTGACGCAGGCGATGCACCTTGATCCCTTCGGCCCCCATGCCGGCATCGGGACGAACGAACGCTTCGAAACGCTCACTGGTTAGGATCCGGTTGCCTCGAATTTTGATCGCGGCAATGCTGATGACGTCGTCGGTACGCACATTTAGGCCTGTCGTCTCGCAATCGATCGCGACAACCTCGTCTGCCGGGCCTGCCTTGAACATGAACCGATACGACTGATCGCCGATCGAGGCTTGATGAAAAAGGCGTTTGAGTGCGCGGGGGATCACGTCAGAACATGCAGAGATTGAAGTGGCGGCGAATGAGCGCGCGAAACTGCTTGACGACCTGAAAGGCGTCGCGCAACAGATCGCGTTCCATGCTCGAAAGCGACGATGGCCGCACGAGTGTACCTGACGTGCCGGCCGATGCCGCCAGTTGCCCATCGAGCCTTAGCATCAGCAGGAAGTGAAAAGTTTCCCTCAGCTCTCGGGCGAAGTCGGCTTGCAGAACGTCGATATCGCACAATCGCGCAATGCGCTTGTCGGTCGCAGTTTCCAGCAAGCCGCGCTCGATCGCGAGACTGCGGACACCGTGAACGATCGGAAAGATGCCGCCCTTCTTGAGGTCCAGCGCATCGCCCTTGCCCTCGGACGTGACCAGCTTGTTAAATAACCCGATCGGTGTCGCGAAGGCGTCAATGGCATGCGCGAAATGCGCCGAATAGACCTGCTCCCCACGGATAAGATCGACCAACGCCGCCTTGGCCTGGGCCAACAGCCGCGCGTCGCCCGCAACGGCACGCGCATCGTAAAAGATTGCCACGTTCATGTGAGCGGCTTCGTCGGGTAACGCCACCCAACGCCGGAAATCCGCAAGATATTCGGACAGCGGCTTTGACCAGACCGGGTTGCGTACCATTACATTGCCGGGACAGGGCGGAAAGCCGAAGTCGGCCAACGCATCTGAAAAATCGATCCGAAATGCTTCCAGCGCGGCCTTGTCGACGGGGCCGGCCAGGATCAACCCGTTGTCCTGATCGGTGCGTACGGTCTGCTCGCCGCGACCTTCGCTGCCCATGACGACGAGACAGCCGCCGGCACGGATTTCTTCCGGTGCCACCATCTCGAACAGCCGGGAGAACAGCCGTCCATTGAGATCAGAGACAACCTCGCCGATGACCTCGACCTTGACGCCCTGGCGACGCAGTGTGCGCACCTGCGCGACGGTCTCTCGCGCCGCAACCGCTAAATCATCCCTGCTCGACGCGCGATCGATGCGACCGGCGACGACCTGGGCGCTACCGGCGAGAAAACCCAGCAGGTCGATATCCTCGAGGATGCCGATATAGCGCTCGCCATCATGCACTGCGACGCGGCGCTTGTTGCGTTTTGTCATCAGCACGAGAGCCGCTGATACGAAGTCATCTGGCCGCAGCGTTACCACGTCAAAATGCGCGAACTCGCGCACCGGCGTTTCGATCGGCTGGCGTCGCAGCACCACGGCCTTGGACAGGTTCATGCCGGTGATGATGCCGATGCGTTCGCCGTCGCGAACGAACAGGGCGTTGCTGTCGATCTCGCGCATCAGGTGGCCGGCGGCTTCGATGGTATCGCTGGCATCGATGAACGACGGGGGATGCAGAAACAGCTCGGAGACTCGCGCGCGCATCAGCGAGCCGTAGCGCCGCTCCTCTTCGTCGCGGGCGAGCTCATCCAGCTTGTGAGAAATCTCGCGGTAGAAGAACGAGGCAAACCGCGGATTGCTCTGGATCAGGCTGATGGTCACCCCCTTGGGGCACGTGTAGCACAGCGTCTCCTCACGCGCCACGAAGGCGTGGCCGCTTTTGCCGTGGACGAGGGCGCGGCTGTCGAAGCTGTCCTTGGGGCCGAGCAGTGCCAGCAGATCGTCGCCGTCGCGCTCTTCGACGGTGCCCTTGATGACCACGAACAGGGCGCCGGCGGCCGCGTTCTGGGCGACGATCGTTTCGCCGGGGCGAAAGTAGGCGATATCCAGTGCCGCACGCAGGGTCTCGACCTCCTGCGATGTCAGGCGGTCGAAAGGCGCGTTGGCGGCATCGAAGGCGTTGGGCATTAATTTCCCCTGACCAGATCCCGGCAAGCCAGGAATTGGATGGTGGTCGGCCGAGAATGATCCAGGCGAGCGGATCATCGCCCCCGCTAAAACGGCGACCGCCAAGGCTGGCAATCGCCGTCCGGCTGCGGCCCGCTTACAGATTGGCCTTGCGGTTTTCGATCAGGTCGTCGACCACGCTGGGATCCGCGAGGGTGGAGGTGTCACCGAGGCTGCCGAATTCGCTCTCGGCGATCTTACGCAGGATGCGGCGCATGATCTTCCCCGAGCGCGTCTTCGGCAGGCCTGGTGCGAACTGAATGATGTCCGGCGACGCAATTGGGCCGATCTCCTTGCGGACGTGGGCCACCAGCTCCTTGCGCATCGCGTCCGACGGTGTTTTTCCCTCCATCAGGGTCACGTAGGCATAAATACCCTGACCTTTAATGTCGTGCGGGTAGCCAACGACAGCCGCGTCCGAGACGCACTCGTGCGCAACGAGCGCGCTCTCGACCTCCGCCGTGCCCATACGATGGCCAGAGACGTTGATGACGTCGTCGACGCGGCCTGTAATCCAGTAATAGCCGTCGGTGTCGCGCCGGCAGCCGTCGCCGGTGAAGTACTTGTTGGGGTAGGTCGAAAAATAGGTTTCCTCGAAACGCTTGTGGTCGCCATAGACCGTGCGCATCTGGCCGGGCCAGGAATCGGCGATCACCAGATTCCCTTCGCAGGCGCCTTCGAGCACCTGGCCGGCGGAATCGACGATCTGGGGCTGCAACCCGAAGAAGGGGCGTCCAGCTGAACCAGGCTTCAAGTCCGTTGCGCCAGGCAGGGGTGTAATCAGAATGCCGCCCGTCTCGGTCTGCCACCAGGTGTCAACAATCGGGCAGCGCCCTTCGCCGACGACGCGGTGATACCATTCCCAGGCCTCGGGATTGATCGGTTCACCGACCGAACCGAGCAGTTTCAGCGTCTTGCGGCTGGTTCTCTTCACCGGTTCCTCTCCCGCCGCCATGAGCGAGCGGATGGCAGTCGGCGCGGTATAGAAAATATTGACCTTGTGCTTATCGACGACATCCCAGAAGCGCGAGATCGAGGGATAGGTCGGAACACCTTCAAACATCAGGGTTGTCGCGCCGTTGGCGAGTGGCCCATAGACAATGTAGCTGTGCCCCGTCACCCAGCCGACATCAGCCGTGCACCAGTAGATATCGCCATCGTGATAGTCGAAGACGTACTGGTGCGTCATCGAGGCAAAGACCAAATAGCCGCCCGTGGAATGCAACACGCCCTTGGGCTTGCCGGTTGATCCCGATGTGTAAAGGATGAACAATGGGTCTTCGGCCTTCATCTCCTGGGCCTTGCATTCGACCGTGACCCTGGCCGCTTCCTCATGGTACCAGAAGTCGCGCCCGGAAATCATCGGCACTTGCCCGCCGGTGCGCTTGACCACGATGATCGCTGCGACGGTGCCCGGAATTTTGTTGGCGGCCTCGTCGGCATTGACCTTCAGCGGTACCTTCTTGCCGGCGCGCAGACCCTCGTCCGCTGTGATAAGGATCTCGGAGCTGCCGCCCTCGATGCGGCTGGCCAGCGCCTCTGGTGAGAATCCGCCAAAGACGATTGAGTGTACGGCACCGATTCGAGCGCAGGCGAGCATCGCGTAGGCGGCCTCGGGAATCATGGGCAGATAGATCGTGACCGTGTCGCCCTTTTTGACGCCGTGTGCCTTCAGCACGTTGGCAAAGCGGCACACCTCATCGTGCAATTGCCGATAGGTGATGTTTTTTGACTCCTTGGGATCGTCACCTTCCCAAATGATTGCGACCTGGTCGGCGCGCTTAGCCAGATGGCGGTCGATGCAATTGAGTGAGACGTTGGTGGTGCCGTCGCCGAACCATTCGATTGATACATTGTCAGGCGCAAACGATGTGCGCTTCACCCGCGTATAGGACTTGATCCAGTCGATGCGCTTGCCGTGGTCACCCCAGAAGCCTTCGGGGTCGCGCACTGAATGGGCGTACATGTCACGATACTTGGCATCGTCGACATGAGCCTGCGCCGGCCAGTTTTCAGGAACCCTGTAGAGCATTTCCGACATCTTCCGCTCCTGTGCTGTCGGGACAAGCCCGTTTGCGATTGTTATCTCTGCTCGCACGGCCGGCCTGACGTGCGCAAAGCGCGGCTTCAGTGCGTAGTGGCGCCGGATGCGCCGATGCCGGTCTGGGAGCGCACATATTGCGCCGCGAATCCGCCGCGGTCGACCTTGGCCCGCGCGCTGCGGTCCAGAACCGAGAACAGCCAGATGCCAGCGAATGCGAGGCTGATCGAGAACAGTGCCGGATTATCGAGCGGGATCGGTGCCGACCCCTTGGGGTTGCCCAGCGTTGCTTCCCACACGGCCGGTGACAGGATGACGCCGACGACGGCGCTGATCAGACCGAGGAAACCGCCGATCATTGCTCCCCGCGTGGTCAGTCCCTTCCAGAAGATCGACATGGCCAGCACCGGGAAATTGCATGACGCCGCGATGGCGAAGGCAAGTCCGACCATGAAGGCAACGTTCTGGTTCTCGAATATGATGCCCAGAATGATCGCGAGCACGCCGAGGAACAGCGTCGCGATCTTCGAGACGCGGATTTCGTCCTGCTCATTGGCCTTTCCGTCCTTGATCACCATGGCGTAGATGTCATGGCTGATTGAAGATGCGCCAGCCAGCGCCAGGCCCGACACGACTGCGAGGATTGTGGCGAACGCCACCGCCGAGATGAAGCCGAGGAATAAGTTGCCGCCGACCGCGTTGGCCAGATGGATCGCCGCCATGTTCGAGCCGCCCTTGATCGCCGCGATCCCGCTCTTGGTCTTCTCGAGAATGCTGGCATCGAGGAACGCTGCATCGGTCGAAACAAGCACGATCGCGCCGAAGCCAATGATGAAAGTGAGGATGTAGAAGTAACCGATGAAACCGGTCGCATAGAGGACCGACTTGCGTGCTGCTTGCGCGTCCTTCACCGTGAAGAAGCGCATCAGGATGTGCGGGAGCCCTGCCGTACCGAACATAAGGGCGAGGCCGAGCGAAATCGCCGATAGCGGATTGGAGATCAGGCTGCCCGGCTCCATGATTGCGGTCTTCTTTGGATGCACTTCGGTCGCCTTGGCGAACAGCGCTTCGGGGCTGAAGCCAAATTTGTACAAGACCGCTCCCGCCATGAATGTCGCGCCCATCAACAACAACACGGCCTTGATGATCTGTACCCAGGTCGTCGCTTTCATGCCGCCGAAGGTCACGTAGATCATCATCAGGCCGCCGACGAGAATGACCGCTATCCAGTAGTCGAGACCGAACAGCAACTGGATCAGCTTGCCAGCGCCGACCATCTGCGCGATCAGGTAGAAGGCGACGGTGACCAGAGAGCCGCATGCCGCCAGAATGCGGATCTCGGTCTGTCCGAGCCGGAACGAGGTGACGTCGGCAAACGTGAACTTGCCGAGATTGCGCAACTGCTCGGCGATCAGAAACGTGACGATCGGCCAGCCGACGAGCCAGCCGACCGAGTAGATCAGACCATCGTAGCCGGAAGTGTAGACCAGGCCCGAGATGCCGAGGAAAGAGGCCGCCGACATATAGTCGCCGGCGATCGCGAGGCCGTTCTGGAAGCCGGTGATGCCGCCGCCAGCGGAATAGAAGTCCGCGGCCGATGCCGTTTGTTTTGCCGCCCAATAGGTGATGCAGAGGGTAAAGGCGACAAAGGCGACGAACATACAGATCGCGACCCAATTAACCGCCTGCTTGGTGCCGCCGTCGATCGCTCCAGCCGCAAGCGCGAGTGTGGGGAGGCTAGCAAACAATACCGTCGCAAGCATGCGGGGGAGGTTTTTCATAATTGCTACCTCTCGACAATTCGACGGATCAGGGCGTCGTACTTGGAATTGGCTATGCTGACATAGATGCCCGTGAGCACGAATGCTGAAACAATGACGAAGAGGCCGATCGGAATGCCGATGGTCGTCACACCCGTCCCCAGCCGCATGCCGAGGAATTTTGGCGCATAGGCGACGAGCAGGATGAAGCCGAAGTAGATGACCAGCATGATCAGCGACAGCGTCCACCCGAGGGACGAGCGGCGCCGTACCAGCTTTTGATAGTCGGGGTCTCGCTGGATCGATTCGTGGCTTCTCGCTTCCATCTCGGTTCTCCCACGCAATCCTTTGGCGTTGATCCGACCCACTACTCCCCAGTGTCCGCAGTGGTCTTCTCGGTGTAACGGCACGCGACACACTCATATGTGCGCATATCTATGCCGGCCGTTCGCGAGGTTACGGCGGTAAGCATCATCGGTGCGTGGCACTTAGGACAAGGTGGACGGCCAGGTGCGGCACGGCCGGGATCGAATAAGCGAGAATTCTGCGACATGGCACTCCCCTTTATTGGGAGGGAGCGCGGTGAAACTCTCAGTCACCGATAGAAGCCATTACGATGTGGTGATAAGCCACCCTAAGCTTGCCGATCGTAAGCCGATGTTCAATATTGCTCACTCTCAGAGATTTAACGGTGAATGAAGCGGTTTGCCGTAAGCACTTGACCGTGAAGCCATCCGTTTGTTCTCGGAGATTGCATCGGGCCTAGCGGACACGACGCATTGACTTGGCACTGGCCGCTCGTTCCATTACTCGATCGGAGTAAAGTGGGTCCCGAGTTCAGCGTCTCGTGGTCCAAGCCAGCCATCCCGCCACGAAGGCGAGGGCCACGGACAAACTCGGCGCGTTATGTCCCGTCGCTTTCCATCTATAAGCAACGGCTTTAACTGAACTGCCATCACGACAATGGTTGCGTGCACCATTGTGGCTATGCCGACATAGAGGCATCCTAACACGGCCATCTGTATCGGGATTGCCAAAGCGCCGGACTTCGTCTCCATGAACCGAGGGACCACGGACACGAAGAAGATGACCGATTTGGGATTAAAGAGTACGCATACGACGAGGACCGCGTGATGGACGCATGCGCGCGGGTACGGCGAGCTCTATGATGGCGTTTGCGTGAAGGTCAGGCGGCCTGCTGATCGGCGGGCTTGTCGGCTTGGCGCAGGAGCTTCCATTCCCAGGGCAGCAATTCGTGCAGACGCGATGCGGGAAGATCGGCGATACGGGCGAGGACGTCGGCGAGCCAGGCTTTCGGATCGACGTCGTTGAGACGACAGGTCGTGATCATCGTCAGCATGATGGCGGCACGGTCGGCACCACGCTGGCTGCCGGCGAAGGTCCAGTTGC